>NZ_JBEPQI010000034.1:0-82070 GCF_040547725.1 Bradyrhizobium sp. LA2.1
ATCATCGACTTGGCGAGCGGAAAAAGTGTCGGCTATGTCCCCGAACACCCGTCGGTCATGTCCCCGGGCTGAACATCAAGCCGGGCGATGACAGCTGGGGGTGGGGCGAACTCGCGGCGAGCTTGACTACGGCGTCGTCCGCATCATCGGTCCCAGCATCTCGTGCACGTCATAGGTCATGACCGCGAGCAGGGCTGCGAGCGCGAGATAGGCGCCGCCATATTCGAGCTTGGTCTGGAGCGGCACGCCGTAATAGGCGACGTTCTCCGGCGCGTGCGGATCGTATCGCCAAGCGCTGATCAGCTGCGGGGCCGCCAGGATCGCCACGATGAGCAGCATCGGGCTCGGCCGATACAGCATGACCGCAATCAGGATGGGCATGCCGACGAACCAGATTCGCGGGCCGAGGACGGCCGTCACCCGGCCGCCATCGAGCGGTGAGATCGGCAGCAGGTTGAAGAGATTGAGGAACAGCCCCGCATAGGAGATCGCGAGCAGGAGGGCGCTGTCCTCCGATCTCGCCCACAGATAGACCGCGAGCGCCGCCGCTGTTCCGACCACCGGGCCCGCGATCGCCACATAGGCCTCCGTCTCGACATCGACAGGCTTGTCCTTGAGCGCGATCCAGGCACCGACGAATGGAATGAAGGTGGGCGCGCCGACGTCGAGGCCGCGCTGCCGCGCGGCGACGTAGTGCCCCATTTCGTGCGCGAACAAGAGTGCGATGATGCCCGCGGCGTAGCGCCAGCCCCAGATCGTCGCGTAGACCGCCAGAGACAGCAGCATGGTGCCGCCGCTGGTGGCGAGCTTTCCCCATTTCAGTCCGGAGAACAGCAGCAGGAAAAGCGTCTTCATGCGGCGCCGCCGGCGGAATCGTCGCGCGGCTTGCGGCGGAAGAATTTCATGACGCCGGCACCGGCCACTGCGAGGCCGAAGATGATGACTTTCGCGAATTTCAGCACGAAGGCGAGCGCCAGGGCGAACAGGCCGAGCTTCTTGGCGGCGACGCCGCCGACCAGCGCAAGCAGTCCGTATTCGGCGATGCGGTCGGTCGAGGCGCTGAAATCCTCGTAACGCTTACCGGATTGATAGGAGAGGTTGGCGAGCAGCTCGTGCGCCGCCCCCTTGTCTGTTGCGATCCGGCTCGAGTCCGACAGCAGGTTCAGGCTGAAATACCCGTCGCGCCCCAAAGCGTAGGTGTTGTAGTTGACGTCCTTGCGCGCGTCGTCCGGTGCGCCCTTGTCCTTGCCGAGGATCGACCAGACCAGCCGATGCGCCACGGCATCATATTTCGGCGGCTCGATCCAGCCGATCACCTCCATCTCGGGAAATCCGCGGGCGGCGCGGTCCTTGTTGGACTCTTCGACACCTTCCTTCAGGTTCTTCAGGAGGTCGTCGGCGTTCCAGTCCTTGGCGGCATCATCCTTGATGTAGCCTTCCTTGATATAGTTGATCACCACCAGCCAGCGGTCGTTCTGACGGGTGCCGAGCACGAGGCCAACAAAATTCGTTTCGTGAACCGTGTTGCCGAGCGCGCGCATCACCCGCGCCGCTTCGGCCTTCGGCACGAAGAAGTCGCCGGCCGGGATTTTCAGCGTCGCCTGGTCGATCAGGGGAATGTCGGCGGGGCCGGCCGTGCCCGCATTGCCGGCCGCCTGCCATGCGGCGGCCAGCTCCGCTTTGCGCGCTGCCTCGCTGGACGGAGCGTTTTGCGAGAGGCCGGGCTGTGCCCCGAATATGACGGACAGAATGATGCCGACAGCGGCGATGAATTTTCTCACAAGATTCCCCAGCGATCAGTGCACCGATACCCGGTGTTGCCGGCACTGTAGGATAACGATATGCGACAAAATAGAGCAGCCATAGGTTGCGGTCGACTATCTCGCGGGTTGTTGCAAATTTGGCGCGTCGGGGCGATGGCAGATGCTTTGTCCTCTCACTGTCATTCCCCGCGAAAGCGGGGAATCCAGTACGCTGCGGCTTCTCGGTGAATCACTGGTGTCTCGGATTACTGGATCGCCCGGTCGAGCCGGGCGACGACACCGAGTGAGTGGCGGGCAGCGTCGCACCCTTGAAAACCAGTGCGCTCACGCGCCCTCACTTCTCCGCCAGATAGACCTCGCCCAGCAGCGACGAGTTCGACCACGGCACCTGCTTGTTCTTCGTGCTCGAGACCACTTCCGCCCGCACGCGCGTCAGCATCTGTTGCACCTCCAGCCCCGGCGTGCCGAGATGGCGGGAGAGGGCGGCGGAGAACGGCGAGTTGGCGCCTTCGCCGTCGAGCGCGACCTGGCCCGGCGCGGTGGCGAACGCGATCAGCGTGCCCGCGCCCAGCGTTGCACCGGCGCCCAGGCTCGTTGGCGCTGCGAGGCCCGAAGCGCCCTCGATGCCTCGGTTGGTGCCGGCGGCTGCGACCTGCTGCGCCATCGGATTGTTGCGGCAGGCATCGAAGATCAAAATGTTGGTGCGGACCTGGTCGTCGAGGCCGGCCATGATCGTGTCCATGTCGATCATCGCCTCCGTCATGCCCGCGCCGGGCTTGAGCTCGACGTCGACGGGGATGAGATAGTTGCGGCCGTCGACCTGCACGCCGTGGCCGGCATAGTACACCAACGCGACCTGTGCCCGCGCCGCCTCGCGCAGGAAGTCGCGCGTCACTCTCTGCATCGCTGCGCGGTCGAGATCGATGCCCTCCGACACCGTGAAGCCGATGTCGCGCAGGCTCCTGGCGACGGCGCGCGCATCGTTGGCCGGATTGGGCAGCGCTTTCACATGCGCGTAGGCGCCATTGCCGATCACCAGTGCCAGGCGCTTGCCAGGCGTCGCCGGGGCAGGCGAGGGCGCAGGCGCCGCGCCCGTTTGCTGCGGGGCCGGCTGCGTCACCGGTGACGGCGCATCGCGCGGGATGGGGGTGAGCGCATCCGTCACCAGCGACAGCCGCACCTTGGCGGTCGCCTGGTTGGCCTTGCTGCCGGCATCGGACGCCACGATCGCCAGCGTCGCCTTGTAGTCGTCGCGCGCATGGGCGTAGTCGCCCTTCGCCTCATAGGCCAGCGCGCGGTGGATATAGCCGGAGATCAGCACGCTGTTCGGCGGCGTCATGATGTTGACGGGCGGTTTTTCTTTCGCAAGCCGGATCGCCTCGCTGCCGTCGGCAATGGCGCGATCGAGATCGCCCCGCACGCGCCAGATCGCGGTGCGATTGATCAGCGGCTGCGGCAGTGTCGGGTCGAGCCGGATCGCCTGGTTGATGTCGGCAAGTGCGCCGTCGAGATCGCCGAGCGCCTCCTTCGCGATGCCGCGGTTCTGGAACGAGAACGTCGATTTCGGCTGCAGCTTGATCGTGGCATCGTAATCGGCAATGGCCTTGGCGTAGTCGCCCTTGCCGCGCCAGGCGTTGCCGCGATTGTGGAAGATGGTGCCATCAGGCGGGCCGAGCTTCAGCGCGTCGTCGAAATCGGCGATCGCGATGTCGTAGTCGCCCTTGTCGTAATAGGCCGATCCCCTGAGATTGTAGACCGCCTGGCTCGGCTGTAGCCGGATCGCCTCGGTGGTGTCAGCGATGACCTTCGAATAGTCACCCTTCTTGTTCCAGCCCACCGCGCGCCAGAAATAGATCGTCGCGAGCTGCTCGCCTTTGAACACCTTCAGCGCCACGATCTTGTTGCAGGCGTCGATCATCTGGTCTGGCGGCGTGGTGTCGGTGGTGCAGAGCGGCCCGAGCTGGCTGCGCGCCTGCGCCAAGGCGGGCGCGGCCCACATGTTTGCCGTGAGCAGGCAGAGCGCGACGAGCAGGCGGCGCATGGCGATGGTCCCTTGAAGGAGAAGCGCTTGTTTGTTGCCCGGCGGTGCGCCGGGGTTCACGCGCTCGTCATTGGACGTGGGGTAAAGCCAAGAGAGGGTATTCCCTCAGTGGGCAGATTTTGCTACGACGCTGGTCCCAACAGTTCTGCCCACCGCTTTCCCACTCATGAAAAACGACGAAATCCTCAGCCAAATCACCGAGTTCTGCCGCAAGGCGGACATGGCGGAATCGACGTTTGGCCGGCGCGCGGTGAACGATGGGAAGCTGGTCCATCGCCTGCGCGAGGGAAAGCGCATCACGATCGACACGCTGGAGCGGATCCAGGCCTATATCGCCGCATCGACGACTGGCGGCCTGCCGCCGCCGCGGGGGCTCCAGGTGCCGCCGGAAAAACGCGATCCGCGCGGTAATTTCCGCTTCTTCGAGAACCGGCAAAAATACCTGCTATTCGTCCATACCTGCAGCGAGAAGCGGGTGGTCGCCGAGCGCGTGGCGCTGGAGCTCGCCAGCATCCATCCGCGCCCGCCGGCGCTGCGTATCTTCGACGCGGGGGTCGGCGACGGCACGGTGCTGGCCCGGGTGCTGCGCGCAACGCACCAGCGCTACCCGCACATGCCGTTCTACGTCGCCGGCAAGGAGCTCAGCCTCGAGGACCTCCGGCTGACGCTGGAGAGGGTCCCGGACCGCATTTTCGAGCATCCGGCGTCGGTGTTCGTCTTCACCAACATGTTCTACTCCGAGGCGCCCTGGCTCACGCCGGCATCGCCCGCGGCGGCGGCGGCCACCGTCTGGCACGAGGTTCCGCTACGGGGCGCCTCGTCGGGCGAGTTCGAGCAGCAGATCGCCGAGTTGAGGCCGTTCCTGGAGCAGAACTGGCGCGCCGCCATCAGCCCACGCACGGCCATGCCGCTCTACGAACGGCCCGTCGTCCTGGTGCTGTACCGCGAGGACCAAAGGTTCCTGCTGGATTCGACCATTCCGCGGCCGGGCCAGACCGAGGCCAATTTCGACCTGGTCATTGCATCCCAGCCCTACCGCGCCCTGTCCTCGGTCAATTTCCGGGCAAAGCGGATCATTGCACCGCTGGCGCGGGCGCTTCGGCCGGGCGGGCGGCTGATTGGAATCCACTCCCATGGTCACGATCCCGGCATGGAAATGATCCAGGCGATCTGGCCTGGAGAAAATCCTTTCGCGGTCAGCCGTCATGAGCTATTGCGCGCCGTGAAGTACGAGCTTGGGTCGTTGGGCCGGGACCTAAATTTTAATGCTTATGCGGACAACCGTTCGATCTTCAGGTATGATATGGAAGCGCTGCCCAACGAGGTGACGGGTACCATCGGAACCTCGACGGCCTTTGCAGCGTGGAATGCGGCGGTGTATGTGGCGCAGATCGAGGACGACCGATTGACAGAAATGACTCAAAACGGCCGCACTCTGGATGCCGCCCGGGACGTGCTGCGGAAGTACAACGGGCTCTGGTTTCTCGACGAGTCCTACGTCATCTCGCGACGGCGTGATTGACATAATCCAAGGTTAAACATCGCAAACGCCCGCCAGGTTAACGGCGGAACAAGGGGTTACTGATGCGCGCGTCCTATCTCTTCACCAGCGAATCCGTGTCCGAGGGTCATCCCGACAAGGTCTGTGACCGGATCTCCGATGAAATCGTCGATCTGTTCTACCGCGAAGGGCCGAAAGCCGGCATCGATCCGTGGCAGATCCGTGCGGCCTGCGAGACGCTCGCGACCACCAACAAGGTGGTGATCGCCGGCGAGACCCGAGGTCCCGCATCCGTCACCAACGAGCAGATCGAAGGCGTCGTGCGCGCCGCGATCAAGGACATCGGCTACGAGCAGGACGGCTTCCACTGGGAGAAGGCCGACATCGAAATCCTGCTGCATCCGCAGTCGGCCGACATCGCGCAGGGCGTCGATGCGCTGCAGCCGGGCGAGGTCAAGGAAGAGGGCGCAGGCGACCAGGGCATCATGTTCGGTTACGCCACCAACGAGACGCCTGATCTGATGCCGGCGCCGATCTTCTATGCCCACAAGATCCTGCGCCTCATCTCGGAAGCGCGTCACTCCGGCCGCGAGAAGGTGCTGGGTCCGGACTCCAAGAGCCAGGTCACCGTGCAGTACGAGAACGGCAAGCCGGTCGGCGTGCGCGAGATCGTCGTGTCGCACCAGCATCTGGTCGAGGACATCTCGTCGAAGCAGATCCGCGACATCGTCGAGCCCTATGTCCGCGAGGCGCTGCCGAAGGACTGGATCACGCCGAAGACCATCTGGCACATCAATCCGACCGGCAAGTTCTACATCGGCGGTCCGGACGGCGATTCCGGCCTGACCGGCCGCAAGATCATCGTCGACACCTATGGTGGCGCAGCCCCGCATGGCGGCGGTGCGTTCTCCGGCAAGGATCCGACCAAGGTCGACCGTTCGGCGGCTTACGCGGCGCGCTACGTCGCCAAGAACATCGTCGCGGCCGGTCTCGCCGATCGCTGCACCCTCCAGCTCGCCTACGCCATCGGCGTCGCGCGTCCGCTGTCGATCTACATCGACACCCACGGCACCGGTAAGGTGTCGGAGGACCAGCTCGAGATGGCCGCCGCCAAGGCGATGGATCTCACCCCGCGCGGCATCCGCAGCCATCTCGACCTCAACCGCCCGATCTACGCGCGCACCTCGGCCTACGGCCATTTCGGCCGCACGCCCGACAACGAGGGCGGCTTCTCCTGGGAGAAGACCGACTTGGTCGAAGCGCTCAAGCGCGCGCTCTGATCACCAACGTCGTTCCGGGGCGCCGCGACAGCGGCGGACCCGGGATCCTTATCCATCATGTCGAGATTCCGGGTTCGCCTTTCTAAGGCGACCCGGAACGACCAATTCAACAACAGGACCTCCGCTATGAATGCGAAGCCCGGCTTCACCGACTACATCGTCAAGGACATTTCGCTCGCCGACTTCGGCCGCAAGGAACTCTCGCTGGCCGAGACCGAGATGCCCGGCCTGATGGCCACCCGCGAGGAGTTCGGCCCGAAGCAGCCGCTGAAGGGCGCGCGCATCGCCGGCTCGCTGCACATGACGATCCAGACCGGCGTGCTGATCGAGACGCTGGCAGCCCTCGGCGCCGACATTCGCTGGGTCTCCTGCAACATCTATTCGACGCAGGACCACGCCGCCGCGGCGATCGCGGCCGCCGGCATTCCCGTCTTCGCGGTCAAGGGCGAGACGCTCGCCGAATACTGGGACTACACCGCAAAACTGTTCGACTGGCACGGCGGCGGTCACCCGAACATGATCCTCGATGACGGCGGCGATGCCACCATGTACGTCCATCTCGGTCTGCGCGCCGAGAACGGCGACACCGCGTTCCTCGACAAGCCCGGCTCCGAGGAAGAGGAAGTCTTCTTCGCGCTCCTGAAGAAGCAGCTCAAGGAGAAGCCGAAGGGCTACTTCGCCGAGATCGCCAAGAGCATCAAGGGCGTTTCCGAAGAGACCACCACGGGCGTGCATCGTCTCTATGACATGCAGAAGGCCGGCACGCTGCTGTGGCCGGCGATCAACGTCAACGACAGCGTCACCAAGTCGAAGTTCGACAACCTCTATGGCTGCCGTGAATCGCTGGTCGACGGCATCCGTCGCGGCACCGACGTGATGATGTCGGGCAAGGTCGCGATGGTCGCGGGCTTCGGCGATGTCGGCAAGGGCTCGGCCGCGTCGCTGCGCCAGGCCGGCTGCCGCGTGATGGTCTCCGAAGTCGATCCGATCTGCGCGCTCCAGGCCGCGATGGAAGGCTACGAGGTCGTGACCATGGAAGACGCCGCGCCCCGCGCCGACATCTTCGTCACCGCGACCGGCAACAAGGACATCATCACGATCGAGCACATGCGCGCGATGAAGGATCGCGCCATCGTCTGCAACATCGGCCACTTCGACAACGAGATCCAGATCGCGGGTCTGCGTAACCTGAAGTGGACCAACATCAAGCCGCAGGTCGACGAGATCGAATTCCCCGACAAGCACCGCATCATCATGCTGTCGGAAGGCCGCCTCGTGAACCTCGGCAACGCGATGGGCCATCCGTCCTTCGTGATGTCGGCCTCCTTCACCAACCAGACGCTGGCGCAGATCGAGCTTTTCGCCAACAACAAGGACGGCAAGTACAAGAAGGAAGTCTACGTGCTGCCGAAGTCGCTGGACGAGAAGGTCGCGCGTCTCCACCTCGCCAAGATCGGCGTCAAGCTCACCGAGCTGCGCAAGGACCAGGCCGACTACATCGGCGTGAAGCAGGAAGGTCCGTACAAGTCGGACCACTACCGCTACTGAGATCGCATCCAGCTGCGACACGAAGGCCCCGGAGCGATCCGGGGCCTTTTTTTGTAGACTCATTGTGCTACGCTCGGAGGTAGAGCCAAAACAAGCCCGCCACTTCTGAAGCGGGTGGCCGCGTTTCCCACGTTCATTGTCAAATGCATATGGAGGGAATGCGATGTCCAGCGAAGCCAACGTTCAGTTGCTCAAAGAAGCCTATCGTCGGTGGAACGACAGCAAAGGCGGGAGCGTCGACTATTGGTTCGACAGCGTCATCGGCCCGCAGATCAAGTTCGACTCGCTTCCGCAGGGGGCTCCGGCGGTGCCCTTTGCCAAGTGTTATGACGACCGCGCGCAGCTTCGTGGCTATTTCGACGGTCTGCTGGCTGACTGGAGCATGCAGTACTACACCATGAATGAATACGTCGCGCAGGGCGACGCTGTTTTCGCGCGCGGCTCATGTGCCTGGACCAACAAAAGGACCGGGAAGATCGCTGAGACCCCGAAGGTCGATTTCTGGCGTTTCAAGGATGGCAAGGCAGTGGAATTCTACGAGTATTTCGACACAGCCCTTGTCTACGGCGCTGCCACCGCCTGACGGTTGCAATTCGGCACGGCGTCGCCCATCCTGTGCCGGGGAGAACGCCATGGCCAAAGCCGCAGAACATTTCGACGTCCTGATCGTCGGTGCCGGCCTGTCCGGCATCGGCGCGGGCTATCATCTTCAGGGCAAGTGCCCGGGCAAGAGCTACGTTATTCTGGAAGGGCGCGACTGTATCGGCGGCACCTGGGACTTGTTCCGCTATCCCGGCGTCCGCTCCGACAGCGACATGTTCACGCTCGGCTATTCCTTCAAGCCGTGGACTGATCCGAAGGCGATCGCCGATGGCCCGCAGATCCTCGACTATGTGCGCGAGACTGCGGCCGAGAACGGCATCGAGAAGCACATCCGCTTCCGTCATCGCGTCAAGCGCGCGGCGTGGTCGACGCCGGACGCGCGCTGGACCGTCGAGGCCGAGCGCATTACGGGCGAGGGCGCAACCGAGCTCGTGCGCTTCACCTGCAATTTCCTGTTCATGTGCTCGGGCTATTACAAATACGAGGCGGGCTATACGCCGGAGTTCGCGGGCGTGGCGGATTTCGCCGGCCGCATCGTGCATCCGCAGAAATGGACAGAGGACATCGACTACGCGGGAAAACGCGTCGTCGTGATCGGCTCGGGCGCAACCGCAGTGACGTTGGTGCCGGAGCTCGCCAAGAAGGCGGCGCAGGTCACCATGCTCCAGCGCTCGCCGACCTATGTGGTGTCGCGCCCGGCGCAGGACCCCGTCGCCAACAAATTGCGCCGCAATCTACCGACGCGGCTTGCCTATCATGTTATACGCTGGCGCAACGTGATGTGGGGGATGTTCTTCTTCCAGCTCAGCCGGCGCCGGCCTGCCAAGGTCAAGGAGCTGGTGCTCAAGGGCGTGCAGATGGCGCTCGGCCCCGACTACGACGTCGCGACCCATTTCACGCCGCGCTACAATCCCTGGGACCAGCGGCTCTGCCTCGTGCCCGACGGCGATCTGTTCAAGGCGATCCGCGAGCAGCGCGCCGCCGTCGTCACTAACGAGATCGACACGTTTACGCGCGACGGCATTCGCCTGAAGGATGGCGGCGAGCTTGCGGCCGACATCATCGTCACCGCGACGGGGCTGGTGCTCCAGATCGTCGGCGGTCTCGAAATCAGCGTCGACGGCCGCGCCGTCGATTTCGCCAGCACGCTGACCTACAAGGGCATGATGTACGCCGACGTGCCGAACATGGCGTCGGCCTTCGGCTATACCAACGCGTCCTGGACGCTGAAATGCGATCTCACCTGCGAATATGTCTGCCGGCTCATCAACTACATGGACCGGCACAATTTCCGTCAGTGCATGCCGCACAATGACGACCCTGAAATCACCGCGCAGCCGTCGCTCGATTTCACCTCGGGCTATGTGCAGCGCTCGGTCGCGAAGATGCCAAAGCAGGGCTCGAAGCAGCCATGGCGGCTGTACCAGAACTACGCGCTCGACATCGTCACGTTGCGATTCGGCCGGCTCGACGACGGCGTGATGCAGTATTCCTGATCACGCCGCCACCTGCTTTATGCCTTGCGCGTGGTGAGCGCGAGCCCAAGATCGATCGCAAGCGCGAGCACCACGGCGGCGCCGCCAAGTCCGAACAGGACCAGATAGTCGCCGCCCGTCTGCGCGTAGATCCAGGAGAAGCCGTAGGCTGCCGCCGCCTGGAACAGCGCAAAGCTGGTTGTGGCGTGGCTCCATGTCGCGCGCTGCTGCTCGGTCGAGTGCGGCACGAGCTCGTGGATGCGCCCGAGCACCAGCGGCACGATGCCGGGCGTGAAGCCGCCGACCACCACGCTCGATACGATCAGCGAAACCGGCGCGGTGCTGACGGTAGGTAGCAGCACGGCGGCCGCCTCGATCAGGAACGCGGCGCGCAAGGCCGGTCCGAATCCCGAGCGGTCACCGAGATGGCCGGTAACGAGCGGGCCGACGATGGCGCCGAGACCGTACAGCACCCAGTAGCGCGAGCCTGCCGCAATGCCCTGGCCGAGGCCACGCGCCACGAAGTCGACGATGAAGACCATGTGCGGCACCAGCGCCACCGCGTTGAGGCCATACTGGACCAGAAGCGCGCGGACGGCGGGCGAGGTCTGATGGGACTTCGCGTGATGCGAAGGCGCGGCATCGCTCCTGGCCTCCGCGGGCCAGTTCCACCAGCTCGCGAGCGTGAGCACGGCGGAGAGCACGCCGAGGCCATACCAGCTCTGCTGCAAGCCCTGTTGCAAGAGCAGCGGCACCAGCGTGCCCGATGCAGCGACGCCAAGGCCGACGCCGGCAAAGATCACGCCGCCGACGATGCCGCGCCTCGCGGCCGATACGTGCGGCAGAATGACGGAGGCCGCCAGCACCATGATGATTCCGCCGGTGAGGCCCGACAGAAAGCGCCAGGCGAAAAACCAGGTGAACGACACCGGACTAGAGCTTGCGAAGAATGAGAGGGTGGCAAGCAGCATCATCGCCCGCAGCGCGCGGACTGCGCCGATGCGATTGGCCAGGGCGCGTGCCGCGAGCGCGCCGGCGAGATAACCGGCGAGGTTGGCAGCGCCGAGATAAACGACGTCGGATGCGCTGAACCACTTTGCGGCGATCAGCGCCGGGATCAGCGGCGTGTAGGAAAAGCGGGCGAGGCCAAGCCCGACCAGTGATGCGGACAATCCCGCCACGGCGTACCGCCAAGCCTGCCGCGAAGTCGATTGCGATTCCGATCCCGGCCGCTGATGCGGCCGGGCGTGGTGCCCAGTGTTTGCATTGAGTTCGGTCATGTCATCCTCCTGCGCACACAGTGGCGCGCGGATCATCCTGTCTTTGCGGCGCGGCGGCGCCGGAAGTCCTGCACGGGCAGGCCGCCCCAGCCCCAATTGTCGGTGTCGACTTCCTCGATCACGACGAAGGTGGACTCGAGCGGCTTGCCGAGCACGTCGAGCAGCAACTGGCTCGATCCCTTGATCAGCGCGGCCTTCTCCTCCGCCGTGAGCGACGCCGCTCCCGGCGTCGTTCCTTCGCGGGTCACTTGAATGGTGACGATCGGCATGGTGTTTCTCCGCGCTCAGTGGCCGGCGCTCTGGCCGCCGTCGACGTGCAGGATCTCGCCGGTGACGAAGCTTGCCTGCTCGAGATAGAGCACGGCGCCAACGATGTCGGACATCTCACCCATGTGGCCGACCGGATGCAGCGCGCCGAGCTGGGCATGCGTCGCAACGGGATGCATCGGCGACTTGATGATGCCGGGCGCCACCGCGTTCACGCGGATGCCGCGCCTGGCGTATTCGATCGCGAGCGACTTGGTCGCGGCGTTCAACCCGCCCTTGCTCAGCGAGGCCAGCACCGACGGCACGTTCGAATTGGCCTGATCGGCCAGGGTGGTCGTGATCTGGACGACGTGACCCGAACCCTGCTTCTCCATCTCCGCAATGGCGAGCTGCGTGATGTGGAAAAAGCCCGCAACGTTGGTGCCCATCACCGCCGCATAGTCCTCGGCCGTGTACTGCGTGAACGGCTTTGCGACGAAGATGCCGGCATTGTTGACCAGCGTGTCGACGCGGCCGAAGCGCGCGACGGCCTCCGAGACCACGCGTTCCGCGGTGGCCCGGTCGGCGATATCGCCGGGAACGGCGAGGATGTCATCGTCGCCCGACGGCTTGATGGACCGCGCCGTTGCGACGACGCGATAGTTGCGATCGCGAAAACCCTGGACCAGGGCGGCGCCGATGCCCTGCGATGCACCGGTGATGATGGCGACCTTCTGCTCGATACCCGTGGCTGACTCCTGTTGTTGGCTTTCAGAACCTGCGCCAGCAGCGGCTGGCTCGCGTACTGAGGTACGCCGCGGCGGCCCGGCTGCGAATACACGTTGTCCGGCAGACACTGTTACGTGGTGCGAACGAATGCCGGACCGGCCTTTGGCGGCGGTTGTCGCGGCGGGGGCGAGCGCCTAGCTTGTCACTGGAATTTGATGGGGCGACGGGTAGGCATGGATCGTCTGGATGCGATGAAGGTGTTCGTCCTTGCGGTGGACGAGGGCAGCTTGGCCGCCGCAGGACGCAAGCTCGGCCGCTCGCCGGCGGCGGTCAGCCGCGCCATCGCCTTCCTGGAGGAGCGGGTCGGCGCCGAGCTGCTGCACCGGACGACGCGATCGATCAAGCTGAGCGAGGAGGGCGAGCGCTATGTTGCGATCTGCCGTCGCGTGCTCACCGAGCTGGAGGAGGCCGACGACATCGTGGCCGGACCGCGCACGGCGCCCCGCGGCCTGCTCGCGATCACGGCGCCGGTGGTCTCGGGCGAGATGGTGCTGCGGCCGATCCTCGATGCATTTCTCGATGCCTATCCGACGGTGTCGGCAAAGCTCCTGCTGTTCGACCGTTCGGTCAATCTGATCGAGGAGGGCGTCGACATCGCGCTTCGCATCGGGCCTCTCGCGGATTCGGCGATGGTGGCGATGCGGGTCGGCGAGATCAGCCGCGTCGTCGTCGCAGCGCCACGCTACCTGAAGCAGCACCCGCGCATCGCTGAACCCGGCGATCTCGCCAAGCACCAGATCGTGGCGATGGCGCACCTTCCCAATTCCTGGACCTTTGCGCCACCGGCCGGCTCATCGGCAGCCAGGACAGTCCAGTTCACGCCGCGGCTCGTCGTCAACAGCACCTATGCGGCGGTGGCGTCCGCGGTCGCCGGGCGCGGCGTGGCGCGGATGTATTCGTACCAGGTGGCCGAGCAGGTCGCGCGCGGCGAGCTCGAGATCGTGCTGGCCGACGATGAGGATCCGGAGATGCCCGCGCATCTGATCTGCCCGCAGGGCCGGCTCGCGGTGCCGAAGGTACGGGCCTTCACCGACTTCGCCGTGCCCCGGCTGAAGAAGCACTTTGCGCAGCTCAAGAAGAGCCTCGGTGCACGCTAGACATTGCGGCCGCACAGCGACTGCCAATGCGTTGTTTTGCGTATACGGCCACTCGCCTGAATCGGCCATGCTGCCCGAACGGTTAACGCCGGATTAACCGGTGAGTCCTAGCCTGTCTCGGCCGGGGTTACTCGCAAGGCCGAGGTGAGCCCAATGGAAGCCCAGAAGATTGCGGTCGACGCCGTCGTCGCGCTGACCGATTGCGACCGCGACGCCGTCAGCGCCTTCATCCGTCGGCTCTATCTCGCCGGCGTCACCGACCCGAAGCGCCTGACCTTCAAGGGTCTCCAGGCGCTGTCGCGGGTCTGAGCGGCACGCGCGCAATCGAACCTACTTTGCCCCGACGGTCGGATCGCTGATCCGGATCGAGGTGACGCGGTCCTGCCTCACCTCGAATGAGAAGGGCCATGGCTCGTAAGTCCAGAGCTCGGTCTTCTCCAGCCCGCTCGGCCCGACGTGGAATGGGCCGCCGAACTGCGCCATCAGTTTGTCGGTGCTGTCGCCCAGATTGACCCGGTTGAAGCTGTAGGCGGCGACCGGTGCCTCGCCGCTGATCTGGAGTGCGACGGTGCGGTTCGCTTTCACGATGGCGGCAAGATAGGGAAACTCGCCGGTCTTGCCGAGGAAGTAGACATAGGCCGTCGCGTTGTTCGGTTGCGGCAGCTTGCGGTGTGGCTCGCCGAGCACGGCCTTGAGCGAGGCCTCCGAGATGCCGACGCCGAGCGCGCCCATGCGCTGGCAGGCAAAGCTAAGCACGTCGGGATCGGGCGGGGTGATGCGCTTACCGGCTTCGACCTTGCAGGCGAATGTCTGCCCGACCCGTAGCCACTGGCCGCGCAGCTCCGGATCCGGAGGCTTGCCGCCTTGGGGTGACGGCGAAGTGCCTTGGCCGTTCACGGGTGCGAATATTCCAAGCAGAACCAGCGCGAGCGCGGAGCCCGCCAACGACCGCCACATCCCCAAGACGCACCCCGATTTTCCAACCCTGGAACCAGGATAGCACGCCGCAAACCGACCGCAACGCGGGGATTGGCGACGGGTCGGCTACGATTTCAAATTGTGCGCGGAACGGCTCGGGACGTCCCAATCACAACCTGCGGAACAGCCTCAGGATGCACGCCAATATCTTGCAGCTCGGGCCGGGTCGGAGTAGATGACGTCCCCGGCTGGGTCACTCGGGATTTGGGGAAATGCTGAAGCAGCTTTTTGCGCCGCAACTTGTCATTCTCTATGTGCTCGCGGCTTCGACCATTTACGTTCACTTCCGCGGCAAGCAGCGACTGCGCTTCGCCCGCCAGCTCGGCGATCACTCGACCTATCTCGCGCCCTACAACGTGCTGATGTATGCGGGCTCGGCCGTGCCGAACAAGCCGGTGATCCCGGTCGAGCAGTTTCCGGAGCTGAAGCCGCTCAGCGAGAATTGGGAGACCATTCGCGACGAGGCAGTGCGCCTGTTCGACGAAGGCTTCATTCGGGCCGCTGCGAAGAACAACGATTGGGGCTTCTACTCGTTCTTCAAGAGCGGCTGGAAGCGGTTTTACCTGAAATGGTATGACGACTTTCTGCCGTCGGCGAACACGCTGTGCCCGAAGACGGTGGAGCTACTCAAGTCGATCCCGAGCGTGCATGGCGCGATGTTCGCGATGCTGCCGCCGGGCGGCAAGCTTGGCGCGCACCGCGATCCGTTCGCCGGCTCGCTGCGCTATCACCTCGGCCTCGTCACGCCGAACTCGAACAAGTGCCGCATCCTCGTCGACGGCGTCGAATGCGTCTGGCGCGACGGCGAGGCCTTCATGTTCGACGAGACCTTCATCCACAGCGCGGAGAATGCGACCGACGTCAACCGCATCATCCTGTTCTGCGACGTCGAGCGCCCGATGAAGTACGGCTTCATGACCGCGATCAACCGCTGGGTCAGCCATCACATCGTCAAGGCGTCGGCGACCCAGAACGTGGACGGCGAGAGCGTTGGCGTGCTCAACAAGGTGTTCGGCAAGCTCTATGAGATCCATCTCGGCAGCCGCAAGGTCAAGGAGTGGAACCGCAACGTCTACTACACGCTGAAATATTCGCTGACGGCGCTGATCCTCGGCCTCATCGTAATGTCGGCGCTGCGCTAATCCGCCCAACGAAAAACCCCGGAGCAACGCTCCGGGGTTTGTTTTTGCGGACGTTGCTGCGGCCTCACACCGGCTTGGCGCCGGTATTGATGATCGACCCCACATGCTGGCCGCGCAGCGCCGCGCTGATCCGACCCGGCACGAGACCGTTGACGACCTGCACGCGCGCGATGTGTCGTGCGTTGGCCATCACCTCGAGCAGCGCGGGATCGAACGGCAGTGTGCCCTTCAGCTTCGCAAGATCGGCAAAGCTCGTCTCTTTCAGCAGCTCGGCCTTCTTGCCATCCGCGCCATTGGGATCGGTTGTGTAGACGCCATCGACGTCTTCAACGATCGTGAGGCCCGCCGCACCGAGCGCGTCGGCGAGCAGGAAGGCGCCGGTATCGGCCCGATGCAGCGGGATGCGCGCGGTCGGGAATTCATGATGGTGGTAGGGCGGGAACGCGCTGCCGACGACAGCGCGCGCCGCCTGGAGGTGAATGGCGAGCTGGCTCGCGATGGTCGGGTGCTCGACATAGGAGACACCCTCCGGTGCGAGCAGGCTTGCCAGGATGTGGCCGTTCTGGCCGGCCTCGCTGGCGGCGAGCGGTGCGAGCGAACCCACGGGAAGGCCGAGATCGAGGCCGACGCTGTAGAGATGGCGGGCGCGGATGCCGGCGCCGGTCAGGATGAGCAGGCGATGCTCCGGCAAGAGCGACCGCAGCTCGTCGACGAGCGGGAGGATCGCTTCGTGACCGCGGTCCATGATGCGGCCGCCGATCTTGATGACCTGCAGCCAGGGCAGCAGCTTGATCGGACGGTTGCCGGCGACGGGACGGGTGAGATCGCTGTCGAGCAGAGTCTGGCGCGCGAGCGGCGAGGCGACGTGCTTGATCTGGTTGGTATCAGCCATGACGGTGCTCTCTTCAGCTCGCGGTGATGATGGTGCCGACATGCTCGCCCGCGAGCGCGCGGGTGAGATTTCCGGGGACGAGGCCGTTGATGATCTGCACCTGCCGGACATGGCGCGCCGAGGTGAGGAGATCGAGCACCGGGAATTCGAGGATCGAATCCTGCAGGCCCTTGGCCTTCATCTCCGCCACCGAGATCTTCGGGATGAAGGTCGCGTTCTTCGACGTCTTGGGGTTCGCGGTGTAGAGGCCGTTCTCGTCCTTCACATAGATCATCGCCTTGCAGCCGAACTGCTCGGCGACGAGGAAGCATCCGGCGTCGGTCCGGTAGGGCGGAATCACGCCCTCGGCCGCGGGCCGCATCCAAAGGCTATAGGGCGGCATGCCGCTGAAGATCACCGCACTCACCTCGGCGAGGAACAGCGGCACGGACGACAGCCCGGCGCTGGAGACGGCGGAGATACCGTGCTTGGCCAGCAGCTGCCCGAGCATCGCGGCGTTCTGGTCGGCGACGGAAGCGCCGAGCTGCGACAGCACGCCGGCGGGCAGGCGGAGCCCGGCCGCGATCGAATACAGATGCCGCGCACGGGTACCGGCACCGGTGCCGATCAGGAGCTTGTGGGCCTTGCGGGCGGCGACGATCTCCTCGACGATTGGATAGACCGCGGCACGGCCGCGATCGATCATGCTCTGGCCGCCGATCTTGATGACAGTTGCCTCGGGGAGGATGCGGAAGTCCGCTGCCTTCTCCGCTGCGGCCACAAGCTGTGGGTCGGTGAGCGAGCGCTGCATCAGCAGGCCCTCGAGCTCCGTGATCGTGTTCGACATCCGAGACATCCTCTCGTTTTCTGATGCAGTCTCTGCGGCGGACCCTTCAGCCTCGACCGCGAATCTTGCCGCACACTTCAGTCCATGGCAACAAGGTCGCCGCGATTTAGCGGCCAAACATGGAGCAGGCAATGGCCCCGTTGCCACTTGCGAACACCGAGATCGTGCAATTCTTCCGCGAGTGGTTGGATACCTTCTCAGGCTATGTCCGCGAGGTCGACTACGCCTCGGCGCGGCCGCTCTTCCACCCGGACGTGCTGGCCTTCGGCACGCATAACGATGTCATCCCGGGCCTCGACCAATGGGTTTCGTCCCAATGGAACAACGTCTGGCCGAGGACGACCGACTTCCGCTTCGTGCTCGAGCAGGTCTCCATTCTGGCATCCCCCGACGGCACGATGGCGACGGTGGTCGCGCCGTGGACGAGCACGGGCTATCATCCCAATGGCAGCGCGTTTCCGCGGCCGGGTCGGGCGACGATGGTGTTTTCAAAAAATGGCGACAGCTGGCTGTGCGTGCATTCGCACATGTCGCTCAATCGCGGTGTGCCGCAGGCAAGCCACGCCAATCGGCCGGTGAAGGCCTGGTAGAATGCAAAAGGCCCCGGACATGTCCGGGGCCTTTCGATTTCCAGATGTCGTTCAGCCTATTCCGGCTGGCCGATGCTCACCTTCAGCGTGCCGACGCCGTCGACGCCGCATTCGAGCTTGTCGCCGGGCTGGAGCTGCGACACGCCGGCGGGCGTGCCCGTCATGATGATGTCGCCGGCGGCGAGCTTCACCTGCTGGGAGAGCTGCCAGATGATCTCGGGCACGTTCCAGATCAGCTCGGTGAGATCGCCCTTCTGGGCTTCCTTGCCGTTGACCGTCAGCCAGATCTTGCCTTTGGCGGGATGGCCGATCTTCGAGGCCGGCTGCACTGCGGAGCAGGGGGCCGAGCCGTCGAACGACTTGCCGATCTCCCACGGACGCTCCTTCTTGCGCGAGGCGATCTGGAGGTCGCGGCGGGTGAGGTCGATGCCGACGGCATAGCCGTAGACATGGTCGAGCGCCTTGTCGGCGGGGATGTTGAGGCCGCCGCTCTTCATCGCGACGATCAGCTCGACCTCGTGATGCAGATCCTTGGTCAGCGGCGGATAGGGAATGGTGGCGCCGTCGGGCACCAGCATGTCGGCGTGCTTGGCGAAGAAGAACGGCGGGGCGCGCTCGTCGTTGCCCATCTCGCGGATGTGCTCGAGGTAGTTGCGGCCAACGCACCAGATGCGGCGCACCGGGTAACGGCCGCTCTCCCCGACGACGGGAAGCGAAGCCTGGGGCGGAAGCGGAATGACGTAGGAGGCGGCGTTCATGGAGCGGTCTCGCTGCTCTTGGTGGGGTGAAGGAAACTCTATGCGGTTGCGCTGATCGGCGCCAGAGCGCCGGCGTCGTGATGTTGCAGGCGGAAGAACGAGGCGTAGCGACCGGAGCGGCGGAGCAATTCGTCGTGCCGGCCCTGTTCGACGATCTCGCCGCCCTCGACCACCAGGATCGCATCGGCGTGCATGATGGTGTGCAGGCGGTGCGCGATCACGATGGTGGTGCGGTTCTGACAGAGATGCTCGATCGCCTCCTGCACCTGCCGCTCGGACTCGGAATCGAGCGCGGCGGTGGCTTCATCGAGCAGGATGATCGGCGCGTTCTTGATCAGCGCGCGCGCCACCGCGATGCGCTGGCGCTGGCCGCCGGAGAGCTGCGTGCCGTGCTCGCCGACCGGCGTGTCGTAGCCGAGCGGGAAGCTCATGATGAAATCATGCGCGCAGGCGGCTTTCGCGGCATCAATGATTTGCTCTTCGCTCGCGCCGGGTTTGCCGAAGGCGATGTTGCTGCGGATGGTGTCGCGGAAGAGATAGACGTCCTGGCCGACATAGGCGGTCTGCGCGCGCAGCGATTTGCGCGAGATCGCGCCGATCGACTGACCGTCGATCACGATGTCGCCTTGCGTCACCTCGTAGAAGCGCAGCAGCAGCCCCAGCACGGTCGATTTGCCGCCGCCGGAGGGGCCGACCAGCGCGGTGACTTTTCCGGGCTCGGCAACGAAGGACATGCGGTTGAGGACGGTCTCGCCGGTCCGGTAAGAGAAGCTGACGTCGCGCAGCTCGATCTTCGCTTCGGACAGCTTCAGCGCCGGCTTGTCGTCGTCGGAATGTTCGCTCGCCGGGCTGTCGACGACCTCGAGCAGCATGCGGGCGCCGACCAGCTGGCTGTTGAGGTCGATGTTGAGCCGCGCCAGCCGCTTGGCCGGCTCGGTTGCCATCAGGAACGCGGTCATGAAGGAGAAGAACGCGCCGGGCGTGGCGTTGAGCGCGACCACGCTGTAGCCGCCGTAGAGCAGGCAGCCGGCGACCGCGAAGCCGCCGAGCATCTCCATCAGCGGGTTGGAGCGGTTGGCGACGCGGGCCATCTTGTTGGCGTTGCGCTCGACGATCGCGATGTTCTCGTCGATGCGCTTCTGCATGGTGTCTTCGAGCGTGAATGCCTTCACCGTGCGGATGCCCTGGAGCGATTCCTGCATCGTCTCCAAAATGTCGGCGGTGCCGGTGAACTGGTTGAAGGCGAGGCCCTTGATGCGCTTGACCAGCTTGCGCAGCACCAGCATTGCCGGCGGCACCACGACGAGGCCGATGAACGACATCACCGGGTCCTGCCACACCATCACGCCGATCATCGCGAGCAGCATCATGAGGTCGCGCCCGACGGCGTTGACCAGCATGTTGAGCACGTCGGTGATGGATTTGGCGCCGGCGGTCAGCCGCGCCAGGAATTCAGACGAATGCCGTTCGGAGAAGAAGCCGACGCTCTCGCGCATCAGCTTGGCGAACAGCTGGCGCTGGTTGGTGGCGAGGATCGCGTTGGAGATCTTGGTCAGGATCACCATGTGGCCGTAGGTCGCCACGCCCTTGATGAACAGCAGGATCACCGTGATGCCCGAGAACATCGCGATGCCCGGGATGTTCTTGTCGACATAGGCCTGGTTGATGACCTGGCCGAGCACGTAGGTCGCGCCCGCGGTCGATCCGGCGGCAAGCGCCATCAGCGCGAAGGCGACGAGGTAACGCCGCCAGTAGATGATCCCCTGTTCCGTGACCAGGCGGCGAATCAGGATTGCCGCCGTATAGGGATCGTCGGTGATTTTCTTTGGAAACTGAGCCATCCGGTGTCCATTGACGGGGCAAGGAAAAGCCTGCCCGCGCGTCAGGGATCGAAGGGCCTCTGTGCCCGCTAAAGCCGCGCTTTTCAAGCCCAATTAAGGGCTTGCGCTGGGATGGAATCTAGGCCGAGACGGCGTGGCGGAGCTCGCCATGGCGCTCGCGGAACAGCTTGTCTTCCCAGGCCAGCGCGTGGGCCGCGATGGTCTCGAGGTCGTCGTATTGCGGCTTCCAGTCGAGCAGGCCGCGGATGCGGCTGGTGTCGGCGACCATGGTCATGATGTCGCCGGGCCGGCGCGGGGCGTATTGCACGGCGAAGCTGCGCCCCGAAACCCGGCGCACCGCGTCGATGGTTTCCAGCACCGAATAGCCGCGGCCATAGCCGCAATTGAGCGTCGTCGAGGCGCCGCCATTGCGCAGGTAAGCGAGTGCCGAGCGATGGGCCTGCGAGAGGTCCGAGACGTGGATGAAGTCGCGGATGCAGCTGCCGTCCTGGGTCGGATAGTCGGTGCCGAACACGTCGATCTTGGCGCGCTGGCCGGTCGCGGCCTCGACCGCGATCTTGAGCAGATGCGTGGCGCCGACGGTGGCCAGCCCGATGCGCGCCTGCGGATCGGCACCGGCGACGTTGAAATAGCGCAAGGTCACGTATTGCATGCCGTAAGCGGCGGCGACGTCGTGCAGCATGATCTCGGTCATCAGCTTCGACGAGCCGTAGGGCGACAGCGGCCGCGTCGGCGCGTGCTCCGGCACCGGTACCAGGTCCGGATTGCCGTAGACCGCTGCGGTCGAGGAGAAGATGAAACGGCTGATGCCGCGCTTGACGGCGACGTTGAGCAGGTTGCGCGCGGTCATGAAGTTGTTGCGGTAGTAGCCGAGCGGATCGCGCATCGACTCCGGCACGACGACGGAGCCCGCGAAATGGATGATGCTCTCGATGTTGTGCTGGGCGATCACGCCTTCGACCAGGTTCTCGTCGCCGGCGTCGCCAATGAACAGCGGCACGCCCTCGGGCAGATAGGCCGAGAAACCGGTCGAGAGATCGTCGATCACGACGACGTCCTCGCCGGCTTCCGCCAGCGCCAGGACCGTGTGACTTCCGATATAGCCGGCGCCGCCGGTGACTAGCACAGTCATGATCTCACCCGTCTTCGATCAACGCGCCACGTTAACGTTTGCGCGGTGAAGAGGGGGTTTCGGCAGGCCTGAACTGGTCACTATGCTTAATGTTGCGTATAGGGGGCTTCCGTAACGGAGCATGACGTGGCGAATTCCCCCGGCGATCTCGAAGTGATCGTGCCAAATCTGCACAGGCGCTATTCCGGGGTCACCGCGACCAACCGGATGGTGGCGCCACGGCTGGCAAAGCTCTATCGCGCGGCGTGGTTCGGCTCGGACGCGCCGGAGGGGATTTCGCGACTGAGCGCTGCCGATTTCCTCAGGCTATGGGGCCGCAAGACGCCATTGATCTGGCACGCGCGGCGCAACAACGAGATGATCGCGGGCGTGCTCCTGCGCGCGCTCGGCTGGCCATTGAAACTCGTGTTCACGTCGGCCGCACAGCGGCATCACAGCTGGATCACGCGCTGGCTGATCCGGCGCATGGACGCGATCATCGCGACTTCAGACATCTCGGCCTCGTTCCTGAAGGTGAAGGCGACGGTGATCCCGCATGGCGTTGACACTAATGTCTATGCGCCGCCGCCAGATCGCGCCGCTGCCTTCGCGGAAGCCGCGCTGCCGGGCCGCTACGCGATCGGCTGCTTCGGTCGCGTGCGCGCGCAGAAGGGCACCGATGTGTTCGTCGATGCGATGTGTCGCCTGCTGCCGCGCTATCCTGACTTCACTGCAATCATCGTCGGACAGGTCACGCCTGAGCAGACTCCCTTTGCGAACGATCTGAAGAAGCGGATCGAGGCCGCCGGCCTGCAGTCGCGCATCGTCATCACCGGTGAACTGCCGATCGAAGCGGTGCAGCGCTGGTATCAGCGGCTGACGATCTACGCCTTCACCTCGCGCAACGAAGGTTTTGGTTTGACGCTGATCGAGGCGATGGCGGCCGGCAGCGCGCTCGTCGCCGCGCGCGCCGGTGCGGCCGCGCTAGTGGTCGAGGACGGCTCGACAGGTGTGCTGATCCCGACTGGTGACGCTGATGCGTTGGCCGCCGCGCTCGAACCGCTGATGCGCGACCCGGACGCCGCGCTCGCCATGGGCGCGCGGGGGCGGGCACGGGTGCTGGCGAAGTTCAGCCTCGATGCCGAAGCGGCGCGGATCGGCGACGTTTATCGTCCGCTGCTCTGAACTGCCGCTTTCGCGACCGCAAACAAAAATCTCGAAAACAACCCCATGCAAAGTAGCCGGTGCCAGCGGAATCAACGGGTTGACGGCCGGTGCGATGCGTTGCGGATTTTACGAGGCCGTTTGACACGTCGGGCAAAACAGCGGCACGATGTCATCATCGGCCGCAGTTGCGATACCCGGATCATCCATCCAGGTTCCTTCAAACCGTCGCGGTCGACTTCACATTGGGCAGCGCACATACGGCATTTGCACTGGCACCGGCTCCTTGGAGCTGAGTGTGATATTATTCTCTCCGGAGAATGTCAGGTCGAATGCGACGTCTGAAATCGCGACGCCGTCCGAGCACGACGCGATTATTCGCATATTCGGCCCGTCATCGCGCAACGATTTGACCGTGCATTTTTCAAATGTGCCGGTTACTTGCCTTCCCTGGACGATTAAACCGCCGGCGTGGAGATCAGCATCTTTCTTGAAGGCAAGCCTGTTGTTCTCTTTGGTGAATATTTGGCCACAGGCCGAGGCGTCGATTGTCCAAGCTCCGTTCAAATCCGCAGCCTGTATCGATGCCGATTGCGTCACGAGAAGTGCCAGCGTCACCAAAGGATTGAAGGTCCTCATGAAACTCTCCGACTAAATGGTCAATACTGCCAAATCAGCCTCTTCGACGCCGATGGGGGCGCAGCAAGACGCGCCCCTTCGTATCGGTCTTGAGCAGTATTTGGGTGCGGCGAACTGGCGAAGCTGTTGTTGATCTAAGTCAATAGGCTCTGCAGAGCGCTCGTCTGCTTGAGGCAAAGCGCAGCGTAGCGCGATGACGAGTGCGATCTGTCAGAGCTGGAAAGGCCGCCGCATTTGTCCGGCGGCCTCCGCGCTTGAGTGGCCTGCGGGGCGGCGCCCCAGCTAGAGATCGATGCTAACGGCGATGTTGCGGCCCTGTAGTTGGGAAATCTTCATTCCGTCAGCCTGCACTTGCGCGAACTCCGGGTCGTTTGCCACGGCTTCCTGCACTTTGCCGTAAACTTCCCAATTGGAATAGCGCGTCGCAACCAGCAACTCTCCTGCCCACTGGCCGGTGTGGAAGCGGGAGAGCCGAAGAAATTCGGCGCCGTGTTTCTCAAAGATTTTCTTCGCCTGCCTGACGATCTTGATCATTTCCTCGGGCTTGTCGGTCTTGAAGCGAGTGAATTGAACGATCGGCATGGGGCTACCTCCATAACTGTGTAAAATGTCCAAGAGGCATGTATCGAGCGACGTTTGAGGAGCGAACCTCTTGTTCGAATCTCGATGAAGATTCGTCTTTGTCGACGTGATCTTGGTTCAGCCTTCACAAGCGGCAGCGACGCAGCCTTATCCCGCGAATGAACTGACAACGTCACTGACTAAAGCTGGCGGACGGAAAGACCTGCTGTTGGATTCGCTGCCAGTTGCCCGACCAACGCATGGCGTCAATGAGTTCACACTCCGAGCACCCGCTGCGCGATCGCCACGACCTCGGAAGCCGCGATATCCCGCATGCAGCGGTGGTCGTTCATCTTGCAGATCGTGCTCTGGCAGGGCTGGCACGACAGCACGCTCTTGTCCTGGACCACGGTCGCGGCGAGGCCGTTGAGGGGGGCCCAGAGATAGGGGCTGGTCGGGCCGAAAATGCCCATGGTGGGTGTGCCGAGCGCGGCTGCGATGTGCATCAGGCCGGAATCGTTGGAGATGGCGACGCCGGCCGCGGCCATCGCCAGCACGCCGTTGCGCAGATCGTTGCCGGTGAGGTCCCGCACGCCCGGACCGCCCGCGGCGACGATCTCCTGGGCGAGGCCCTTTTCGGCGGGGCCGCCAACCACCCAGACCTCCAGGCCGCGCTCGGCCAGCAGGCGGGCAGCCTCCGGATAGTAGGTCCAGCGCTTTGAGACGCCGACTGAGCCGGGGGCGAGCGCGACCGCCGCGCCGGCGCTGAGGCCATTGGCCTGCCGCCAGCGGACGATGTCCTCGGCCGGGACCCGCAATTGCGGCACCGGCCATTCCGGGGGAAGGGGGGCACCGTCGGGCTGGGCCAGGGCGGCGTTCTTGTCGATGAACCGGGGCAGCTTCTTCTCGCCCCAGCGCCAGCGGTTGAGCAGGCCGAACCGGAACTCGCCGACGAAGCCGACCCTTTCCGGAATCCCGGCCAGGGCGGGCGCGATGGCCGCCTTCCAGGTCCGGGGCAGCACCAGGGCTGTCCCGTAATTCCGCTCGCGCAGGAGCTTCGCCAGGCCGAACTGGCGGCCAACGGCGAGCCGGCTGCGCGGCAGGTCCCACACGATGCCATCGCGCACGCCGGGCATGTAGTCGACCAGGGGGGCGCAGAGGGAGGTGGTCAGGAGATCGACCGGCCGGTTGGGCCAGCGCTCGTTCAGGACCCGGACAACGGTGTGATTCCGGACGAAATCGCCGATCCACATATAGGGGATGATCAGGATCGGGCGGGTGTCGCTCCGATCTGCATCTCGGCTAAATTGCGAATCTTGATTCATTCGTTAATAGGACCGGGAACGCGCTGATGTGGCGGTTCGGTTACCCGCTCCGGACCTGCAGGTAAAGCCGGGACAGCGCCGACCCCAAAACCGCTTACACTTTGGCGGATCATGCGCTAGGGCAGGACCGGGCCGTGAAAATCGGGCAGGGCAAAACCTGGCAGGGTAGGTGGAATGTTGCTGGTGACCGGTGGGGCCGGTTTTATCGGATCGAATGTCGTCGCCGCGCTGAACGAGGCCGGTCGCAGCGATGTCGTCGTCTGCGATCTCCTCGGGACCGAGGGCAAGTGGCGAAACCTCGCCAAGCGCCAGCTTGTGGATATCGTCCCGCCGGCCGAGCTGCTCGACTGGCTGAAGGACCGCAAGCTCGACGCCGTGATTCATCTCGGGGCGATTTCCGAGACCACCGCGACCGACGGCGACCTCGTGATCGAGACCAATTTTCGCCTGTCGATGCGCCTGCTGGACTGGTGCACGGCGGATGCGGTGCCGTTGATCTACGCCTCGTCGGCCGCGACCTATGGCGATGGTGCCGACGGCTTCGACGACGACGCCTCACTGCCCGCATTGAAGAAACTGAGGCCGATGAATCTCTACGGCTGGAGCAAGCACCTGTTCGATCTCGCCGTCGCCGAGCGCGTCGCGCGCGGCGAGAAGCTGCCGCCGCAATGGGCCGGACTGAAATTCTTCAACGTGTTCGGCCCCAACGAATACCACAAGGGCTCGATGATGAGCGTGCTGGCGCGCCGCTTCGATGATGTGAGGGCGGGCCGTGTCGTGCAACTGTTCAAGTCGCACCGCGAGGGCATCGCCGACGGCGATCAGCGCCGCGATTTCATCTATGTCGACGACGTCGTCCGCGTCGTCATGTGGCT
This sequence comes from Bradyrhizobium sp. LA2.1, assembly GCF_040547725.1. NCBI lineage: Bacteria > Pseudomonadati > Pseudomonadota > Alphaproteobacteria > Hyphomicrobiales > Nitrobacteraceae > Bradyrhizobium > Bradyrhizobium sp. LA2.1. The sequence goes on from NZ_JBEPQI010000034.1 coordinate 26,326, forward strand.
GCTGGCGACGCCGTCGGTGTCCGGTCTCTTCAACGTCGGTACCGGCAAGGCGCGCAGCTTCAGGGACCTGATGCTCGCTGCCTATGCGGCCCTCGGCACCAGGCCCAACATCGAATATGTCGACATGCCCGAGCAGATCCGCGGCAGCTATCAATACTTCACCCAGAGCGAGGTCGATCGCCTGCACCGCGCCGGCTATAACGGCGGCTTCACGACGCTCGAGGATGCGGTGAAAGCCTATGTCGGCGATTATCTCGACCGGCCAGACCGCTTCCGCTGAGGCTTCAAGGACCATGCCGACCCCCATTCTCGATTTCGACGCTCTCGCGCAAGCCATCTCAGGCCGTGCGGTGCTGTGCATCGGCGACATCATGCTGGACGAGTTCGTCTATGGCGAGGTGTCGCGGATCTCGCCGGAAGCGCCGGCGCCTGTCATCGCCGCCCAGCGCAGCGAGATCCATATCGGCGGCGCCGGCAATGTCGCGCGCAATATCGCCTCCCTCGGGGCGCGCTGCATCTTCGTCGGCCTCGTCGGCGAGGACGATGCGGGCAAGCGGCTCGAAGCGGCACTTGCGGAGCATGCCGGCATCGAAAGCGCGCTGGTGTGCGATCCGTCGCGGCCGACCACGCGAAAAGTCCGCTTCGTCTCCGAGCATTTTTCCACGCATATGCTGCGCGCGGATTGGGAGCAGGCGGTGCCTGCCTCCGACGACATCGAGACCAGGCTGATCGACGCAATCCTGCCGCAGATCGCGCGCGCCGACATCGTGCTGCTCTCCGACTACGCCAAGGGCGTGCTGACCGCGCGCGTGATCCGTCACACGATCGACGCCGCGCGAACGCTCGGCAAGCCCGTGATCGTCGATCCCAAGAGCCTGAACTGGGCGATCTATCGCGGCGCCACGCTGCTCACACCCAATCGCAAGGAATTTTCGGAGGCGACCCGCAGCCGCGCCGACACGCCGCAGAGCATCGTCGATGCCAGCGAGGACGTGATGCGGCTCGCCGATTGCGAGGCGATCCTGGTCACGCAAGGCGAGCACGGCATGACGCTGGTGCCGCGCAATGGCGAAGCCGTTCACGTTCCGGCTGTCCCCGTGAAGGTGCGCGACGTCTCCGGCGCCGGTGACACCGTCGCCGCGGCGCTTGCGGTGTCGCTCGCGGCGGGTGCGGATTGGGACACGGCGTTGCGGATGGCGAATGCGGCTGCTGCCGTCGCCGTCGGCAAGCAAGGCACGGCCAGCGTGAGCGCGGCCGAGTTGCGGCGAAAGATCCTGCCGCATGCTTATCTCGCGGCTGAGGAGAAGATCGTGCTCGAGCCTGATACGCTCGACGCGCAGCTCGCGGAATGGCGCCGGCAGGACCTGCGCGTCGGCTTCACCAATGGCTGCTTCGACATCCTGCATCCCGGCCACGTCAAGGTGTTGACCGCGGCGCGCGGAGCCTGCGATCGCCTGATCGTCGGCCTCAACAGCGATGCCTCGGTGCGGCGGCTGAAGGGCGCCGATCGCCCGGTTCAGGACGAACGGGCGCGTGCGGAAGTGCTCGCGGCGCTCGAAGCCGTCGATCTCGTCGTAATCTTCGAGGAGGATACGCCGATCGATTTGATCACCCGGATCAAGCCGAGGGCGCTGGTGAAGGGCGGCGACTACACCCGCGAGCAGGTGGTTGGCCATGAGGTCGTCGAAGCCGCCGGCGGAATCGTCGTGCTGGTCGACATCCTCCAGGGCTTCAGCACGACCGCGCTGGTCCATCGCGCGCGGGGAGGGGGCAAGTGACGGACCAGGCGACGACGCTCGCCCGGGAGACGCCCGCCCAGATGCTGTGGCGGCGCTTTCGCAGCCCGGCGGCGTGGTGCGAGACGGCCGACCTGTTCGCGATCCTGACCGTGGCCTCGCTGCCCTGGTCGACCTCGCTCGCGGCGATCTTCAACGCTCTGTTCCTGGTCTGCATGGTGCCGTTTCTCGACGTCCGCGCATTCCTGCAATCGCTGAAGCGCCCGATCGCGGCCGCGCCGATCGCGCTGGTCCTGCTCGCGCTGGTGGGTACGCTGTGGTCGGATGCGGCCTGGGGCGCGCGTCTTTATGCGGTCAATCCGACCGTCAAGCTGCTCGTGCTGCCCGTGCTGCTCTATCATTTCGAGCGCTCGTCGCGCGGGCACTGGATGTTCATCGCGTTCCTGGTGTCCTGCGCGCTGCTCTCGGTGATGTCGTGGCTAGTGGCCTTCTATCCCAACCTGACGCTCAAGCCCGATCACCTCGAGCGCGGCATCTTCGTCAAGAACTACATCGACCAGAGCCAGGAATTCGCGCTGTGCGCGGTCGCGCTCGCCTATCCCATCGTGATGCTGCTGCGCGAGAAGCGCTATTGGTTCGCGGGATTATTGATCGCGCTGGCTCTGAGCTTCTTCGTCAACATGGCCTTCGTGGTGGTGTCGCGCACCGCGCTGGTCACCGTTCCGATCATGTTCGGCGTGTTCGCACTGCTGCACCTGCGCTGGCGCAGCATCGCGATCATCTCGGTCGCTCTGCTCGCCGGCGCCGCTCTCGCCTGGCAGGCCTCGCCGCAATTGCGCAAGACCGCGGACACCTTCGCCAGCGACTACACGCGCTATGTCGAAAAGGGCGAGCCGACCTCGCTGGGCCTGCGGCTCGAATTCTGGCGGAAATCGCTCGGCTTCTTCGCGGAGGCGCCGATCAAGGGGCACGGCACCGGTTCGACGCGTGGATTGTTCGAGCAGGTCAAGACCGGCAGCGGCTACCAGGCCTCCGCCGAGGTGATCGGCAATCCGCATAACCAGACGCTAAATGTCGCCGTGCAATGGGGCGTCATCGGCATCGCCGTTCTCTACGCGATCTGGGTCCTGCATCTCCTGTTGTTCCGCGGCGACGGGCTGGCCCATTGGATTGGCCTGCTGGTCGTGGTGCAGAACGTCTTCACCTCGCTGTTCAACTCCCATCTGTTCGACTTCCACGAGGGCTGGATGTATGTCATCGGCGTCGGCGTTGCCGGCGGCATGGTGATCCGGGCCCGACACGCCGAGGCGAAGGTGGGGGAAGCCGGTTCCTGAACGGCCGCGCAGCTGGCAAGCCTTGTACTGGCAAGTCTTGACGAGATGGGCTATCAGCGCGGTCAGGTTGCATCTAACTGGGATTTCATCGGTCGGCGGATGACGCGTCTTTCGCATCTCACCTTGCGCAATTTCCTGATCGCGCTCCACGACCTGCTGGCGACCACGGCGGCGCTGTTCGCAGCGTTCTACCTGCGTTTCGAGGGTGGCCACGGCTTCTTTGACCGCTTGCCGCTGCTATTCCAGATCCTGCCCTACTTCCTCGCCTTCAGCATGGTCGTGTTCTTCGTCTTCAACCTCACCACGACGAAATGGCGCTTCATCTCGCTGCCTGACGCTCTGAACATCATCCGCGTCGCGACTGTGCTGACGGTTGCCCTCCTGGCGCTCGACTACATCTTCGTCGCCCCCAACGTCCGCGGGGCCTTCTTCCTCGGCAAGGTGACGATCGTCCTCTACTGGTTCCTTGAGATAACGTTCCTCACTGCGTTGCGCATAGCCTACCGGCACTTCCGCTATACGCGCGTGCGGCGTCGTGCCAAGGGCCAGAATGCCGCGCCGACACTGCTGATCGGCCGCGCCGCGGATGCCGAGGTGCTGCTGCGCGGCATTGAGAGCGGCGCGATCAAGCGCATCTGGCCGGTCGGCGTCTTGTCGCCGTCGAGTGCAGATAGCGGCCAGTTGATCCGCAATGTGCCGGTGCTGGGCGGTATTGACGACATTGAGGACGTCATTAGTGATTTCGCCAAACGCGACAAGCCGATCGCACGCCTGGTGATGACGCCGTCCGCGTTCGAGCCGGACGCTCATCCGGAATCGATCCTGATGCGCGCGCGCAAGTTAGGGGTGATCGTCAATCGCATGCCCTCGCTGGAGAGCGGCGATACGCCGCGCCTCACGGCCGTCGCGGTCGAGGACCTCCTGCTGCGGCCGAGCGAGACAATCGACTATGCGCGCCTCGAATCCCTGATTAGGGGCAAGGCGGTGATCGTCACCGGCGGCGGCGGCTCAATCGGCTCCGAGATCTGCGAGCGCGTCGTCGCCTTCGGCGCCGCGCGCCTCCTGATCGTGGAAAATTCCGAGCCGGCGCTCTACGCGGTCACGGAAGCGCTCGCTGTGCACGGCACGGCGGCCGCGATCGAGGGGCGGATCGCCGACATTCGCGACCGCGAGCGCATCATCCGCCTGATGGCGGAGTTCAAGCCGGACATCGTGTTCCATGCCGCCGCGCTCAAGCACGTGCCGATCTTGGAGCGCGACTGGAGCGAGGGCGTCAAGACCAACATCTTCGGCTCGATCAATGTTGCCGATGCGGCGCACGGCGCCGGCGCCGAAGCCATGGTGATGATCTCGACCGACAAGGCGATCGAGCCGGTGTCGATGCTCGGCCTCACCAAGCGCTTCGCCGAGATGTACTGCCAGGCGCTCGACCACGATCTCGCCGCAGGTACCGGTAGTGTCAGGCCGCCGATGCGGTTGATCTCGGTCCGGTTCGGCAACGTGCTGGCATCGAACGGCTCGGTGGTGCCGAAGTTCAAGGCCCAGATCGAGGCCGGCGGCCCCGTGACGGTGACGCATCCCGACATGGTCCGCTACTTCATGACCATCCGCGAGGCCTGCGATCTCGTCATCACGGCGGCGACGCATGCGCTCGGAACGCAGCGTCCCGACGTCTCGGTCTATGTGCTCAACATGGGCCAGCCGGTGAAGATCGTCGATCTCGCCGAGCGCATGATCAGTCTCTCGGGCCTCCAGCCCGGCTACGACATCGAGATCGTGTTCACGGGCATGCGGCCGGGCGAGCGCCTGCACGAGATCCTGTTCGCCTCCGAGGAGCCGACCCGCGAGATCGGTATCGCCGGCATTATGGCCGCGCAGCCGAACGAGCCGCCGATGCAGACGCTGCGCAAATGGATCGCGGCGCTGGAGCAGGCGATCACGCGGGACGATCGGGCCACGATCAAGACCATCCTGAAGGATGCGGTTCCGGAATTCGGGTCGACCGCGGCTTGACCATGCATTCTCAAGGCAAGATCGTCGTCGCGAGCCAGCATTACCCGCCTGATCCGAGCACGACTGCGGCGATCATGGCCGAGATCGCCTGCCGCGTCGCCGTCGACCACGAGGTCATCGTGCTGTCGGGCTCGCCCGGCGAATTGCCGGCCTCGCAAACCGGCCCGGGCAAGCCGCGCGTGATTGCCATCAAGAACCGGATGGCGGGAAAGACCGCGCTGGTGCGGCGTGGATTGTCCGAGCTGCTGTTCGCGGCGCGCACGTTCTTCGCGCTGATCCGGGAGCTTAGGGCAGGTGACGTCGCGCTCACCGTCACCGCGCCGTTCATGCTGCCATATGCGGTGGCGGCGGCAGCAAGGCTGAGGGGTGCGCGCTCGGCGCTGATCATGCACGACCTCTTCCCCGATGTTCTCGTGATGGCGGAGATCCTGAAGCCCGGCTCGTTGGTGACGCTGACGATGCGCGCGGCCAACAGCCTGATGTTCCGCGCGCTCAATGCCGTCATCACCATCGGCCGCGATGCGGAGCGGCCGCTCTTGAGCTATTCCGGCATGAGGCGGAACAAGATCCGCTTCATCCCGAACTGGGCGACGCTGGTACCCGCGGCACGTCCCCTGGCGCCGGACAATCCGTTCCGTAAAGCGCTATCCGCGCGATTCATTGTCGGCCTGTCGGGCAATCTCGGCTTCACCCATGATCCGGAGATCGTGTTCGAGGCTGCACGCCTTTTGAAAGACGAGCCGGACATCCACTTCCTGTTGTCCGGCTGGGGCATCGGCTTCGAGCGGCTGAAGCAGTTGCAGACTGAAGCGAACTTGCCGAATGTGTCCTTCGTGGCGCGGGTCGCGGATGCCGAGCTCGAGGCGTTCCTGGCGGCAGCCAATCTCTGGATCATTCCGTACCGCAAGGACGTGGCGGGGGTGTCGGTGCCGAGCCGGTTCTACAATCTGCTGGCGGTCGGCCGTCCCGTGGCGCTGGTCTCCGAGCCGGAGGCCGAGGCTGCGTTGACGGTGGTGGAGAACGGGCTCGGCTGGGTCGTGACGCCGGGCCGCGCCGATCAGCTCGCCGACGCAATCCGCGCGGCATCCCGCTGCGACGCCGCCGCCATGGCCGAACGCGCGGTGAAGGCGGCAGCGAGATTCGACCGGACGACCGCGATGAACGCCTATGCCGGGCTGATCGACGAATTGTTGCGCAACCCCGATCTGGCGGAGCAACGATGAGCGAGCGAAAACCGGTCGTGCTGGTGCCAGGGGCGAGCGGCTTCGTCGGCCGCCATGTCGCGCCTGAACTGGCGCGCGAGGGATGGTCGGTTCGCAGCGCGGTACGCAGCCTGGAGGGGATCGACGACGAGGTCGTGATCGAATCGATCGGCCCTGATACCGATTGGCAGGCGGCGCTCGAAGGCGTCGACGCCGTGGTCCATCTCGCCGCGCGCGGCTGACGCTGTCGGCTCAGAACGCCTGAGGGCGGGAGAAGCGGCGCAGCACGAATCCGATCGCGATCGCGCCCGCGACAAACGCGAGCCATGTGACCCAGGTCGAGCTTGCGCTGACGGTGATGATGGCAAGCACCGCCAGCAATAGATTGAGCGCGAACACATCGCCGATGACGCGGCGGACCGTGAAGCCGTTGTCGGTCGCACGCTGGTAGAAGTGCGAGCGGTGTGCCGACCAGAATTGTTCGCGGCGCGCGATGCGCCGAAACAGCGTGATGGTGGAATCGACGAGGTAATAGGCCGGCAGCAGCAGCGCCGCGGCGGGCTGCCCGTGCCAGGCGAGCTCCAGCAGGCACCAGCCGAGCAAAAGGCCGATCGGCAGGCTGCCGACATCGCCCAGGAACACTTTTGCGACCGGACGGTTGAACGGCGCAAAGCCGAGCGTGGCGCCGCACAGCGCCGTGGCGATCAGCGCGGCGGGCCACGAGAGATCACCGAGCAGTCCCAGCAGCAGCAGCGCTGCGGTGACGGGCACGACTTCCGCGACCGTCATCAGGTCCAGCCCGTCCATGAAATTCACGAGGTTCACGAACCAGACGCCGGCGAGCAGGATGAGGCCACGCTCGAGCGGAAGCGGCAGTGCCGGCACGATGCGCGCGGTCTCGGGCGCGGTGAACACGACCGCTCCGACGCAGGCTGCTTGCAGCGCGAGCCGCGCCAACACCGGCAGCGACACGATGTCGTCGGCGAATCCGACCAGGGCGATCACGATCGTTGCAATGACCAGCGCCGGCGGGATCGCAACGTTCGCCCAGGCGGCCCAGGCCGATGCGACCAGCAGCGTGGCGGTGATCACCGCGATGCCGGCGCCCTGCGGGGTCGGAATGCGATGCGAGGAACGGGCATTCGGTCGCGCCAGGGCATAGCGCTGGAGCAGGGGGCGGCTGGTCCAGGTGATGATCGCCGACATCAGCGCGGCGACCGCGACGGCAAGCAGCGAGGACATGGCGGCAACAGCGTCGATGGCTGGGCTCACTCCGGCACTCCGAGCGGCGCCGACCCTTTCGCGGCCTTCTCCGCGCTGAGGATCCAGACCAGGCCGCCGATCGCACCGACGATGAAGAGCACGGCGCCGAACAGCAGCGAGACGTTGACGCCTTCGTTGGCGGAAAGCCCGGCGAAACCGAAGGCCAGGCCCATCGTCGCCTCGCGCACGCCCCAGCCGGCGATCGAGATCGGCATCAGGGTGATCAGCATGATCGGCGGAATGAGGAGGAATGTCTGGCCGAAGCTGACCGGTGCGGCGATCGACTGCACCACGCACCACGCAATGACGACGGCGAGCACGTGAACGAGAAGCGACAGAATTGCGACGATCGGTCCGCGCTTGGCGTTGAAGATCACGCGGTTGGCAATCACGGCGCAGGCGTGGATGTGATGGGTGGCCCACCAGGTCTTCAGCCACGACCATTTCAGCGCGCCGAAGATCAGGAAACCGACGCCGCCTGCGAGCGCCGCGAAATCGACGAGCAGCAGCGCCGAGCGTCCGTGCGGATCGGTGATGAGCTCGTAGCTCCAGGGCAGGCTCGCGACGACGACGATCGCCAGCGCGACGAGGCCGATCGCGCGGTCGACGAAGATCGAGTAGGTGGCCGCGCGCCATCCGGCGCCGGCGCGCGCGACCAGCCACAGCCGGACCGCATCGCCGCCGATCGCGGAGGGCAGCGTCTGGTTGAAGAACGCGCCGATCACGTTGTAGCGCATGGCGCGGCCGAGCTCGAGCGGCGCGCCGCATTCGGCGCTGATCTCGCGCCAGCGGACCACGCCGACGAAGATTTGCAGGAACGTGACCGCGATCGCCATGGCGATCCAGAGCAGGCTGGTCGCGGTCAGGCGCGAGAACAGTTCGGACAGATCGACCTTGCGCAGCGCCAGGTAGAGCAGCGCTCCGGAAATCAGGATTTTGGCCGTCGACAGCAGGATTCGGCGCATCTCGCCCGCATGAACAGGGTTTGCGAAGATTTGAGGCAACCCGACGCGAGGCGTCGAATTCGGCCGCTTTGGTATGGTCTTGGCGCCGATCTTGCAATAGCGCTTATCCGGAGCGGTGATGAATAGCCGCGGGGCTATTGCGACGGCCTCGATACCGCGGCTAAAGAGGCGCCGCGGGGCCGGCTTGGGGACCGCGTGGCAACAGATCGCTTGGGAACAGGATGACGGATCAGGCGATTTTGGTCACGGGAGCCGCGGGGTTCATCGGCTTTCACGTCGCCCGGCAGCTCCTGGCCGAGGGCCGGCCCGTGGTCGGGCTCGACAATCTCAACAGCTATTACGATCCGGCGCTGAAACGGGCGCGCCTGGCGCTGCTTCGGAGCGATTCCCGCTTCGCCTTCGTCGAGGCCGATCTTGCCGACCGCGACACCATCGCGGCGCTGTTTGCGCGACATCGATTTGACAAAGTCGTGCATCTCGCGGCGCAGGCGGGCGTGCGCTACTCGATCGACCATCCGCACACTTACGCCGATTCCAATCTCCAGGGCTTTCTCAACGTGCTGGAGGGCTGCCGCAACAATTCTTGTCGTCATCTCGTCTACGCCTCGTCATCCTCCGTTTATGGCGCCAACACTAAACTGCCATTTGCCGTGCAGGACCGGACCGACCATCCCGTGAGCTTCTATGCCGCGACCAAGAAGGCGAACGAATTGATGGCGCAGTCCTACAGCCATCTCTACCGGCTGCCGGTCACGGGCCTGCGCTTCTTCACCATCTACGGCCCGTGGGGCCGCCCCGACATGGCCCTGTTTCTGTTCGTGAACGCCATCATGGCGGAGCGTCCGATCCGGCTCTTTAACCATGGCAAAATGCGTCGCGACTTCACCTATATTGACGACGTCACCCGTGTAGTATCCAAGCTCATCGATCGGGTGCCCGCGGATGACCCGGCTGCCGCAAATGCGCCGTCTAAGGTCTACAATGTCGGCAACCACCATCCGGAAGAGCTGATGCATGTCGTCGGGCTTCTGGAGCAGGAGCTGGGTCGGACGGCAATCAAAGAATTGCTGCCGATGCAGCCGGGAGACGTCTTGGAAACGTTCGCGGATGTCGAGGATCTGACGCGCGACACCGGCTTTGCACCGTCAACGCCGATCGCGCTCGGGGTCCGTAATTTTGTCACCTGGTATCGGGACTACTTCAAGGTTTGAAATGACGATGGACAAACGCATTATCCCCCTGATCATGTGCGGCGGCGCCGGCACGCGGCTGTGGCCGGCTTCGCGCGAGGTGCGCCCAAAACAGTTCCTGCCCCTGTTCGGCACGCGTTCGACCTTCCAGGACACGCTGCTGCGCGTGTCGGATGCCTCGCTGTTCGATCGTCCGATCGTCATCACCAATGCGTCCTATCGCTTCATGGTGCTGGAGCAGCTCGCCGAGATCGGCATCGAGGCCGACGTGATCCTCGAGCCGATGCGGCGCGATTCCGGCCCCGCGATCGCCGCGGGTGCGGTGTTCGCGCAGAACCGCGCCAGTGACGCGATCGTGCTCGCGCTCGCCGCCGACCACGTGGTGCAGGACAATGCGGCCTTCGTCGCGGCGTGCCGTGAAGGCCTCACCGCCGCGAGCGCCGGGCGCATCGTCACCTTCGGCGTCAAGCCGGAGCGGCCGGCGACCGAATACGGCTATATCAGCCCGGGCGAGGTGATCTCCGGCGAGGTGCACGCCGTCGCGCGCTTCGTCGAAAAGCCTGATGCCGTGAAGGCGGCCGACTACGTCAGTTCGGGCTATCTCTGGAACAGCGGCAACTTCATGTTCCCGGCCACTGTCCTGCTCGACGAATACCGCAGGGTCGACCCGGCGAGCGTCGAGGCGATCTCCAATGCGGTGAGCAATGCCGGCCGCGATCTCGGCTTCGTGACGCTGGAGCCCGAGGCGTTCGGCGCGGCGAAGGCGATCTCGATCGACTATGCGGTGATGGAGAAGACCTCGCGCGCAGCGGTCGTGCCGGTGTCCTGCGGCTGGTCCGACGTCGGCTCCTGGCACGCGGTGTGGGAGTTGTCGGAGAAGGACGCGCAAGGCAATGCTTCGCACGGCAGCGCGGTGTTCGAAGACTCGCGCAACTGCAACGTCACCACAGATGCAGCGCTGGTCGCGCTCGAAGGCGTCGACGATCTCGTTGTGGTCGCCACCGCGGATGCGGTGCTGGTCTCGCGCCAGAAGGATGCCAACGGCCTGAAGCGCCTAGTGACCAAGCTCAAGGCGGTCGCGCCGAAGGTCACCGAGGAGCATCTCAAGGTGCACCGGCCCTGGGGCAGCTACCAGTCCGTCGACAATGGCGAGCGCCACCAGGTCAAGCGCATCGTGGTCAAGCCGGGCGGGCGGCTGTCGCTGCAGAAGCACCATCATCGCGCCGAGCACTGGATCGTTGTCCGCGGCGCCGCACGGGTGACCGTCAACGAGACCGTCAAGACGGTGCACGAGAACGAGTCCATCTACATCCCGATGGGCGCGGTGCATCGGATGGAGAATCCCGGCAAGATCATGCTGGAACTCATCGAGGTCCAGACCGGAAGCTATCTCGGGGAAGACGACATCATCCGGATTGAAGACGACTATCAAAGGTCGTAACCAGCAAGCTCCGAATCACGCGACCCGGGCCGGAAGGCGCAAACTTTTGGCGCTAAGGCCCGGGGAACGTGTAACTTTTTGAATCAAATCGTGTCCGGTCAATTCGGCTGACATTCGCCACAAATGTGGCGCCCGTGCTAGAAGCGGCCCGGGGATTTGCGTTGAATCGGGGTTTGCTCAGATGAGTTCCAAAGGGTTTGCACCGGCAAAGGCCGGCTTGCGCGTTGGCGTCGTTGGCGCGGGCGTGATGGGCAGCAACCATGCGCGCGTGCTCGCGGGTCTTCCAGGCGTCAGCCTCGTCGGTGTGGTCGATCCGTCGCCGGCGCATCTGACGCGCACCACCGAGCTTGCCAGCTGCCAGGGCTTCGAGACGCTCGACCAGCTCCTCGCCGAAGGCGTCGACGCCGTCACCATCGCCGCGCCGACCCATCTGCATCACGAGGTCGCGCTGGCCTGCATCGCCAGGGACGTCCACGTTCTGGTGGAGAAGCCGATCGCCTCCACGGTCGCGGAAGGCCGCGAGATCGTCGCCGCCGCGCAAAAGGCCGGCGTCACGCTGATGATCGGCCATGTCGAGCGCTTCAATCCGGCGGTCGCCGCCGTCAAGCAGGCGATCGCGGGCGAGGATATTCTCTCCATCGCGATCACCCGTGTCGGTCCGTTCCCGCCGCGCATGTCCAATGTCGGCGTCGTCATCGATCTCGCCGTGCACGACATCGATCTGATCCGCTGGTTCACCGAATCCGACATCGTCGAGGTGCAGCCGCAATTGTCGAGCGCGGTCGCCGAGCGCGAGGACATCGCGCTCCTGCAGTTCCGCACCGCCAATGGCGTGCTCGCGCACATCAACACCAACTGGCTGACGCCGTTCAAGGCGCGCAGCGTCACGGTCGCGACCCGCGGCAAATACGTGATGGGCGATCTGTTGACGCGCCAGGTCACCGAGTGCTTCGGCTTCAAGCCGGACGGCAGCTATTCGATGCGGCATCTGCCGGTCGGCCACGACGAGCCGCTCCGCGCCGAGCTGATCGCGTTCCTGAAGGCCGTCCGCAACGGCGAGACGCCGGCGGTCACCGGCGACGAGGGCGTCGCCAGCCTCGAGATCGCCACGCAGTGCCTGGAAACACCGTCGCGGCCCGCGGCCTCGTCGGCTGCCCGCAAGGGCCCGCGCCGCGTCGCGGGCTGATCTCTTCTCAATGTCGACCGCTCAAAACCCGCAAGGCGCCATGAACCAGCATCTGCGTTCCGAACCCATTCCCTTCGTCGACGTCGCCTCGCAGCGCCGCCGGCTCGGCGCCTCGCTCGATGCCGCCGTCAAGCGCGTCCTCGACCATTGCCAGTTCGTCAACGGCCCTGAAGTCGCCGAGCTCGAGAAGCAGCTTGCGGCCTATAGCGGCGCCAAGCACGTGATCGGCTGCGCCAGCGGCACCGATGCGATCCTGATGGTCATGATGGCGAAGAATGTCGGCCCCGGCGATGCCGTGCTGTGCCCGTCCTTCACCTTCATCGCAACCGCCTCGCCGGTGGCGCGGACCGGTGCGACGCCTGTTTACGTCGATGTCGATGAAGCCACCTTCAACATGAGCCCGGAGTCGCTGAAGCGCGGCATCGCGACCGCCCGCAAGGCCGGCCTGAAGCCGGTCGCGGTGATTCCGGTCGATTTGTTCGGGCAGCCCGCCGACCACGATTCCATCGCCGAGATCGCCAGGGCCGAAGGCCTGTTCGTGCTCGACGACGCCGCACAGGGTTTTGGCGCGAGCTACAAGGGCCGCAAGCTCGGCACCTTCGGGCTCGCCACCGCGACCAGCTTCTTCCCGGCCAAACCGCTCGGCTGCTTCGGCGACGGCGGCGCGATCTTCACCGATGACGACGAGCTCGCAGCGACACTGCGCAGCATCCGCGTGCACGGGCAGGGCGTGGACAAATACGACAACGTCCGCCTCGGCCTGACCGGCCGGCTCGACACCATGCAGGCCGCGATCCTGATCGAGAAGCTGAAGATTTTTGACGACGAGATCGCCGCCCGCAACAAGGTTGCGGAGCGTTACGCGCGTGGCCTGTCCAACGTCGTCACCGTGCCGCGTCTGGCACCGGGCAACACCTCGGTCTGGGCGCAGTACACGATCCGTCTCCCTGAGGGCACCGACCGCGACGGCTTCGCCGCCGCGCTGAAGGCCCAGGGCGTGCCGACCGCGATCTATTACGGCAAGTCGATGCACCAGCAGACCGCCTACAAGCAGTATCCGGTCGCCGACGGCGGCCTGCCGGGCTGCGAGAACCTGTCGCAGGACGTCATCAGCCTGCCGATGCACGCCTACCTGACGGAAGCCGACCACGAGCGAATCATCGCCGCAGTCCGCGGCGCGATCGCGGGCTGATTTCGTCGTTTTGCCCTTCTTTCCCTCTCCCCCTGTGGGAGAGGGTGGCCGCGATAGCGGCGAGACGGGTGAGGAGTCTCTCTCCGCACGGAAAGCTGGGAGAGAGACCCCTCACCCGATTGAGTTTGTATCTACCTGCGGCGCTGCCCTCTCCCACAAGGGGAGAGGGCACGGCGATGCACATCGCAAGCCGAGCGCCCGTCTTTTTTGATCACGTCAAACTTCAAAGCCTTATCGTTGGGCTGATAAGTCTCTAAAACAGACGCATGCTCGGACGCATCTTCACGGTTGGTGGTTACACGCTGCTCTCGCGGCTGACGGGATTTGCCCGCGACATCATGCTCGCGGCGATCCTGGGCGCCGGCCCCGTGGCCGACGCCTTTTTCGTGGCGCTGCGGCTGCCCAATCATTTCCGCGCGATCTTCGCCGAGGGCGCCTTCAACGCCGCCTGGGTGCCCGCCTATGCGCATGTCCATGGCGAGCGCGGGGAGGGGGCGGCAAAATTGTTCGCCGACCGCATCTTCACGCTGCTGCTGGCCTCGCAGGTGGTGCTGCTGATCGTCGCCTGGCTGTTCATGCCGCAGGCCATGAGCATTCTGGCGCCGGGCTTTTCCGAGGATGCCGAGCAGCGCAGGCTCGCGATCGAGCTGACACGGATCACCTTTCCCTATCTGCTGCTGATCACGCTGGTGACGCTCTACGGCGGCATGCTCAACGTGATGCAGCGCTTTGCCAGCGCCGCGGCGGCATCGATCTTCCTCAACATCTCCATGATGATGACGCTGGCGCTCGCCGCCTGGTTTCCCAGCGCGGGCCACGCCGCCGCCTGGGGCGTCCTGATTTCCGGCTTCCTGCAATATTTCCTGCTCGCGGGCGATCTCGCGCGCCATGGCGGCCTGCCGCGCTTTGCGCCGCTGAAGCTCGACGAGGACGTCCGCAGCTTCTTCAAGGCGCTTGGGCCGGCGACGCTGGGCTCGATGGGCACACAGGTCGCGCTGTTCGCCGACACCATCATCGCGACCTTCCTGCCCGCAGGCGCGCTGTCGGCGCTCTATTATGCCGACCGCCTCAATCAGCTGCCGATCGGTGTGATCGGCATCGCGATCGGCACGGTGTTGCTGCCCGAGATGTCGCGGCGGATCACCGCCAACGATCATGACGGCGCGATGAAGGCGCAGCGCCGCGCCTTCGATTTCACGCTGCTGTTCTCGGTGCCGTTCGTGGCGGCCTTCATCACCGTGCCCGACGCGATCATGCGTGCGCTGTTCGCCCGCGGGGCGTTCTCGAAGGCCGATGCCGCCGCCGCCGGCGCCACGCTCGCGGCCTATGCCATCGGCCTGATCCCCTTCGTGCTGATCCGCAGCGCGGTCGCGACCTTCTATGCGCGCAAGGATACGGCGACACCGGTCCGCGCCTCGCTGACGGGCATCGCGGTCAATGTCGCCCTGAAGGTGGCCTTGATGGGTTCGCTCGCCCAGATCGGCCTTGCGCTGGCGACAGCTGTCGGTGTCTGGACCAATCTGCTGCTGGTGCTGTTCTTCGCCGTGCGGCGAGGCTTTCTCGTGCTGGACCGCGCGTGGCTGATGTCGCTCGCCAAATTCCTGCTGACCGGACTGATCCTCGCCGCCACGTTCTGGCTGATCGCGCGCTTCAGCGGTTCTATGCTGGGCTCGATGCACTTCCGCGATGAGCTGATGCTGGTGCTGCTGGCCGTCGGAGGCACCATCGTCTACGCGCTCGCGATCCTCATCCTGTTCGGCCGCAGCTGGTTGGTCTCGCTGGTGCGTGGCTAGGCCTGTATCAATCCGACGGGCCAAAGCCTGCTGCAGCAGGCGAGACACGCCGGAAGCAGCCATCACGTATATGGCTCTCCTCTGGTTCCCAGTACATGGTAACGTTTAACCTCGGTCGAGTTCGAAAGGGTGCGGTCTCACCAACGGTTATGCGATGACCAGACGGGCGAAAAAGGCGACCTCGCCGCGGAAAGGGCGGGTTGGTGCTACCCTTGCGTCTCCCAGTTTGCAGGGTCGCGCGCAGGACATTGCGCTGATCGATCACCTGATCGAACGGATCGACCAAGGTGGATCCACTCTTGTTATCAGCGGTGAGCCCGGCATCGGAAAATCTGCGCTCCTCGATGTTGCCAGACACAGGGCCAGTGAACGCGGCTTCACCGTCTTGGGCATGACCGGCGTCCTCGCCGAGGTCCATTTGCCGTTTGCAGCACTTGAACAGGCCTTGCGTCCGCTGATGAAAGGGGCCGAGGGCCTTGTCCCTCGCCAGCGATCGGCCTTGCTGGCCGCTTTTGGCATGCATGACGACGCGGGGCCGCCCGATATCTTCCTGGTTGCGCTCGCGACGCTGTCTCTTCTGAGCGAAAGGGCGACGCGCGAGCCTCTGCTGCTTGTTGCCGACGATGCCCAATGGCTGGATCAGGCGACATTTGAGGTGCTGGCCTTCGTCTCGCGCAGACTGAGCTCGGACCCGATCGTTCTCGTGGTCGCCATGCGCGACGACTTCAAGAGTTCGCTTGGCGACGCCTCCACCCTGAGGCTGCGCCTTTCAGGGCTCGATCAAGCCGACGCCGAGCGCTTGCTGGACGCCAACGCGCCGGGCCTTCCGGCGGAGCTGCGCAGCCGCTTCCTTCGGGAGGCCTCGGGCAATCCGCTGGCCCTTGCGGAGCTGCCCCGCGGAGAACGAGCCGCTGGAGATGCGCCGTGGCTTCCGCTGACCGACCGGCTCGAGCGCGCCTTCTCCAGTCGCTTGTCCGACCTCCCGCACATCGCGCAATTGCTGTTGTTCGTGACGGCGGAGAACGACGGGACATCGCTCCACGAAATCCTTTCCGCCGCCGAAGCCGTGTTGGGCGAGCGCGTGGGTATCGCTGCCATCGCGCCCGCGGTCGCCGCGAAGCTCATCGAGATCAACGGGACGGAGGTGAGGTTTCGGCATCCGCTCGTTCGCTCCGCCATGCACCAGGCCGCCGACCCGGCGACCCGCCAAAGGATCCACGCCGCGCTTGCTGCCGTGATTCACGATCAGCTCGACCGCCAATTGTGGCATCGTGCCGCAGCAACGATCGGACCTGACGACGAGCTCGCCGGCGAATACGACCTGATGGCGGCGCGCGCGTTGCGGCGCGGCGCCGTGGCGATGGCGATCGAGGTTCTGGAAAGCGCGGCACGGCTGAGCAGCACGGCGAAGGCGAGAGGCGACCGGCTGTTGCGAGCGGCCGAACTCGCCGCCGATCTGGGGCAGCCGGAACTCATGGAGCGCCTGCTGCGGCAGGCCGACATCGACGAGACGAACCAGTTGGCGCTGGTCCGGATCGCCTGGTGCCGTGAGATCAGCCAGCCCCCGGCGGTCAACGATCCCGCAAAGATTCTCGCATTGATCGGGTTCGCCGCGAAAGCCCACGCCGCCGGCGCGATCGATCTGGCCGCCAATCTTCTTTGGCGAGCCGCGCAACGCTGCTGGTGGAGCAGCGCAAGCGATGAACTCTGCACAAGGGTTCACGATGCGGCTGCGCGGCTGGAATTGCCTGACGGGGACCCCCGCCTGATCGCGATATCCGCTTACGTCGAGCCGCTGCGGCGGGGGGCGGACTTGTACCTCAAGCTTCAGGGGCTCGCGGGAACGGCGCACGGCGATCCCACCGTTGCGAGCATCCTCGGCAGCACCGCCAATGTCATCGGGACCTTCGACATCGGCGTGAACTTTCTCGCCGAGTCCAGTGCCGTGCTGCGCATGCAGGGACGGCTCAGCGATCTCGCCCGGGTGCTTTTCGCCCAAGGGTGGGCGGAAATGGAAGTCGGTGACTGGCGGGGCGCCATGAGGGAGGCCGAGGAATCCGCCCGGCTTGCCGAAGAGACCGGCGGGCTTCCGTGGATTGCCGCAGCCACGATCCTGAAAGCCAGGCTCGCAGGAATGCAAGGCAATCTGGAGCAATCCGAAGCGTATGCGGCGCAGGCGGAAGCCCTGGCCCTGTCCATCGGCGCGAGTTTCCTGCTGGCCATGTTGCAGATCGCACGAGGCGTATCCGCAATCGGCGCGGGCCGTCATTGGGAGGCCTTTGAGCATCTGCGACGCCTGTTCACGCCGGCCGATCCCGCTTTCAATTTCGGCCTTCAGTTCTTTGGCCTCGCGGATTTCGTGGAGGCCGCCGTGTCGTCCGGCAATGCGGACGAGGCGAGCCGCGTGCTTGATGAGATCGAGCGCGCCTCGGCTCCGACGCCGGTGCCGTGGGTCGGGACGATGCTGCAATATGGCAAGGCGTTCCTCGCAGCGCCGGAAGATGCCGAGCCGTTCTTCCTGCAAGGTCTTGGACTGCAAGGTCCTGGACTGCAAGGTCCTGGACTGCAAGGTCCTGGGCCGGCCGCGAAGAAATGGCCGTTCCTGCGAGCCCGTTTTCTCCTGGCCTATGGCGGATGGCTGCGCCGCCAGCGCAGATCCGCCAATGCGAGGGCTCCGTTGCGCGAGGCACGCGACATGTTCGATGCGCTCGGCGCTTCGCCCTGGAGCGATCGGGCCCGCGAGGAACTGCGAGCGTCGGGCGAAACCAGCCGCCGGCGAACCGAACAGGTGTGGGACACGTTGACCCCGCAGGAGCTTCACATCGCGCAACTCGCCGCCGAAGGTCTCTCGAACAAGGAGATCGGCGCCAGACTGTATCTGTCCCACAGAACTGTCGGGTACCACCTGCACCGGATCTTTTCGAAGGCCGGAATCACCTCGCGGTCCGGGCTACGCCCCGTTCTCGCAAGCATCAGCCGCCCCGCGGACTGATCGCCGTCCCGTCATCGGACTGGTCATTTGACAGAAGCGGCAGCCCCTCCGCGCGGGCTAGCTGTGCGAGTGCGTCTACCCCCAAGCAAAAGTTGACCATGAAACTGTTCTCTTCACTCGCAATCCTCAGCCTCGGAGCAATCCTCATGACCCAAGCCGCCGATGCGGCCCCAGACGCCGGGACCGACCCCCGGATCGATCCCCAGGTTCGCGCCTTCCTGCGCGAGATCAACAAGGATCCGAGCCCGTTCTGGGAGCTGCCCCAGCCCAAGCCGCAGGACATCCTGACGGAGCTTCAGAACAAGACGCCAGTCGACATGTCGGGGGTGAACACGACCGAGCAGACCATCACCCAGGATGGTCAGTCCGTGAAGATCTACATCATGAAGCCCGAGCACGTGACCGGAAAGCCCGGCGTACTGCTGTTCATTCACGGCGGTGTCTGGATCGTCGGCAATTTCCAGAACCATCAGCGTCTGTTGCGCGACCTGGTGGTCGGCTCCGGCCAGATCGGTGTTTTCGTTGAGTACACGTCCCTGCCGAAGGCGCGCTTTCCCACGCAGCTCGACCAGTCCTATGCGGTGCTGAAATGGGTGGCGAGCCACGCCGAAGAGTTCGGCGCGGACGGTAGCCGGATCGCGGTGGCCGGCAATTCGGTTGGCGGCAACATGACCGCGGCGTTGTCGCTGATGGCCAAAGACCGCAGCGGACCCAAGATCAGCTATCAGGTCATGATGATCCCGGCGACCGACGCCAGTGTCGACACCGCATCCTACCACGAATATGGCACGGGACGATTTCTCGCCCGCGCCTTCATGAAATACGGCTGGGATCTGTACGCGCCGGACGCGGCGACGCGCAACAACCCCTACGTCTCGCCGCTGCGCGCCAGCCTGCAGCAATTGAAGGGGCTTCCCCCGGCTCTTGTCATCACCGCAGAGAACGATCCGCTGCGCGACGAAGGTGAGGCTTACGCGCGCAAGCTCAAGGAGGCCGGAGTGTCCGTGATCGCGACCCGCTACAACGGGATGATCCACGACTTCGTCCTGCTGAACGGCATCCAGAGCGACCCCGAGCCCAAGGCCGCGATTCGGCAGATGTCGGCGGAGATCAAGGCACATCTCGCGCCTTGATCTAGCCTTGGAAGAGCAGGCGGCGACACCGTCGCCGCTTGCTACGTTTTGATTGATCCCGAACTTATGATTGCGACGTTCTCGCGCAATGCCCCGGTGACTGAATAAGTCCAGTCGGTTGATGTCTGCAGCAACTTGCCAAGCCCAGTTTTGCGATTCTCGTCGGCTCACAGTCTCAAGGCCGACATCACGGCATCGGTTGGTACAGCCAGAATCGTCAATCTTGGTACTTTTTTATAGCCAGGCGCAACGCATCTACTCGCTACGACCGTGGATCGGAGCGAGCCCGATCCATCGGGCTTGGCGGGAGTTCCGATCGGTGCAGACAATTAGATCGCCGACACGGAGACAGGAGTTCCACACTGCCTGGCATTTTGTGGAAAGCCGGCGCGTGCGCGCTCCCTCACATTTCCACCGAAGAGACAAATGACCAAGGAGAAAATCTCATGAAGGCGATCGTTGTAACGGAGCAAGCCGCAGGAACGGCCGGTATGAAGCTGGTGCACCGGCCCGAGCCGCAGGCAGCGATAAACGATGTCGTCGTCCAGGTTCATGCGTCGAGATTTATCCCGACTGAGCTTGCGTGGCCCTCGAGCTGGGCCGATCGCCTTGATCGCAACCGAACGCCATCGATCCCTGGGCACGAGCTGGCCGGAGTGGTCTCTGCCCTTGGATATGGAACGACGGGGCTGTCGGTGGGACAACGGGTGTTCGGCCTCGCGGACTGGTATCGCGACGGCACGCTGGCCGAGTACGTGGCAATCGAGGCGCGCAACCTTGCGCCGCTGCCGGGCGACGTCGACTTTACCGTGGGCGCGAGCCTGCCGATCTCGGGCCTCACCGCGTGGCAAGGGCTGTTCCAGCACGGTCGCCTACAGGCGGGGCAGAGCGTGCTGGCACACGGGGCTGCAGGCGCAGTCGGGTCAATGGTGACGCAACTCGCACGAGCGGCCGGAGCTTATGTCATCGGCTCCGGACGTGCCGCCGATCGTCAGACAGTGCTCGACCTCGGCGCGAAGGAGTTCGTCGACCTCGACAACGACGCACTGGAGGACATCGGCGAAGTCGATCTGGTGTTCGATGTTATCGGTGGTGAGATCCAGAAGCGGTCCACAGCACTCATTCGAGCCGGGGGAACACTGGTGTCCATCGTCGGGCCGCTGGAAGCGCGGCCTTCCAACGGGCTGGCGATCGACTTCGTCGTCGAGGCTGATCGTGCCCAACTGAGTGAGATCGTTCAGCGGGTGCGGGACGGACGACTGCGGACCAACATCGGCAACGTCTCGACCCTCGACGATGCCGTCGCCGCCTTAAATTCGACCGAGCGACGTAAGGGAAATATGATTATCCGCGTTCGTCCCTGAGCGACGCACGTCCGTTGATGCGCGCAGCCGGCCGGCTCGTCCGGGTCGGCCGGCTGTTGAGAATGTCCCAGGGGGCAATGGCCGCCCTCTCGGAGCGGTCGTAAACGTCCGCTTTGGAATGCCCCTCGCGTAGGGGACATGAACCGTCGCGTCGAATGAGCGAATTCGTCGGAGCGAGGGACTCGCCTCCAAGGTGCAACCGACCTCCGCACATCCCTTGATTTTGCACGATTGCCGTGGTATTGGCGCCGCATGATCAAATCGTCGCGCCATTTCAACCGCAACCACATGACCCGCTTCGGCTGGGCCGTGGAAGGAGTCGCGCGCTAGGAATTCGACGACGACATCTTTTCCACCAGGCCCCGCCGGCATCGGACGGGGCCTTTTGTTTGGCCACGCTCCCTGCCGGCACAACAGCAGGAGCATCCGATGCCACCCCAACAGACGGACATCTCATCCGAGATTGAGCGCGATGCCGCGAGGCTTCGGCTCGACCTCTCCATCGTCTTGAGACTGATCAAGCGATACTGGCGTGCGTTTCAGGAGCGGCGGCAGCGCCCGCAGGTCGCATTGCAGGACCTGAGTGACAGGGAGCTGATGGATATCGGCTTGACGCGTAGCGAGATCGACTACATCACGCCTGAACGCGCTATCGATACGCTGAGAGATCGCGCCACGGATCTTTGGAGGCGGGGCGTGATATAGGTGATCAACCGTCAGAAGCGGAGATACGCTTTGCGAACAAGCGGCAGTCAGCACGACTACTTCTTAGGAGTGCACCGCGGGACGAGTTCGGCAACTATCGTGCCATCAACCGGACCGTTCCTCACAGGGAAATGACCGGGCTGCGGCGTTTTCGTCGCATCCCGCTCTGACAGGCGAGGCACCGGGCGAGCCTGCGCGGCCTATGCCCGCCTAAAGCCGTTTGCCTTGCCACTTTTTCCACGGCAATATGCCCGCAAAACAACCATGAGGACGGGATAAGAAAATGGCGGCTCCCATCAAGTTCGGCGTTGGCCAAAGCGTGCTGCGCAAGGAGGATGACGCGCTCATCCGCGGCAAGGGCCGATATACCGACGATTATGCGCCGCAGGCCGCGCTTCGCTGCCTGATGCTGCGCTCGCCGCACGCGCATGCCAAATACACCATCGATGCGAGCCGGGCTCGCACGCTGCCGGGCGTTGCGCTGATCCTGACCGCCGATGACGTCAAGGACCTCGGCAATCTGCCCTGCCTGTTCAATCTCGAGACCGATCCCTTCACAGGCCCGCCTTACCCGATCCTCGCCAAGGACGAGGTGCGCCATGTCGGCGATTCCATCGCCTTCGTGGTCGCCGAGACCATCGACCAGGCCCGCGACGCGATCGAGGCGATCGAGGTCAAATGGAGCCCGCTGCCGGCGGTGACCGGCGTCGTCAACGCCGTCAAGAAGGGCGCGCCGCAGGTCTGGCCGGACAAGGCCGGCAACGTGCTGTTCGACGTCTCGATCGGCGACAAGGCGGCGACCGAAGCTGCCTTTGCCAAAGCGCATGCGGTGGCCGAGATCTCCATCGTCAATCCGCGCGTGGTCGCGAGCTTCATGGAGGCGCGCGCGGCCGTCTGCGAATACGACGCCAAGCGCGATCATCTGACGCTGACGGTCGGCAGCCAGGGCAGCCATCGCCTGCGCGACATCCTCTGCCAGAACGTGCTCAACATCCCGACCGAGAAGATGCGGGTGATCTGCCCCGACGTCGGCGGTGGGTTCGGCACGAAGCTGTTTCCGTACCGCGAATACGCCTTGATGGCGGTCGCCGCGCGGCAGCTCAAGAAGGCGGTGAAATGGGCGGCCGACCGCACCGAGCACTTCATGGGCGACGCGCAGGGCCGCGACAACGTCACCACCGCCAAGATGGCGCTGGCCGAGGACGGAAAATTCCTCGCGATGGATTGCGACCTGATGGGCGACATGGGCGCGTATCTGTCGACCTTCGGCCCCTACATTCCGCATGGCGGCGCCGGCATGCTGCCGGGCCTCTACGACATCCAGGCCTTCCACTGCCGGGTGCGCACCATCTTCACCAATAGCGTGCCGGTCGATGCCTATCGCGGCGCGGGCCGTCCCGAGGCCGCTTACGTCATCGAACGCCTCGTGGACGCGTGCGCGCGAAAACTCGACATGACGCCGGACGCCATCCGCCGCAAGAATTTCATTCAGCCGAAGGCGCTGCCGTACAAGACCGCAACAGGCAAGGTCTACGATTCCGGCGACTTCGCCGCGCATCTCAAGCGCGCGATGGAGATCGGCGAGTGGAAGGAATTTCCCAAGCGCGCCAAGGCGGCCAAGAAGAATGGCCTGATCCGCGGCATCGGCCTTGCGAGCTATGTCGAGATCTGCGGCGTGATGGGCGAGGAGACCGCCAATGTGCGGCTCGATCCCAACGGCGACGTCACCGTTCTGATCGGCACGCAGTCGAGCGGGCAGGGCCACCAGACGGCTTATGCGCAGATCGTCGCCGAGCAGTTCGGCCTGCCCCCGGAGCGCGTGCACGTGCGCCAGGGCGACACCGACGAGATCGCCACGGGGCTCGGCACCGGTGGCTCGGCCTCGATCCCGTCAGGCGGCGTCAGCGTCGAGCGCGCCACGCGCGAGCTTGGGCAGAAGCTGAAGGAGATCGCGGCGCAGGCGCTGGAAGCCAGCGCCGGCGACCTCGAGCTCTCCGATGGCGTGGTGCGGATTGCCGGCACCGACCGTTCAATGTCGTTCGCCGATCTCGCCAAGCGCGGGAGCGCCGATCCATCGAAGCTCAACGGCAGCGCGACCTTTGCCAGCGCCGACGGCACCTATCCGAACGGCACGCATCTGGCGGAAGTCGAGATCGATCCGGCGACCGGCATCATCAAGATCGTCAACTACGTGATCGTCGACGATTTCGGCAAGACGCTCAATCCGCTGCTTTTGGCGGGCCAGGTGCATGGCGGCGCCATGCAGGGCATCGGCCAGGCGCTGATGGAGCAGGTGGTCTACGGCGCCACTGACGGGCAACTGATCACCGCGACCTTCATGGACTACGCGCTGCCGCGCGCGGCGGATGGTCCGGACTTCGTATTCGAGACCAGCAACGTTCCCTGCACGACCAATCCGCTGGGCGTGAAGGGGGCGGGCGAGGCCGGCGCGATCGGCTCCTGTCCGGCCGTCGTCAACGCCATCGTCGACGGGCTCTGGCGCGAATACAAGATCGACCACATCGACATGCCGGCCACCCCGGAGCGGGTGTGGATCGCCGTCAACGAGCACCACCGCCGTCACAGCCTTTAATCTCGAGCTCGACCAAATAATCCATAGTGCGACGATCTATCGCCGCGCTTTGGATGGAATGAACTCTGCCAATCGGTGTTGGCCCAATGTGGGGTCAGCACGATCCTGTCTCAGGGAAAGGGATTTTGCGAATGAAGCGAGTGTTGGTTGTTGGGGGCGCGCTGCTGCTCGGCATGGGCGCGGTTTGGGCGCAGCAGGACTCCGTCAAGGAGGTCCAGACCCTCATGAAGGGCAACGGCAAGAACGCCGGCGCGGTTGCGGCGATCGTCAAGGGCGAGAAGCCTTACGACCAGGCCACGGTGGATAGCGCGCTGGCGCAGTTCGCGGATACTGCCAAGAAGCTGCCGAACCTGTTCCCGGCGAGCGCAAAGGGCCAGAAGCCCGAGGGCGACTACAGCGCCTCGCCGAAGATCTGGGAGGACAAGGCCGGCTTCGACGCCAAGATCGCAAGCTTCGCCAAGGTCGTCGGCGAGGCCAAGGGCAAGATCAAGGACCTGGATTCGCTCAAGGCGACTTTTCCCGCGGTCGGCAAGGAATGCGGCGGCTGTCACGAGACCTTTCGTGTGAAGAACAGCTGACGCGGAGTCGGCAAAAAGTGAGGGCGGATGCGCACGGCATCCGCCCTTTTTGCGTTGTGTGCGGGCGCCTCGGTTGACTCGTACGCGTTTTCGGTCGGACGCGCATCTGGGCGGATCGAAGGCGAGCGCAATTGCTCAGCCGGATCCTGAAGCTTTTCGAGCGGCAGGCCTGCGAGTCTCTTTTTCGAGTAACCACCCCAAAGCCTTCGCTGGGTTCAACCAGCGCACCTCATCGATCTGTTCGGCGAGCGTCAGCGCATGAACGGTCAGTACCTCAATGTCCTGAGGATTGACGTCCGCCTTTTCCAGCACGTGTATGCACCGGTTGATCGCCGCCAGATCGAGCTGAAGTTGCTCGACACTTGAGTGGTGATGTTTGGCCCCCACGACTTTCCATGGTCTCCTTGCGCGCACTTTTTTCTCCCCATACGCGGTCACGCCTTCGTGAGTGCTGTTTGTGGCGGCAACACGAAAATGGATGGACGGAATCGGGGATGTTTGCGGGCGGCCCGTCATAGGTAGGGCCGCGGCGGGGGAGGCTCGGACCATTGCGTTGAGGTGCCTCGGTGACCGAGGCATCGATTCGTCGAACCACACCAAGGGCAAAATTTGTTTGCGAGGCCTGGCTGATCGCTGTCGGGGCGCCACGTATGGGCTTATCTTCAATCGCAGCCGCTGCGACGTTGACGAGAGCTGTCGGATGCAGGCGCATCCGAGTCGTGTGCTTCGATCGCAGAGTTCCAATTCGCGGCGAGAATCTGAATCAAAACAGCGAGGCAGGCCATGGTCAAACCGTTCCCGTCGAAGACGCACATCGGCAACCATATGCTGCATCCTGAAACGCTGATGCTGACTTATGGCTACGATCCGCAATTGTCGGAAGGCGCCATCAAGCCCCCGGTGTTCCTGACCTCCACCTTCGTGTTCAAGACGGCCGATGACGGGCAGGACTTCTTCGATTTCGTCGCCGGCCGGCGCGAGCCGCCGGAAGGGATGGGCGCGGGGCTGGTCTATTCGCGCTTCAATCACCCCAACAGCGAAATCGTCGAGGACAGGCTCGCGATCTACGAGCGCACCGAGAGCTGCGCGCTGTTCTCATCCGGCATGGCGGCCATCGCAACCACGATCCTGGCGTTCGTCCGTCCCGGCGATGTCATCCTGCACTCCCAGCCGCTCTATGGCGGGACGGAAACCCTGCTGACGAACACGCTTGCGCGCCTGTCGATCGGCGCCGTCGGCTTCGCCGATGGCGTTGATGAAGCGGCGGTCAGCCAGGCCTCGGAGGAGGCCATGCGCAAGGGCCGGGTCTCGATGATTCTGATCGAAACTCCGGCCAACCCGACCAACGGGCTGGTCGACGTCGCGATGATGCGCCGTGTCGCCGACGCCATCGGCAAGACCCAGGGACACATTCCGATCATCGCCTGCGACAATACGCTGCTCGGTCCGGTGTTTCAGCGGCCGATCGAGCATGGTGCGGACATTTCCCTGTACTCGCTCACGAAATATGTCGGCGGTCATTCGGACCTGATCGCGGGTGCCGCGCTCGGCGCGAAGGCGATCGTGAAGGGCATCAAGGCGCTCCGGGGCGCGATCGGCACCCAGCTCGATCCGCATTCCTGCTGGATGATCAACCGCTCGCTCGAGACGCTGAGCCTGCGCATGGAAAAGGCTGACAGCAACGCGCGCCTCGTCGCGGACTATTTGCGCGATCACCCCAAGGTGGCCAAGGTTCACTACCTCGGCCATCTCGAGAAGGCTTCGCCGGCCGGAGGGGTGTTCGCGCGGCAATGCCTGGGGGCGGGCTCCACCTTCTCGTTCGACATCGTCGGCGGCAAGGACGCGGCGGTGAAATTCCTCAACGCGCTGCAAATCCTCAAGTTGGCAGTGAGTCTTGGCGGAACGGAGTCGCTTGCGAGCCTGCCTGCAACCATGACCCATTCCGGCGTTCCCGCCGACATCCGCATGAAAATCGGTGTGCTCGATTCCACGATCCGGCTGTCGATCGGCATTGAAAACCCGTCGGACCTGATCGCCGATCTCGCGCAGGCGCTGAACGCGGCTTGAGGGCGTAGCCCCGGCATTGCCGAAGCGTCCCCAAGTAACGCAATGAGGTCGGCCATGCCGCCGCTCGCGCGAGCCAAGGTGCCAAGCCGTTGGTCAGGCTGGTATCTTCTGGCAGGCCGAATGGCTCCGGACTTACGCTCCGCGCGAATGGCTCACGATGTCTCGCGGGTCGATATCGCGGCTGGAGGCAACGTAGTCGATCTCGCCGCGCGTCGTGCCGATGTCCATCAACTCCCGGTCACTCAAGCCGGACAACGTGCCGCGCAATCTCTGGCGATCGCGACGTGCCTGAAAGACATCCCAGTACTTCCGGATCAGGCTGCGGACATGCCGGGACGATATGGACGCCCGTTCCGGCCACATTGTACCTTGGATCAGGGTCATTGCGGTGCCTTCGGAGGGTGTTTTTCACCCCGAGAAGGTGCCCGAAGACCGACGCGCGTGCTTGACCGATAGCTTACATTTTTCCTACCGGCAGCTTATTCTTGCGACGTCCAGCGGGCCCAAAAGCCCACCCCGGTCGTCCCGGAGGGCTCACCCAAGGGATTCGCACCGTGCGCTATCTCTTTGAGGAGTATGCATTCGACGCCGGTCGGCGAGAGCTGCATCGCGGAGCGGATCGGATCTCAGTTACGCCACTGGTGTTCGATCTCCTCGATTACCTGATCCGCAATCGGGAGCGCGTCGTAGGCAAGGATGAACTCATCGATGCCATTTGGCAGGGGCGCTGCGTGTCCGATGCTGCGCTGACGACCCGCCTCAACAGTGCGCGATGCGCGATCGGGGATTCTGGCGAAGAGCAGCGGCTGATAAGAACACTGCCACGCAGAGGCTTCCGCTTCGTGGGGCAGGTCCGGGAAACGCTTGCCGCCGAGGGCGCAGCGGCCGCCGACGGCGGAGCCGAGACGCCGAAACCTGCGCTCTCGCTCCCCGACAAACCCTCGATCGCGGTCCTTCCATTCGCCAACCTGTGCCCGGATCCGGAGCAGGACTATTTTGCCGACGGTATGGTCGAGGACATCATTTCGGGACTGTCGCGTTCGAAGTCTCTTTTCGTCATCGCGCGACATTCGACTCTGGCCTCCAAGGGGAGGGCGATCGACGTCAAACAGATCGGTCAGGAGCTGGGCGTTCGCTACGTGCTCGAAGGCAGTGTGCGCAAGGCCGGCAATCGAGTCCGAATCGCCGGTCAGTTGATCGACGCGGCGACCGGCCTGAATCTCTGGACGGACCGGTTTGACAGTGAGATCGAAGATCTTTTCGACCTGCAGGATCGGCTGACAAGCAGCGTCATCGGCGCAATCTCCCCGCGACTGGAGCGCGCCGAAATCGAGCGCGCCCAACGCCAGCCGACCGACAACCTTCAGGCTTACGACTATTATCTTCGGGCATTTGCCTCCTTCTTCAAATTCACCGAGGAAGCAAGCATCGAGGCTATCGAGCTCGCAAAAACTGCCCGCGAGATCGATCCCGAATTCGCGCGTGCATACGCGCTCGGCGCCCGTTGCTATGTCCTGAGGAATGTTTTCGACTGGATCACTGATGAAGCCCATGAACACAGTGAAGCAGCGCGGATGGCGAGGCGGGCGGTCGAGCTTGACCCGAACGATCCGTCGGTGCTTGCGATGGCCGGACACGCGCTCTCCCAGGTGGCAGGCGAGGTCGAGGAAGGCGATGCTCTTCTCGTGCGCGCGATAAAGCTGGACCCAAACCTCGTCATCGCACGACATTGGAACGGTTGGAGCCAACTCTGGCTTGGTCGTGGTGACGCCGCAATCGAGCAATTCAACACCGCATTGCGTTTGAACCCGCTTCATCCGCATGGGGGCGCCAATGCCCAGACGGGCTTGGCTTACGCTCATTTTCTTGCTGACCGTCATGATGACGCCTTGGCTTGCGCGGCAGCCGCCATCAGGCTGATACCGATCTTTCCGCCTGCGCAATTCATTCTGGCGGCATGCCATGCGGCGTCAGACCGGGTTGGGGAAGCCCGGCGGATTTGCGACCGTGCGATGCAACTATGTCCCAATAAGCGTATCGATGCGTACACACGGCGATACCGCCGACGGGACGATGTCGAAAAGCTGACGCAAGCGCTCCGGGTTGCCGGCATGCCGGAATGAGCGTGCGCGGCCACCTCGCGGCGTGCGGAATCGAAAAGGCCGGACGCTCCCTCCGGCGCCCGGCCTTCGCGTACGAAGCAGCCTTGAGGTTACTTCGTCACCTGGCCGCGGATCTCGCCGCCCGGATTGGCCGCGGTGTGGATGTTGACGTAGAGCTTGCCGGCGAGCAGATCGGCGGCCTGCGCATCGGTCAGCGTCGCCGAGCCCTCGACCGGGCTGGAGGTCGCATTCGGAATCGCGACCGCGACGCCGGCGTTCTTGCCGGCCTCGGCCGGCCCGTGGAAGTGAGCGGCTGTTGCCGGGCCGGACAGACCGGAATAGGTGACCTTCCAGGACAGCTTCTTGCTGGCGGCATCATAGTCCAGATCGGCGGTTCCGGCGCCGCTGGTGGTGGTTGCTGGCACCTCGGATTTGCCGTCGAGCGTTGCTTTCAGCTTTTCGGCGCCGGCGGGGGCTGCAAAAGCTGCGGCGCCCAGCGCGACCATGGCGATGACGGTCTTGTTCATGACATTCTCCCTGAGGCCTCGTTGGCCCTGCCAACCTTCCAACATTGGCCGTTTCAGTTTATTCCCGAATCCGGCCGGGGCGGGCTAAATTCTTCGTGGCTGGAGCCGCGTGGACATCGGTCATAAGTTCGCGGCAAGCAATGAATGGATCTGCATGTTGCAACGAACAATTGTCGTGGCGCTGCTTGCCGCGGTCGCTGCTGCGGGCGTCTATTGGTGGCTCAGCGCGCCGGTGGTGGCGGCCGGTGCCGCCGCGCCTGCCCATGTCCCCAATCTCGCCAATGGCGAGGTGATGTTTAACGCCGGCGGATGTGCGTCCTGCCATGCCGTCCCCGACCAGCCCGATCGCACCAGGCTCGGCGGCGGCGTCGCGATCAAGTCGCCGTTCGGAACGTTCTACGCGCCGAACATCTCCTCCGATCCGACCTACGGCATCGGCAAATGGACCGACGCCGATTTCGTCAACGCGGTCATGCATGGGGTCTCGCCGGACGGACAGCATTATTTCCCGGCCTTTCCCTACACGTCCTATCAGCACGCCAGGCGCGAGGACGTGCTCGACCTCTTCGCCTATCTGAAAACGCTGCCGCCTGTTGCAGGCAAGGTGCGTGACCACGACGTGCGCTTTCCGTTCGACATCCGGCGCAACATCGGCATCTGGAAATTCTTGTTTATGGACGGAAAACCTTTCGTCGCCGACGGCACGAAGTCGCCGCAATGGAATCGCGGCGCCTATCTCGTCAACAGTTTCGGCCATTGCGCCGAATGCCACAGCCCGCGCAACGCGCTTGGCGGCATCATCTCCGGAGAACGCTTTGCCGGCGGACCCAATCCGGAAGGCGAGGGCTGGGTGCCCAACATCACACAGAAGCGTCTCGGCGAGTGGAGCGCGAAGGATATTGCCTATTTTCTCAAGACCGGCGAATTGCCCGACGGCGACAGTGTCGGCGGCGCGATGACGCGCGTGATCAAGAACACCTCGCAATTGCCGGACGAGGACCTCGCGGCGATGGCGGAGTACATCAAATCGCTGCCTCCGGTGGACGGGCCGCCGCGGCCGAAACGCAAGGAAGGCGGCGCCTGAAGCAGGCCCTTTCCAATCGACGCGCAGTCAGCTCGCGCCAAACGCCTTGAAGGTGATGATGGTCAGGGTGTCCTGGATGCCCGGCAGCACCTGCACCTTCTCGTTGATGAAGTGGCCGATGTCGGTGTCCTTGTCGACGTAGAACTTCACCAGCAAATCGTAATGGCCGGCCGTGGAGTAGATCTCGGAGGCGATCTCGGCTTCGGCAAGCGCGTTGGCGACCGTGTAGGACTGGCCGAGCTTGCATTTGATCTGGACGAAAAAAGGAACCATTGCAGTCACTCCGAAGCATATCTGGCGGCTAATAGGCCAAAATCGGCCGGATTTAGCAAGCGAACTTGCGGGCCACCGGGGTGCGCGCTAGGACGGGTGATGGTCTCAAAAACGCGGAAAATCGCCCCATGACGACGCCCGTGGCGCTCACCATCGCCGGCTCCGATTCGAGCGGCGGCGCCGGCATCCAGGCCGACCTGAAGACCTTTGCCGCGCTCGGCGTCTATGGCGCCTCCGCGATCACGGCGCTGACGGCGCAGAACACGAACGGCGTCACCGGCATCCACGCGGTGCCCGCCGAATTCGTCACCGCGCAGATCGATGCCGTGTTTTCCGATCTCGAGGTCGGCGCGGTGAAGATCGGGATGGTGGCGCAGGCCGCCAGCATCGATGCGATCGCGGCGGCGCTGTCGCGCTGGAAGCCTCGCCATATCGTGCTCGATCCCGTGATGGTCGCAACCTCCGGCGATCGCCTGCTCGCCGCGGAGGCCGTGGAAGCCCTGCGCAAGAAACTGATGCCGCTGGCGTCGGTGATCACGCCTAATCTGCCCGAGGCCGCGGCTCTGCTCGACGAGCCCGTCGCGACACGCGAGGCCGAGATCGAGAGCCAGGGGCGCCGGCTGCTGGCGCTGGGCAGCCGCGCGGTCCTGATCAAGGGCGGGCACGGCGAGGGCGCCGAAAGCATCGACTATCTCGTCGATGCCGACAACACGATCGCGCTTGCGGCGCCGCGGGTCGCCACCCGCAACACCCACGGCACGGGGTGCTCACTGTCCTCGGCCGTCGCGGCCGGGCTTGCCCGGGGCGAGGATCTCGAGCGGGCCGTGCGGAGCGCCAAGGCCTGGATCAGCGCAGCGATCGCGGCCGCCGACCGCTTCAGCGTCGGCCACGGCCACGGGCCGATCCATCATTTCCACAAATTTTACTGATCCGGGCCGCCAGCGGCGCGCGGGACCGCTGCCGTTAACCTGATCAGCCATCGGTTCCGGGGTCTTGCGGAGGCCGTTGCGGCGTCATGTCGCCTGATTGTCGCATGCGACTGATATTCGCGGGACGGGCGAGGCGAGGTTTGATTCGTATCCGAGGGTGCCTCAAAGATTCATTGGTCATCCCCCTGTCACGGGATATTGTTACAGGCTGTCGCATGGGAAGTTACGATGTGAGTGACGAGAGCCCTGAAAGGCGCTTTCGCACGTTGTTCATCTCCGACGTTCATCTCGGAGCCCGCGGTTCTCAAGCCGACCTGCTGCTCGACTTCCTGCGATACCACGATGCCGACACGATCTATCTCGTCGGAGACATCGTCGACGGCTGGGCGCTGAAATCGAGCTGGCACTGGCCGCAATCGCATAACGACCTGGTCCAGAAGCTGCTGCGCAAGGCGCGCAAGGGCGCCAAGGTCATCTACATTCCCGGCAATCACGACGAGTTCCTGCGCAACTATTACGGCACGCATTTCGGCGGCATCGACGTGGTCGAGAACACCGTCCACACCGGCGTGGACGGCAAGCGCTATCTCGTCATCCACGGCGACATCTTCGACCTCGTGGTGCAGAACGCGCGCTGGCTCGCCCATCTCGGCGACAAGGCCTATGACTTCGCGATCCAGATGAATCGCTTCGTCAACTTCTTCCGGCGCATGTTCAAAGTGCCCTATTGGTCACTGTCGCAATGGGCCAAGCAGAAGGTCAAGAACGCCGTCAACTATATCGGCGCGTTCGAGCAGGCGCTCGCCGCCGAGGCGCGGCGTCACGACGCCGACGGCGTGATCTGCGGCCACATCCACTATGCCGTGATCCGCGACGAGGGCGGCATCCGCTACATGAATTGCGGCGACTGGGTCGAGAGCTGCACGGCGCTGGTCGAGCATGACGATGGTCATTTCGAGATCATCACCTGGGCGGATCAGGCGCGGAAGCCGGCACAGGTCCCGCAGGTCGCAGCAAGGGCCGCTTGATGCGCATCCTGGTCGCGACCGACGCCTGGCACCCGCAAGTCAATGGTGTGGTTCGGACGCTGACCAAGCTCGCAGACGCCGCCGAGGGGCTCGGTGTCGAGTTCACGTTCCTGACGCCGCAATCGTTCCGCACCTTCGCGATGCCGAGCTACCGCGACGTGCGGCTCGCCATGCCGCGCCCGGCGCGAATCGCGAAGCTGATCGAAGAGGCGCGCCCCGACAGCATCCACATTGCGACGGAGGGGCCGATCGGCCTGATGGTCCGCCGCTACTGCCGCCAGCGCAAGCTGCCGTTCACGACCAGCTTCCACACCCGCTTTCCCGAATATGTCCGCGCCCGCGTGCCGGTTCCGGAATCCCTGATCTGGCGAGCGCTGCGCCGATTTCACGCGCCCAGCCGCGCCGTGATGGCGGCAACGCCGGCGCTCGCCCGCGAGCTTGGCGAACGCGGCTTCGACAACGTCGTGCTGTGGCCGCGCGGCGTCGACACCAGCCTGTTCCACCCCCGTGGGATCGACCTCTGCCTGCCGGCGCCGGTGTTTCTCTCGGTCGGCCGGATCGCAGTGGAGAAGAACCTCGAGGCGTTTCTCGATCTCGATCTGCCCGGCACCAAGGTGATCGTCGGCGACGGCCCGGCGCGGGTCGCGCTGGAAGAAGCCTATCCGGATGCGATCTTCCTGGGCGAGAAGCACGGCGAGGCGCTGGCGGCAATCTATGCGGCGGCCGACGTGTTCGTGTTCCCCAGCAAGACCGACACGTTCGGCCTGGTCCTGCTGGAAGCGCTCGCCAGCGGCCTGCCGGTTGCGGCCTTCCCGGTGAAGGGCCCCCGCGACGTGATCGGCGATGCACCGGTCGGCGCCCTCGATCACGATCTGCGCAACGCCTGCTTCGCGGCGCTCGACGTGTCCCGGCAGGACTGCGTCGAATTCGCCGCCAACTACACCTGGGATGCCTCGGCGAGGGCCTTTGTGGACAGCATCAAGGCGGTTGGCGCGGTGCTTCCAGGCAGGAATGGGGCGGAGCCGGTTAGTTTCGTAGCCTGAAAACCAAGGTTCATCGCGCGCAGGTGTCTTGCCCCGCGCCTCGTCCGGCGCGATAACATTGGGTATGACCGAACAGCTCCTCCCGATCGGCCCTGCCGATATCGATGCAGCAGCGCGCGTGATCGCGCCCTTCGCCATCCGCACCCCGCTGTTGTCCTTTCCCGTGCTCAACGAGCGCGTCGGCGCAAAGGTCTTCCTGAAGCCGGAGATGCTCCAGCGCACCGGCTCCTTCAAGTTCCGCGGCGCCTTCAACAAGGTCGCCTCGATCCCGCAGGACAAGCGCGCCGGCGGCGTCGTCGCGTTTTCGTCCGGCAACCACGCCCAAGGCGTGGCGGCCGCGGCAAAGATCCTCGACATGCACGCGACCATCGTGATGCCCGCGGATGCGCCGCTGTCGAAGCGCGAGCGCACCAAATCCTACGGCGCCGAGGTGGTGCTGTACGATCGCGATCGCGACGACCGCGAGGCGATCTCGCGCGGCATCGCCGAGAAGCGCGGCGCGACGCTGGTCAGGCCCTATGACGATCCGTTCGTGATCGCGGGGCAGGGCACCGCAGGTCGTGAGATCGCGGAGGACATGGCTGCGCTCGGCCTCAGCCCCGACATCGTGGTGGCGCCGGCCTCCGGCGGCGGCCTGATCGCGGGTGTCGCCACGGCAGTGAAGGCGCGCTATCCGCTCGCCGAGATCGTGGTGGCCGAGCCCGAGGCGTTCGACGATCACGGCATTTCGCTGACCGCCGGCCACCGCGAGCCGCATGGGCCTGCGGGCCGCACCATCTGCGATGCGCTGATGGCCCTGATCCCCGGCGAGATGACCTTTGCGATCAACAGCAAGCTCTTGGCGCGCGGCGTGACGGCATCTGACAAGGAAGTCGGTGCGGCCGTGGCCTTTGCCTATCGCGAGCTGAAGCTCGTGGTCGAGCCGGGCGGTGCTGTCGGTCTTGCCGCACTGCTGGCAGGACGTCTCGACGTCGCCGGCAAGAACGTCGTCATCGTACTCTCCGGCGGCAATGTGGATGCGGATCTGTTTGCCGAGCTGGTTGCTTAGGTTTCGGACCTTCTAACACGAGGAAGGGGCAGAGCGTCGCCGCTCTGCCCCTTTGTCGTTTCGCTTGTGGCGATCAGCGCATGAAGCCGCGGTGGTTGTTGCCGCCGCCCATCGAGGGCGCCTGGTTCATCGACTGCCGGAAGTTGTTGCCGCCGTTGTTGACCACACGGTTGGTCGCATTGAATTGCGGGCGGTTGTTCTGCTGGTTGTTCTGGACCTGCACCTTGTTCACCGGGTTGTTGTTGAGCTTCACGCCGTTGTTGACGCGGATCGGGTTGTTCTGCGTCTGAACGACCGGCTTCGTATCGACAGTCGTGCCACCCTTGCCGATATTCACCGGCATGCTGACGATCTTGCCAGGCGTGCCTTTGGTCGTGCCGTTATTCTTGCTGCCGCCGTTCTGCGTATTGTTGGTCGCGGGCAGCGTCACGATCTTGCCGGTGCCGCCATTGGTGTTGGTCGGTGCAGGCAGAGTGACGATCTTGCCCGGGGTCTGCGACGGCGTGCCGTTCGGCTGGTTGTTGCCCGCCGGCAGGTTGACGACCTGACCGCCATTGCCGAGCTTGCCGATGACGTTGCTGTCCACCGGCTTCTGCACGACCGGCAGATTGCCATTCATCTGCCCACCGCCATTGCCCTGCTGCATCAGCGGCATGTATTTGGGCTGGCCGAGATTGCTGACCTTGAACGTCGGAGCAATGTTCTGCGGCGCCAGGAACTTGGTCGCCTGCATCAGGGGGATCAGCTTTGGCTGCACCTGGAGCTTCAGCGCGGATTGCGCATAGGGGCTGTTGCCGTAGCTGTCATAGAAGCTCTTGTAGCCGAGCGGGGAGTTCGCGAGCACCGCCTTGTGCCAGGCCTGCGTGATCAGCAGGTTGTTGAGCAGCCAGCGGATGTGGTCGCACAGCGGGTCGTGCGGGTACATCTGGATGAACTCCTGATAGTACTCCGGCCGTCCCTCGGACACGACGTAGTCATAGGCCTGGCGCGTCGAGCGGCTCGGCAGGTTGGAGGCCACCTGCACGACAGGCGCATTCACCGGCGCGCGGTTGGCGGCGACAGCGGTGTCGCCGAAGAAGGTGAAGTCCGAGGTCAGCGACGAGCTTTCCCACGGGATCTGCGCGCCGCTGGTGGTCTGGTTCACTTCGAGGCGCACGCGCTTGAACAGCTGCTCGATCGGCACGTTGGGTTCTCGCGCGACGTTGAGGAAGGCTTGGGTATAGGGGCTGTGGCCGTTGGTGCCGTCCTGTGCTTCCGCGCCCGGCGCGGTCGAGTAGCCGACGATCGAGCCGTTCGGCGCATCGACGATGGCGAGGCCGCGGCCGGCGTCGTTGACATCAGGGAACGGATTGTTGCGGCAGGCATCGAGGATGACGATGCGCATGCGGCTCGGGATCGTCTCCAGCGTCGACATCACGTCGACCAGGCGCACCGAGTTGCTCACGAGCTCGGTGGGGTTCGAAACCTTGGCATCGACGGGAACGAGATAGTTCTCGCCGGCGAGCTGCACGCCGTGACCGGCGTAGTAGACCATGGCGACAGTGTTCGGACCCCGCGCGGAAACCTTGGCGGAAAAATCCTGGACGACGCGGAGCATGTCGTTCTGGGTCAGGTCGGTCGCGGCGACCACCTCGAAGCCGGCTGAGTTCAGGAACTGCGCCATCGACTCCGCATCATTGTCGGGGTTTTGGAGCTGCGGCGCGTTCTTGTAGTTGGAATTGCCGATCACCAGCGCCACGCGCTGTTCCGGGCCTTGCAGCGCGGTCGGGGCAGGCTGGACCGGGGCGACTTGCGCGGAAGCAGGGCCGCAGGCGAAGCCGAACAGGCTTCCCACGAGGCTAGCCGTCATCAGGAAAGGCTTTAGGCGGAACATGGCGTGCTCCTCTGGCACTCATCTCGATGCGAGATTGGTTGCGAGGAAGCTTGGCCGCGTTCGAGCCCGTGGTCCGTGATCGCAATCACTAGCGTAGGCTGCGTGATTCACGCTTGGAACCGATCCCGATCCGGTGCGCGTGATGGCGCCGGTCGACGATCCCGATCGCGTCCCCGACGTGCAGCGCGCGGTGTTGGCGGAGATCGAACGCGCGGTCGGCCGCGCCGTTGCTCCCGGCAAGCTCTCGCGCCCGGAATTCTATCGCGCGGCGGCGGCGAGCTTTGGCGTCGTGCAGGTCGGCGACAGCAGGGGTTATGGATGCTTCCTGATCCGGAAGGGCGTAATCAGCTAGGGCGATGCATCAGCCCTGACGGCCAGCCGATCCTGACGAGAAGACCGTCAGGTCCGTTGATGCCCACCTCATAGATCCCCCATTCGCGGTGACGCAGCACGCCACCGGGGTGGATGATCAGATCGTCCACGCGCGCGGCGATGGCCTCGACGTGGGGCGTGCGAATGAAGACGCCGAAGGGATTGTGCTCGGGCACGCGCCACGGGCCATTGCCGGCTCGTGTGAGATGCACCTCGCAGCCCCAACCGGTCATGATCACGTAGTCGGCGTCACCGCCCGCGCGCGCAAAGCCGAGGCGTTCCCAGAACGGAATCGCAGCGGCAAGGTCGTTGCTGGGAACGATGGCGAATGCGCCGACGGGCGGGGTTTCAGACATCCGCTCACTCCGGAACATGCAAATTTCACGCGCAGCCCTCATGCTGCGCAATGCGAGCTTATCGGGAGAAGCCAATGAGTCGAAGCGGCGAAAAGTCTCGCACCCGAATTTGAATGGCCTTCGGGCAAGCGACTGTCTATGGTCGATCCATGTCGCGCCTTATGTGTCTATCCATTGCTGTCGTCCTGTCGCTGCTGCCCGCCATCGCGTCTGCTGCGTCATCTCAAAAACGCCCCAAGCAGGCTTGGCATGGTTACGGCTTCCTGCCGGGCTATCGCCAGCCGCTGAGCAACAGCATTCCGCTCTACAAGCAGAAGGAGGCGATGCGGCGTATGTCGCGCAGCGACCGCCGCCACTGGTACATCGACCCGGTGCCCCAATATTACGGCTGGGATGGCGAATGGCGCTATTTCGGCCGGCCCGGCTTCGGCGGCGGCCGCTACAATGGCGGCAGTTTTGGGCCGTGCTGGACGCGGACGCCGATCGGCGCAGTCTGGAATTGCGGCTGATCGGCCTCGCGGAACGCTTCGCGCGATAGATTTCAATCGTAACCGAATCCGGTTCGGCTGAAACCGGGCTGTCTTTCCGGTGTCCTAGCTCTTGTCCGGACCTCGCGGTTTTGGATGGAGTTATTGGCATGAATGATCGGTTCAAGGATAAAGTCGTCATCGTTACGGGCGCCGGCAGCGGCATCGGCGCCGCAGCCGCAAGGCGCTTTCACGGCGAAGGCGCCATTGTCGTGCTGAACGGGCGCCGGGAGGTCAAGCTGGCTGAAGTCGCCGCCGAACTCGGCACCGATCGCTGCATGATCCGATCCGCCGACGTTTCGATCGCCGCAGATGTCGAGCGCCTGGTCGCCGACGTGGTCCTTCAATTCGGCAGGATCGACATTCTCGTCAACAATGCCGGGACGGGCGCACTGATCGATTTCCTGGGCTCGCCGGTCCAGCTGTGGCGAGATCTCTTCGCGGTCAATGTCGACGGTGTCCTCTACATGACGCGCGCCGCGCTTCCGCACCTGATCGAAAGCGGCGGCTCGATCGTCAACGTGTCGTCTCTCAGCGGGCTCGGCGGCGATCGGGGCTTGAGCTTCTACAACGCCACGAAGGGGGCCGTCAGCAATCTCACACGCAGCCTGGCGCTCGACTTTGGCCCGAGAGGCGTGCGCATCAATGCGGTGTGCCCATCATTGACCCTCACCGACCTGACGACGCCGATCATGGAGCAATATCCGGAATTGTTCGCGAAGCTGGTGGAACGTATCCCCCTGGGGCGCGGAGCCCGGTCCGAGGAAGTCGCGAGCGTCATCGCATTTCTCGCAAGCGACGACGCCAGCTTCGTGAATGGGGTGAACCTGCCAGTCGACGGCGGCGTCGACGCATCGACCGGGCAGGCCCCCTTCGCGTAGCGCGGCTAGGTTTGCGAGACCTCCCGTGCAGCAGCCTGGGTCCCGGCTCTGCGCCGCAACTGCCTACGCGTTGCAGCTTGTCCGGGACACGAGAGAGGGTGCGGTGATTCACCTTGTTCCGTCATTGCGAGCGCAGCGAAGCAATCCAGAATCTCTCCGCGGAAAGACTCTGGATTGCTTCGCTGCGCTCGCAATGACGATGTGGAGAGCGCGCGCCCCTTACGAGAAGAACGCGATCTTCTCGGCCTGGGTCATGCGGCGGATTGGCGCCATGGGGTCGTTGGCCGCCGCGCGGGGCTTTTGCAGGATGCCGCTGGCGAGGATGGTGGCGCCGAGCGAGGGCTCGGGCAAGGAGGCGGACAAGGGCGAGGGCATTGGAAGCGTCGCGGTCGGAGCTGTGCCGAATGTCGCGGCGGCCGCCATGGCCGGGGCCGGCTGCTCCATCACTTCGGCGGCGGCCTCCGCAATGGCGTCGGTGAGGCGCGCGAGCGAGTCCATCGCGATCGGCGCGTCTTCGGCGGGCTCCTCCGCGACTGCGGTGACGGCCGGCTCGGCTGCGACCGGCTCCGGAAGCTCTGCGGCAATCGGCGCTGCGACCTCCGCGGCCATCGGCTCCGGAATGGCCGCTTCCAGCTCGACCGGTTCGGTGATCTCGTCGAACTCCGGATCGGGTGCGGCCATTTCCAGCGCGATGGCATCGAGTATGGCTTCGTCCTCGGCTTCCGCGGCGGCGTCGAGCGAGACCCCGTCAGTCACCTCAGTGAAGGCGGCGGCCTCTGCGACCTCCTCTTCGGGGCCGACGTGATGGCCGGCGACGAGCTCCGGCTGGGGGGCGACGTCGATCGCGTCCTCGCCAACGGCGCGTGCTTCGGCGGCGCTGGCCGCTTCGACCGCTACCTCGGGCGCGGGAGTCGTTGCGATGTCCTGCGGCGCCTCCGTAAAAGCCACGGGTGCTTCGGTGGCCATCGCGGCCTCGACAAGCGCAGCCTCTGCGACGGGCGCTTCCTGCACCGGCGCAGGCGGGGGATGCACCGCCGCTTGCGGCGCTGTGTCGCCGTCACCATCAAGCTGCTCGACCCGATCCCTGAGCAGATCGAATGCGGCCTTGAGCTCGACGCGGGGGTCGATGGTCGATAGCTGTCCGCAAGCCGCCTCGATGGAGGCTAGCTGCGAATCAATGAGATCGCAGATTCGCCCGTCGGCGCCGATCTCGCGCCAGCGCCAGGAGATCTCCTTGATGATGCGCACGCCGCGCGGAATCGGCGCGAGGCTGGCCTCGATCGCCGCGGGATCGAAGGCGGCGATCGCGATGGTCTCGGCCTCGCGGATGGCGCGGCGGATCTCGACCAGCGCCTCGGGCAGGCGATCCTCGACGACCGGTAGTCGCTGTGCCGCAAGGGTTTCTTCGATTTTCGCGACCGCATCGAGCACCATGCGGGTATCCGCATTGCGGTTGCGCTTGGCATATTCGCCGAGGAACCAGCGGCCGCGCGCGGTCTCCATGAAGGCTTCGCGGATCGCGTCGTAATCCTGCTCGTTCGGCTCGGCCGCACGGGCAGACATAGGCGAGAGGGCGAATGCTTCGTTGGCCATGACAATCTCGTCGCGCAAATCACTACGCGTTACTGTAACGATCACCACGATATCGACCGAATCGCAATTGGTTTGATGGCAGGCGAATCACAAATCCCCACGCAAGCCGCCGTGAAGCGGCGATTCGCCGTGAGTCTTGCGCTGTTCTATTCGGCGGTCTTCGCGGTGTCGGGCACGCATCTGCCGTTCTTTCCGGTCTGGCTGAAGGCGATCGGCATCGACGCAAGCTGGATCGGCCTCATCAACGCGCTGCCGGCGATCACGCGCTTCACCACGCTGCCGCAGATCACCGCCCTTGCCGAAAGGCGACATGCCATTCGCGCCGGCATGATGGTGTCGGTGGTGGCAACCGCGATCGGGTTCACGGCGGTCGGCTTGCAGCAGCAGCCGCTGGCGCTGTTCCTGATCTATGCGCTCACCTGCATGATGTGGACGCCGACGACCCCGCTGACCGATGCCTATGCGTTGCGCGGCGTCGCCCGCTACGGGCTCGACTACGGACCGTTGCGGCTGTGGGGCTCGGCGGCCTTCGCCGCGGGCTCGCTCGCCTGCGGCTTTCTCGTCGACCACATCGCGGCGCGCGATCTGATCTGGATCATCGTCGCGTGGACCGTCGTTGCGGTCGCCGCCAGCCTGCTGCTGCAGCCGCTCGACGATGTCAGGCGAAGGACGACGGAGACGCATGCCGGCAAGGCCTTGCTGCGCGATGGCGGCTTCTGGGCCGTCATCGCGTCGGCCGCGCTGATCCAGGGCAGCCATGTCGCCTATTACACGTTCTCGGCCATCAACTGGCAGCTCCACGGCTTCGACGGGCTGACGATCGCGGGCCTCTGGACGCTGGGTGTGATCGCCGAGATCGTCGTGTTCGCACTGTCGCCGCGGTTCTCGCTGCATCCGTCCACGCTGATCGCGATCGGCGGCGTGAGCGCCGTGGTGCGCTGGATCGTCACCGCGCAGGAGCCGCCGCTGGCGCTGCTCGTGATCGTGCAGCTCGGCCACGGCCTCACCTTCGGCATGACCATCGTCGGCACCATGAACCTGCTGGTGCAGCGCGTGCCATCGCATCAGATCGCGCGGGGGCAGGGCTATTACGCCGCGTGCAACGGGCTGTTGGGTGCAGCGACATCGATCGCATCAGGTGCGATCTACGCCCGCATCGGCGACAGCTTGTACTACGTCATGGCCGCGATGGCCGCGGCCGGCGCGCTGGTGATCTGGTCGGCGCGGCATCGACTCAAGGCTCATCCCCAGAGCGAGGTATCAGGCGGATAGACCAGGCTGTCGTCGTAGCGCAGCCCGTGATCGCGATCGCGCGCGAGCAGCAGCGGGCCGTCGAGATCGACGAAGCGCGCCTGCGGCGTCACCAGCATTGCGGGGGCCATCGACAGCGAGGTCGCGACCATGCAGCCGATCATGACCTCGAAACCGAGCGCCTGCGCTGCATCGGCCATCGCGAGCGCCTCGGTGAGGCCGCCGGTCTTGTCGAGCTTGATGTTCACGGCGTCGTAGCGCTCTCGGAGCGGCGCCAGCGATTTGCGGTCATGCACGCTCTCGTCGGCGCAGACCGCGAGCGGCCGTTTGATCCGCGCCAGCGCGTCATCCTTCCCGGCCGGCAGCGGCTGCTCGACCAAGGTGACGCCGACGGCGTCGCAGGCGGCAAGATTCTGCTCCAGATTGGCCTCGGTCCAGGCCTCGTTAGCATCCACGATCAGTTCGGATTCGGGGGCGGCCTTCCGAACCGCCGCGATCCGCTCCGGATCGCCGTCGCCGCCGAGCTTGATCTTGAGCAATGGCCGGTGCGCGGCCCTGGCCGTCGCCGCCGCCATCGCCTCGGGGGTGCCCAACGAAATCGTGAAGGCGGTGGTGCGCTCGCCCGGCACCGGGCGGTCCAGCAGGTTCCAGGCCCGCAGGCCGGTCGCCTTGGCCTCGAGGTCGATCAGGGCGCAATCCAGCGCGTTACGGGCCGCTCCCGGCGGCATGGCGGCTTGCAGGGCCTCTCGCGAGAGGCCGCCCGCGACGGCCGCCTGCATGGCCTGGATGGCGGCTAGGGTTGCCTCGGGCGTCTCGCCATAGCGGGGATAAGGCACGCATTCGCCGCGGCCGGTGAGGCCGTTGCGGCTCACTTCGGCCACAACGGTCACGGCCTCGGTCTTGGCGCCCCGGCTGATGGTAAAACTGCCGGCGATGGGAAAGCGCTCGATTCGCGCGGCCAGGGCCGGAACTTTGCTGGAAGTCATTTTGAACTCTGGCGAAATCTGAACCTGCTAGTTACCTCTAGCAACTAACATTAACCAGTTGGGGATACCTTCTCTGGGTAAGGGCGTGTGCGCAACCATCTGATTCTACCCGTTTCTCGCGCCCCGGCACGGGAGCGGAGACCTTGAGCGGCGATCCGAAGCTGGAACGGATTGCCAAGGGCAATGCGCTGGCACTCTGCGCCACCGGAACCTGGACCGCGAGCTTCGCGCCGGTCCTGGAGCGGATGGTGGCTGACGCCGAAAAGCTTGCCGGCGGCTCGCAAAGCATCTTCATCGACGTCTCCGAGGTCGCCAAGCTCGACACCTTCGGCGCTTGGCTGATCGAACGGCTGCGCCGCAGCCTGACCCAGGGCGCTGTCGAGGCGCAGATCGCAGGGCTCTCCGCCAATTATTCGAGCCTCGTGGACGAGGTGCGGCGGGTCAGGGCGACGCCGGTCGTCGACAGCAGCGCGGTCACCATCACCGGCATGCTGGAGCAGATCGGCCGGGCCGTGGCCGGGGTCGCCGGCACGGTTGCGGGCCTCGTCGACATGCTCGGCGCGGTGCTCGCGGCGGGGTTTCGCGTCTTGATCCACCCGCGCTCGTTCCGCCTGACCTCGACCGTGCACCACATGGAGCAGGTCTGCTGGCGTGCGGTGCCGATCATCGTGCTGATCACGTTCCTGATCGGCTGCATCATCGCCCAGCAGGGCATTTTTCATTTCCGC
Source organism: Bradyrhizobium sp. LA2.1 (assembly GCF_040547725.1). NCBI lineage: Bacteria > Pseudomonadati > Pseudomonadota > Alphaproteobacteria > Hyphomicrobiales > Nitrobacteraceae > Bradyrhizobium > Bradyrhizobium sp. LA2.1. The sequence goes on from NZ_JBEPQI010000034.1 coordinate 69,674, forward strand.
AGATTCGGCGCCGACATCTTCGTCGTCGACATGCTCGGCGTGCTGGTGCTGCGCGAGATCGGCGTCCTCCTGGTCGCGATCATGGTCGCAGGTCGCTCGGGCAGCGCTTACACGGCCGAGCTCGGCTCGATGAAGATGCGCGAGGAGATCGACGCGCTGCGCACGATGGGTTTCGACCCGATTGAGGTCCTGGTGCTGCCGCGCATGCTGGCGCTGGTGCTGGCGCTGCCGATCCTCGCCTTCCTCGGCGCCATGGCCGCGCTTTATGGCGGCGGCCTCGTCGCCTGGCTCTATGGCGGCGTCGACCCCGAAGCCTTCCTGCTGCGCCTGCGCGACGCCATCTCGATCGACCATTTCATCGTCGGCATCGTGAAAGCACCGGTGATGGCGGCCGTGATCGGCATCGTCGCCTGCGTCGAGGGGCTGGCCGTGCAGGGCAGCGCGGAGTCGCTCGGACAGCACACCACGGCCTCCGTGGTGAAGGGCATCTTCTTCGTCATCGTCATGGACGGCGTGTTCGCCATCTTCTTCGCCTCGATCGGGATGTGACGATGGCGCAAGAATCTCAAGACGCGATTCAAGATCCGATCATCCGCGTTCGCGACATCACCGTGCAGTTCGGCGCGACGCGCGTGCTCGATGGCCTCAACCTCGACGTCAAGCGCGGCGAAATCCTCGGCTTCGTCGGCCCATCCGGTGCCGGCAAGTCGGTGCTGACGCGCACCATCATCGGCCTCGTGCCGAAGGTCGCGGGCTCCATCGAGGTGTTCGGCGTCGACCTCGATTCCTCCAGCACCTCGCAGCGCCGCAGCGTCGAGCGCCGCTGGGGCGTGCTGTTTCAGCAGGGCGCGCTGTTCTCCTCGTTGACCGTCAGGCAGAACATCCAGTTCCCGATGCGCGAATATCTCCGGGTCTCGCAGCGGCTGATGGACGAGATCACCCTGGCCAAGCTCACCATGGTCGGGCTCAAGCCGGAAGTCGCAGATCGCTTTCCCTCGGAACTTTCGGGCGGCATGATCAAGCGCGTGGCGCTGGCGCGCGCGCTGTCGCTCGATCCGGATCTCGTGTTCCTCGACGAGCCGACCTCGGGCCTCGATCCGATCGGCGCCGGCGATTTCGACGAGCTGGTCAGGACGCTCCAGCGTACTTTGGGCCTGACCGTTTTCATGGTAACGCACGACCTCGACAGCCTTTACACAGCCTGCGACCGCATCGCCGTTTTAGGGAACGGTAAGATCATTGCGGCAGGGTCGATCGCCGACATGCAGGCCTCGCAGCATCCCTGGCTGAGACAATATTTCCACGGCAAGCGCGCCCGTGCGGTGATGGGCTGAGGTGCCGGAGTAGCTGATGGAAACGCGGGCCAATTACGTACTGATCGGATCGTTCACGCTGGCGGTGATCGCCGCGGCGATCGGCTTCGTGCTGTGGTTCCAGTCGCTGCACACCACCAAGCAGCGCAGCCCCCTGCGCGTCGTGTTCGAGGGCCCGGCGGCGGGCCTGCGCAACGGCGGCAGTGTCAACTTCAACGGTATCCGGGTAGGTGAGGTGGTCTCGGTGAAGCTCGACAACCCGCGGCGGGTTGTCGCACTCGCCATGGTCGAGAACAACACACCGCTGCGCAAGGACACCCTGGTCGGCCTCGAATTCCAGGGCCTGACCGGCGTCGCCGCGATCTCGCTCAAGGGCGGCGAGGAGGCGGCGCCTCCGCCGCCGCTCGACGAGGACGGCATCCCGTCGCTGACGGCCGATCCCAACAAGCTCCAGGACGTCACCGAGGCGATCCGCGGCACGCTCCAGAACATCAACAAGATCGTCGCGGACAACCAGGAGTCGGTGAAGAACTCGCTGAAGAACCTCGAGACCTTCACCAACTCGCTCGCGCGCAACTCCGAGAAGATCGACGGCGTGATGGCCAAGGTCGACGGCGTCATGCACAAGGCCGACAGCCTCATGCTCGGCCTCAACACGCTCGCCGGCGGCAAGGATGGCGGCGAGCTGTTCCAGGCGGTGAAGTCGATCCGCGAGCTGGCCGATGACTTCGACAAGCGCTCCGGCGCATTGATGACCGACGGCCGCCGCACCCTCGGTGACATCAGCCGCGCCGTGAACAATTTCGATCGCAACCCGACCCGCGTGCTGTTCGGCGCCAGCAACAGCGCCCCGGCCGCCGCGCCGCCGCCCGCCGAGCCGCCGAGGCCGGCGCCAGCGAACGAGCGCAAGCGGCAGTAGGACTCGATGTGAATCGGTTACCGATCGCCGAAGCCGAAGTGACAAAAGGACCGATCAATGTCCGGTGGCGATCCGTTCGTGTTTCAAAGCGATCCATACGACGTCATCGACTCCGTCCTAGCGCCGTGGGCAAGAAAGCACGGCATACAAGTGGCTAAGCTGGACCGCGAATGCAATGTACGCTCGGTCTGGGTGTTCGACCGACTTGGCAATCGGCGCGCTCAAATGTGGCTTGACCTTCCGAATGCTCAAGGCGACGTGACCGTGATCGCTTCTGCGCTTGATCCCTCTAGCCCGACCAAATGGGGTCAGCGTGAAGAGCGTCGAGCAACCCTGTCGACGCTTGAATCTGTCTTGGAAGAACTGCGGCCAATGATATTCGATTGGAGTGGTCCGGGCGCATTCACCTAGTCTAGTCCACGCCTTTCTTCTCCGTCATTGCGAGCGAAGCGAAGCAACCCAGACTATCTCCGCGGGAACGGCCTGGATTGCTTCGTCGCAAGAGCTCCTCGCAATGACGGTGCTTGTAGGACGCAGTAATTCTCCAATAGGCGGCGAATTGTTCGCGCAGTGACGCCCCAAACAAAAACGGAGGCCGTGAGGCCTCCGTTTTCATTCGTTATTCGTTGTCGTTACGAGCCGCTTACCCCAGCCGACCCGCGGCGTGTGCGAGCAGGGTGTAGACCAGGCCCGTCTCCGAGGTCAGGTGGCTGCGCAGCTCCTGCGGACCACGGCCGTCGCGGGCGACTTCGTCGAGCAGACGCTCGAACTCGGCGACGTAGCGGTCGACCGTGCCCTTGAAGTTGCGGTCGGCGCGGTACTTGCGGGCGACCTCGTCAAAGGCCTTCTGGCCGGCGGGCGTGTAGAGGCGCTTGGTGAAGGCCTTGTTCTCGCCGCGCTGGTAGCGGTCCCACATCTCGGCGGCGAGGTTGCGGTCCATCAGGCGGCCGATGTCGAGCGACAGCGACTCCAGCGGATTGCTGCCACCCTGCGGAGCCTGTGGCTGCGGCGCGGGTGCCGCGCGGCCACGCGGGGCCTCACGTCCGGTCGGAGCACCCTGGTTGGCGTCCGTGCGGTTCAGGAGGTCCGACAGCCAGCCGTCGCGGCCCTGGTCGTTGCCCGCGGGTGCGACCGGCGGCGCTTCGGTGCGGCGCGAGGGGGCGGGCATGCCGAGGTCCGGCGGCGGCAGCGTCGAGGCGCTGCCGGTGTCGCGGCCGCGGGTCTCGGTGTTGCGCGTGCCGACGGCTGCCAGCAATGGCTCTTCCTGGCGCTGCACGCCGGTGCGGCCCGTCGTGGAGACGTCGAGGCCACGGCCATGCTGGGCCACGATGCGGTTGAGCTCGGCGAGGGCCTCGATCTGGTCGACGATCACCTTGCGCATCTGCGCAGTGCTCTCGGCGGCCTCCTGCGGCATCTCGAGCACGCCGCGGCGCAGCTCGTTGCGGGTGGCTTCGAGCTCGTTGTGCATCTCGAACGCCATCTGCTTCATGCTGGAGACGAGGTTGGTGAACTTCTCGGTCGACTGCTTGAACATCGTGTCCGCCTCGTCCGTGGTCTGGCGGTAGATGTCGTGCATGGCCTCGATGGTCTGGCGGTGCTCCTCCTCGGACGCCACGCGCACCGCCTCGAACTGGCGGGTGATCGCGGCGGAACCTGCGCCAGCGGTCTCCGCGACGACGCGGGCGATGTCGCGGGCACGCTCTTCGGCGGCGGCCAGCGATTCATCGAGCAGGCCGGTGAAGCGCGACAGACGCTGGTCGAGATCGGCCGTGCGCAGGTCGATGGTCGTGACGAGCGATTCCAGCGCCTGCTTGCGTTCGGCGAGGGAAGCGGTGGTGTTCTTGTTGCTCACCTCGACGACCTGCGCGGCCTCGACCAGCGCCTTGCCGTGCGCGTCGAACTGGGTCGACAGCTCGCCGAGGTCCTGCAGCGCCCGTGTGGTCTTCGTGTTGAAGACGTTGAGCTGGTCTTCCAGGTTCTGCGTCGCAGCGCCGTTGCGCGAGGTGACGTCGTTCATCGCCGAGACGAAGTCGGCGACGCGTGTCACCAGCGCCCGCTCGAGCGAGTTGAGGTTGTCGTGCGCACCGGTCAGCACCTCCTGGAGCAGGATGTTGCCTTCGCGCAGACGCTCGAACAGGGCCACCGTGTCGGTACGCAGGATCTTGCTGGTCTCCTGCATCTCGGTGACGGCCGCGATCGAGACCTGGCGCGACTGGTCGATCGCCGAGCGGGAAGCCTGCTCGAGGTCCTTGAGCGACTTGCCGACTGCGCCGGTGGCCATCTCGCTCGCCGCGTTGATGGTGCGGGCGACTTCGGAGCCGTTGCCCATCATCGTCTGCGAGAACGCATGGCCGCGCGTCTCGATCGACTTCAGCGCATCCGAGGTGACGCGGTCGATGTCGAGCGTGAGCTGGCTGGTCTTCGAGCCGATCGCGTCGACCAGCGCGCCGCGCTTGGCGTCGATCATGTTCGACAGACGGTCGGCCTGCTGCTGCACGTAGGTGACGATCTCGTCGGTCTTGCCGGTCATGGCCTGGCCGAAGCTGCTGCTGGCGGCGAGCACCGAACGCTCGACGTCGGACGAACTCGACTTGACGCGCGAGCTTGCCTCGTTGGAGGCGTTGATCAGCGCGTTCTGGGCGTTGAGCGCGCTGGTCTGGATGTCGTTGGTGGCGTTGGTCGTGGCCGTGCTCAATACGCGCTCGATCTCGGTCGAGATCGTGCGGATCTGGCTTGCGGCATCCGCCGACGTCGACGTCAGCGAGGTCTGCGCCTCACGCGCGCTGTTGAGGATGGTCGAGGCGGTGTCGGCGCCGACTGAGGTCAGCGTGCGCTCGATGTCCGTGGTCAGCGACTTGATCTGGCTTGCCGCATCCGTCGAGGCGGTGATCAGCGTGCCCTGGGCCTCGCGCACGCCGCTGGTGAGCGCCTCGATGGTGGCGCCGCCGGCGGTCGCCAGCGCGCGCTGCATCTCGGCCGCCAACGAACGGACCTGGCTGGTCTGTTCGGCCGAGACGGAGAGCAGGGTGCTCTGGGCGTCGCGGGCGCTGGTCGTGATCGTCTCGGCGGTCGACTGGCCGACCTGCGAGAGCGACCGATGCACTTCGACCGCGAGCGACTTGACCTGGGTCGCCGCATCCGAGGACGCGTTGACGAGCGTGGTCTGGGCTTCGCGGGCGCCGGTCATGATGGTCTCGGCCGTCGAGGTGCCGGCCATCGAGAGCGAGCGCTGCACGTCCGAGGACAGCGCCTTGATCTGGTTGGCGGTCTCGGTCGAGGCCGCGATCAGCGCGCTCTGCGCATCGCGGGCGCCGGCGGTGATCGATTCCGCCGTGGTGGCGCCCGCCAGCGACAGCGAACGCTGCACGTCGGCGGTGAGGGTCTTGACGTGGTTGGCCGCGTCCGAAGACGCCGTGACGAGCGTGGTCTGCACCTCGCGGGCGCCGGCCAGGATCGAGGCTGCGGTGGCAGAACCGGCCGCCGACAGCGTGCGTTCGACGTCGACCGCGAGCCCCTTGATCTGGTTGGAGGCATCGCCCGAGGCCGCGACCAGGGTCGACTGAGCCTCGCGGGCGCTGCTCAGGATGGAGTTCGCAGCACCGGTGCCGACTGCGGTCAGCGCGCGCTCGACCTCGGTGGAGGTCATCTTGAGCTGGGCGTTGACGTCGGAGGAGACCGTCATCAGCGACTGCTGGGCGGTACGCGCACCGGTCTGGATCGTTTCACTGGTGTTGACGACGAGGTTGGTGAGCGAGCGCTCGGCATCCTCGACATGCGAGCGGATCGCGGTCGAGATCATCTCGGCGCGGGACATCATGTCCTCGCTGGCCTGACGGCCGCTGCTCTCGATGCGGCCGGCGACGGCTTCGACACGCGAGCCGAGCAGGTCCTCGAACTGCGCCACGCGCACGTCGATGTCGTTGGCGACCGAGCCGACCTTGGTCTCGATGGCCTGGTGGATGTCCTGGAAGCGCGCCGTGACCGTGTCGGTCAGGTGCGTGCTGCGGCCGTCGATCATCTCGGCGACGCCGGTGATGCGGCGGTCGACCGCCTCGATCGCCTGCGCGGTGCCGTCCGTGAGCGTCGAGGTCAGGAGGGTGAGGCGCGTGTCGATCGACTGCACGGCCTGCGAGGCGCCGTTCGTCACCGCGGTCGTCAGATAGGTGAGGCGCGTATCGATGGATTCGAGCGCCTGCGAGGCGCCGCCCGAGAGCGTCGTCGTGAGGTGCGTCAGCCGCGTATCGATCGACTGGATGGTCTGCGATGCGCCATCGGTGAGCGAGGTCGCGAGATAGTTGAGGCGCGTATCGATCGTCTCGATGGCCTGCGATGCGCCGTCAGTGAGCGACGTCGTGAGGTGAGTGAGGCGGGAGTCGATCGACTGGATCGCCTGCGCGGCACCGTCGGTCAGCGACGAGGCGAGGGTGTTGAGGCGTCCGTCGATGGTTTCGGTCACCGACTTGGCGCGGGTGTCGAACGACTGTTCGAGCGCGGCGACGCGGCCGACGAGCTGGTCGTCGAAGGTCCTGATGTGGCCTTCGATCGTGCCGTCGAGGCTGACGATCTTGTCGTTCAGCGAGGCGTCGAGGTTGGTGACACGTTCGCCGACCGTGGTCTCGAACTGCACCAGGCGCTGGTCGAGCACGGCCGTGATCGCCCCGCCGTTCGAGGTGAAGCGGGTATCGAAATTGTCGACATAGGTCTTCAGGCTCTCGGCGATGTCCTGGGTGCGCTGGCCCATGCGATCGACGATATCACCGCCGAACGTCTTCACGGTGCGGTCGAACTCGGAGATGTGGCGGGTGATCAGCGCGCCGAGCGTGCCGGAGTCGCGGGCGAACCTCTCGACCAGCTCGGTGCCCTGGTTCTTCACCAGCTCGTCGAACGCGCTCATCTGCAGCGACAGCGAGTCGTGCGCGGTCTCGGTCTGGCTGACGACCTTGGCGACGAGCGTGTTGACGGTGGCGTCGAGCGCCTCGCTCGCCTTGTCGCCGGAGGTCATGATGTGGCCGGCGAGCCGGTTGCCGGCATCGTCGATCTTGGCGGAGAGGTCGTTGGAGCGCAGCTCGAGCTCGAGCAGCAGCGAGTCCGACGAATTCTTCAGGCTGTCATGCACCTGCTCGGTGCGCTCGGAGATGCCGTCGACGATGGCGGCGGAGCGCTGCTCGAACTCGCCGGTGATGCGGTCGATACGCTCGTTCAGCATCTCGTGGACGCGGTCGGCGAGGTCGACGAACTCGTCGTGGACGTGGCCGGTCTTGAAGTTGAGGCTGGTGGTCAGCCGCTCGCTGGCGTCGAGCACGGCGCGCGTGGTCTCGTTGCTGGCCTCCTCGAGGCGGTCGAGCAGGTCGCCGCCGCGCTCGCCGAGCGCGAGGATCATGTTATCGCCGGCATTGCTCAGTGCGCCGGTGATGTGGGCGCCGCGCTCTTCCAGCGCGCCGGTGATGCTCTTGGCGACCTCGTCGACGCGCGAGGCGATCGCGTCCGAGATCAGCGCGATGTCGTGGCGCAGATCGATCTGCACGCCGGAGATGGCGCTGCGGACCTGCTCGGCCTGGCCGACCAGATTGTCGCGCTGGTGCGCGATGTCCTGGAGCAGCGAGCGGATGCGCACTTCGTTGTCGGAATAGGCGCGCTCGAGCGCCGCAACCTCGTTGGCGACCAGCGTCTCGAGCTCGCCAGCGCGCGCGATGGCGCGCTCGATGCCGTCGCCCATCGCCGCGACCTCGCGGCGGATGGCCTGGCCGACGGTGACCATGGAATCGGACGCCGAGCCCTCGGGCTCGGAGAAGCGGATCGCGACCTGCGCCATCGCCTGCGCGATCATGCGCATTTCCTGGCCGCGCCAGACGAGGCTCGCCAGGAAGTAGAACAGCATGATCGGCGCGAAGAACATCGCGATCAGGCCGGCGATGACGAGCACGCCGCCGCTCTGGCCCATGGCGGCCTGGATCGAGGGCAGGAAGCCGACGGTGAGCGCGGCGCAGGCTGCGAGCCAGACGCCGGCGAAGATGGTGGCGAAGGTGTAGACGCTGCGGGCAGGGCGGCCCTTCTGAAGCGCCTGGAGCAACTGGCCGATGGTCTCGCGGTCGTCGTTGGCGGCACGGCGCGAGCTGCGCGGCTCCTCGATCGTATCGAACACGGTGGCGCGCTCGTTGGCGGCAGGACGCGGCTCGAAGGTCGGCTCGTCGAAGATCGGGGGAGCCGGCGGCCCCACCGGAGACGACGTTTCGTTGCGCATCGAGGCGTTGCGGCTGGTGTCCGCGGCCGTGTCGCTGATGTTCAGGGCTTCCTGGATCGCAGAAAGCGCAACTTCTGTCGGGTCTTTGACCTTTTTCGGAGTGTTCGCCATGTTCAGTCCGAGCCCTCGTTACTTGTACGCGTCCCCCCGCGAGCCCAGCGCGCTACGCAAGCCCACAGACCGGATCATGCCGCTTACGCGGATTCCCAGCCGTCCCCACCCGGACGGCTTGTCCGCCAATTTCCGCAACATCCTATTGGCAGAGCGTCGCGAATGAAATGCCCGGGATTAAGACAATCTTAATCATCGTTAACAGGATAGCGCCGTAACGCCTTAGCAATAAATGGAATTCTCCACTGGACTCGCCGGATTGCGGCAACTTTTCGTCAATAAACGGGCGGATTTGCGTAAAACGGCCCAAACACTTCGTTAACCATTTCCATGCTTCGGTGGGGGGAACTTGACCGCCGGATCGGCGGACATCGCGCGATGCCGGGGCCTGCGCCATGACGCCTGAACTGCAACGGATGGACTGGATGCCTTCGCCCCCGCTTGCACCCATCGACAGCCCGCTCGACCTCGATCACCTCTCGCGCATGACGCTCGGGGACACTGAGCTGGAACAGGAAGTGCTCGCGATGTTCGCCGAGCAGGCGGTCCGCCTGATCGCGGCGATGGCAGCACTGCCGGCCGAGGCCGGCGCACTCGCCCACAAGCTCAAGGGCTCGGCGCGCGGAATCGGCGCCTTTGCGGTGGCGGATGCCGCAGCCAGCCTGGAGACCGCGGTCCGGACCGGCCATGGCCAGCCCCACGCCTTCGCCGCGCTGAAAGAGGCGGTGACCGAGGCTCGCGCCGCCATCGAGGCGATCCTGAAGCCCTAGGGCGACAGGGCGAGAAACCGCGCTCTAGTCTTTTGTTTTGACGCGTTTTCTTCCCGCGAAGCGGGATTCACGTCGCTTCAAAACCCTATGGCGCCGGGCGGATCGACCCGTTATAGGACAGCCCGGACCCTCCTTCATTCGCAACATCGCGGCAGCACGAGCACACATGGCCAAGATTAACTTTGTCGACCACAAGGGCGAAACCCGTACGGTGGAAGTCGAGAACGGCGCGACCGTGATGGAAGCCGCCATCCGCAACAGCATTCCCGGCATCGAGGCCGAATGCGGCGGTGCCTGTGCCTGCGCAACCTGCCATGTCTATGTCGACGAAGCCTGGCGCGAGAAGGTCGGCAGCCCGACGCCGATGGAAGAGGACATGCTCGATTTCGGTTTCGACGTGCGCCCGAACTCGCGGCTGTCCTGCCAGATCAAGGTCTCCGACGAACTCGACGGGCTCGTCGTGGCGACGCCGGAACGGCAGGCCTGATCGTCCCTCACTATACTAGATGCTCGGCGGCGCGACCTCGATACCGCGCTTGTGCCAGGGTCTGAGCTTCTCGATGATCTCAGCGGTGAGCGGTGCAGGCCGCCGCGTCGCCTCGTCGAGCATGACGCCGACCGACATCGCCGATGCGATGCACTTTCCTTCCGAAAACACCACCTGTTCGAAGGTCACCGACGTCCGTCCCAGCTTGACCACGCCGAGGCCGAGCTCGATCGTGTTCGGCCAGTGCAGCTCGGCGCGGAAATGGATGTCGAGCCGCACCATGATCCAGGCGAGCCCGGCGGCGTCAGCCCGTATTCCGGGCTCTTCATCAGCGTGACACGGCCGGTCTCGAAATAAGTGGCGTAGACCGCGTTGTTGACGTGCTGGTTCGGATCGAGATCGCCGAAGCGGACATTGTCGCCGAGACGATAGGGATAGTCCTCCAGGCGCGGCGTCGTATCGAGGCGGCTTGGTGCGTTCACCGATTGATCTCCGTCATATCGCATCCCGTTACAGCCCAGTTATCCTGACCCGGCAAGTGGGCGCGGCCGCGGGGTGCTCCCTCTTTTATGCCTTCCCTGATCCATCCCCGTTGGCTAGACAGGCAGGGTCACTTCTGCCCCCGGGCGGCGTCCAACCGATAACGATCGATAAAGAGACGACATGAGCGACGTGATCAAAACCGATGTGCTGATTATTGGCGCCGGCCCCTGTGGTCTGTTCGCCGCCTTCGAGCTTGGCCTTCTCGACATGAAGGCGCATTTCATCGATATCCTCGACAAGGTCGGCGGCCAGTGCGCCGAACTCTATCCGGAAAAGCCGATCTACGACATTCCCGGCATTCCGCACATTTCGGGGCACGGCCTCACCGACGCGCTGATGGAGCAGATCAAGCCGTTCCATCCGACCTTCCATCTCGGCGAGATGGTGGAGACGGTGGAGAAGATCGGCGATCCCTTGTTTCGCTGCACCACCGACGCGGGCAAGGTGTTCGAATGCAAGGTGGTGGTGATCGCGGCCGGCGGCGGCTCGTTCCAGCCCAAGCGTCCGCCGGTGCCGGGCATCGAGGCCTATGAAGGCACGTCGGTGCACTACGCCGTGCGCAAGATGGAGACGTTCCGCGACAAGAGCGTTCTGATCGTCGGCGGCGGCGATTCCGCGCTCGATTGGACGCTCAATCTGCATCCGCTCGCCAAGCGCATCACGCTGCTGCACCGGCGCGACGATTTTCGCGCCGCGCCCCACAGCGTCGAGCAGATGCGCGCGCTGGTGGCCGACGGAAAGATGGATCTGCGACTCGGGCAGGTCACCGCGCTGTCCGGCACCGAGGGCAAGCTGACCGGCGCCACCGTCAAGGGCAACGACAACAGCGTGAGCGAAATTTCCTGCGATACCATGCTGCCGTTCTTCGGGCTGACCATGAAGCTCGGTCCGGTCGCGAACTGGGGCATCGCGCTGGAGAACAATCTGGTGCCGGTCGAGACGTCCGCGTTCGAGACCAACGTATCCGGCATCTTCGCCATCGGCGACATCAACACCTACCCCGGCAAGATCAAGCTGATCCTGTGCGGCTTCCACGAGGGCGCGCTGATGTCGCAAAAAGCCCATCGCTACGTCTATCCGGAGAAGCGGCTCGTGTTCCAGTACACGACCTCGTCCTCCAGTCTGCAAAAGAAGCTCGGTGTCAACTGACGGCACCGGGTTCGGCAGGCCATGCCCCATGTTTCTGGCGCTGGAACCGTTCGCGAAATCGCCGTAGTCTGCGGCCATTGCAGTGGCGGCTTAGCAAGGTGATCATAATGCGGACTCTCTTTTCCAGCTTTCGGCTGCTCTCGCTCCTCGCGCTCGCTGTTGCGCTGACGCTTGGCGCGGTTGGGCCGGTAGCCGCACAGGCGCAGCAGCCAACCGCCGCGGGTCTTTGGCAGAAGATCGAGGACGGCAAGACGGTGGGATGGTTTCTCTTCGTCGACCACAACGGCATCTTCGAAGGCGTGATCGCAAAAACCTTTCCGCGCCCCGGCGACGACCCGAATGAGGTCTGTGCGAAATGCACGGACGATCGCAAGAACGCGCCGGTGCTCGGGCTCTCCTTCATCCGCGACATGAAGCGCGACGGCTTGAAGTATGACGGCGGCAACGTGGTCAATCCGCGCGACGGCAACATCTGGAAGGCCAAGATGTCGGTCAGCGCGGACGGGCAGACGCTGACCATGCGCGGCTTCCTCGGCATTTCCCTGTTCGGCAAGGACGAGACCTGGACGCGTCTTCCCGACGCCTACATCGCCCAGGTCGATCCTGCCATCGTCGCCAAATATCTTCCGGCACAGGCGACCGCCGCGACGACGAAGCCGGCGCCCGCGCCGGCAGCGAAGAAGGGCGGCGCGATGATGGCGCCGACGCCGAAGCAGTAGGTCGCCTCCGTATCCTCGCACTGTCTCTGGAATACTGGATCGCCCGATCAAGTGTTCAGCCCGGGGACATGACCGACGGGTGTTCGGGGACATAGCCGACACTTTTTCCGCTCGCCAAGTCGATGATAGCGACTTGGTGGGCGGC
>NZ_JBEPQI010000035.1:0-76682 GCF_040547725.1 Bradyrhizobium sp. LA2.1
GGCGGCTCCTGGAATGCGTCGATCGTCGCGGAGGTCGCAAGCTGGGGCGACACGCATCTGAAGGCCACCGGGCTCGGCGCCTATATTGCTTCCGCGACGGAAGCCGGCGACTTCCCGCGCGTCGTGCTCGGAATTGCCACGATGTGCATTCTGGTGACGTTGTTCAATCGTCTGGTCTGGCGGCCGCTCTATGCCTTCGGCGAGCGTCGCCTGCGGCTCGGCTGACGAGGAGACCATCATGCTCGATCAACCCTCTGCGCTCATCGACATCCGCGGTGTCTGCCGATCCTTCCCGAAAGGCAGCGGCGAACAGCTCCTGGTGCTGGATAAGGTCGACCTGACGATTCGCTCGGGCGAGATCGTCGGCCTGCTCGGCCGATCCGGCTCCGGCAAGTCCACCTTGCTGCGGATCATCGCCGGCCTGGTCAGCCCGTCTGCGGGACAGGCGACCTGTCGCGGCGAGATCATCGTCGGGCCACCGAACGGCGTCGCCATGGTGTTCCAGTCATTCGCTTTGTTTCCCTGGTTGACCGTGCTCCAGAACGTCGAGCTCGGGCTCGAAGCGCTGGGCGTCGATGCCACCGAGCGCCACAAGCGCGCTCTTGCTGCGATCGACCTGATCGGCCTTGACGGGTTTGAGTCCGCCTTCCCGAAGGAACTGTCGGGAGGCATGCGCCAGCGCGTCGGCTTCGCCCGCGCGCTGGTGGTGCATCCGGACCTCCTGCTGATGGACGAGCCGTTCTCGGCACTCGACGTCCTCACGGCCGAGACGCTGCGCACGGACCTGATCGACCTCTGGATCGAGGGCCGATTGCCGATCAAATCGATCCTGATGGTGACGCACAATATCGAGGAGGCGGTCCTGATGTGCGATCGCATCCTGGTGTTCTCATCCAATCCAGGGCGTGTCGCCGCCGAGATCAAGGTCGACATGCCGCATCCGCGCAACCGGCTCGACCCCCATTTCCGGCAGCTCGTCGACAACATCTACGCGCGCATGACCCAACGCGCCGAACCGAAGGCGCCCCCCGTCGAAGGCATCCTGGGCTCCGGTGTCGGCATGACCCTGCACCACGTATCGTCCAACGTGCTGTCGGGCCTGATCGAGACGCTGGCGGGGCCGCCCTATCACGGACACGCCGACCTGCCCGTGCTCGCAAGCCAGCTCCAGCTCGAGGCCGACGAGATCCTCCACCTCGGTGAGTCCCTGCAACTGCTGCGCTTCGCCCAGCTGAGCGAAGGCGACCTGATGCTCACCGACACGGGCAAGCGTTTTGCCCATCTCGAAACCGACGCACGCAAGAAGCTGTTCGCCGAACATCTCGTCACTTACGTGCCGGTGATGGGATTGATTCGCCGCGTGCTCGACGAACGTCCCTCCCATACCGCCCCCGCGGCACGGTTCCGCAACGAGCTCGAGGACTACATGTCCGAGGACTATGCGGACGAGACGCTCAGGACCGTGGTGTCCTGGGGACGTTATGGCGAGCTGTTCGCATATGACGAGCAGTCGGAGACGTTCAGCCTCGAAAACCCGGGCGAGAGCGCTTGATCCCGCCTGCGGCAATTTGGTCGGGAACCGGACAAATTGTGCATCGAGTTCATATATAAGGGGCTTGGTCCGGCGTTCGCCGGGTCAAGTATCCCTTCTCTTTGCGCACAATGTTGTCCGTCGAAATCATCATCGTCGTCGTCCTGATCGTCATTAACGGCCTGTTGTCCATGTCCGAGCTGGCCGTGGTCTCGTCCCGCCCGGCCCGGCTGTCGCTGCTCGCGGCCAAGGGGGTGCGCGGCGCCGAGCGGGCGCTGACGCTGGCGGCCGACCCCGGAAAGTTCCTCTCGACGGTGCAGATCGGCATCACGCTGGTCGGCGTGCTCTCCGGCGCGTTCTCCGGCGCGACGCTCGGACAGCGGCTGACGCAATGGCTGGTCGAGCTCGGCCTGTCCTCAGGGATCGCCGACATCGTCGGCGTCGGCATCGTCGTCACGCTCATCACCTACGCCACCCTGATCGTCGGCGAGCTGGTGCCGAAGCAGGTGGCGCTGCGCGACCCCGAGAGCATTGCGGTCAAGGTCGCGCCCGCGATGCACGTTCTGGCGCGGATCTCGCTGCCGCTCGTCTTCCTGCTCGATCTCTCCGGCAAGCTGATCCTCACGCTGCTCGGCCGCGGCGGCAAGGCCGAGGAGAAGGTCTCGGAGGACGAGATCCATCACCTCGTCAGCGAAGCCGAGAACGCGGGCGTGCTGGAGTCGGGCGAAAAGGAGATGATCGCGGGCGTCATGCGGCTCGGCGACCGGCCGGTCGGCGCGATCATGACGCCGCGCACGGAGGTCAACGAGATCGATCTGAACGATGCGCCGGAGGCCATTCAAGCGATCATCGCGAAGAGCCCGCATTCGCGCTTTCCCGTCTCGGACGGCGATCGCGACAAGCCGATCGGCGTGCTCCAGGCCAAGGACCTGCTGGTCGCCTACATGAACGAGCGCACGCCGGATCTGCGAGCGCTGGTGCGCGAGGCGCCCGGCATTCCGGCATCAGCCGACGCCCGCGACGTGCTGGCGATCCTGAAAGCCGCTCCGGTTCATGTCGGCCTGGTCTACGACGAATACGGCGCCTTCGAGGGCATCGTGACGACGGCTGACATTCTGGAATCGATCGTCGGCGCCTTCCATTCCGAGGAGGGACCGCCGGAGCCGGCCTATGTCAGGCGCGATGACGGCTCGCTGCTGGTCTCCGGCTGGATGCCGGTCGACGAGTTCGGCGAGTTGCTCGGCGTCGAGCTGCCGCCGCACCGCTACAACACGGTGGCGGGCCTGGTGCTGCAACAGTTCAACGTGCTGCCCAATGTCGGCGATGCCTTCGACTTCGCCGGCTGGCATATCGAGGTAGTCGATCTCGACGGTCGGAGGATCGACAAGATTCTGGCGGGCCGGTTGAGTGAGGTCGAGACGGGGTGATTGCGCACTCAACCCTCCACCCGTCGTCCCGGACAAGCGCGCCCTAAGCGCGCGCCGATCCAACGCAGACCGCTCACCCGAACCGCACCCCGATCCGCTTCTCCTTGCGCCAGACGACCGTGCAGGCGAGATGCGTTCCGTCGGCCTGGATGACCAGGGTGAACCGCTCGGGGATACCGACCGGACTGGTGACATCGAGCGCGGCACCCGTATCGGAGAAATTGCGGACGGTGCAGTCGATCGCGCCGCCGCCGAACTCGATGGTTCCGGCTTTCAGCACGCGGTGCCTGGCTTTGTCGCGTCGCTCGTCCATGGGGCCAATTTACACCCCAAGCTGACACAGACGTTAAAACACAACCACAATCCCCGATGAATTTTTACCGCCGCGGGATGCGGCGGATCATGCGGTGGCCCCTACGGCGCCGGCTGGAACGTCTCCGCCCGCGCCATCTGCCAGGCTTCACGGAAGCGCGGATCTTCGGTGCCTTCGAGCAGCTCGCCCGGACGCAGCGACGGATAGAGCTGCGCAAAGGATCGCACCTGGGTGGTCGATGTCCGCTGGCTAAAGTGGATCGGGCGCAGCTGCTGCGGATGTTCGAGACCGGCCGCTGCGATCAGCTCGGTGAGCGAGTGCAGCGTGGCGTGGTGATAATTATGCACGCGGTCGATCTTGAGCGGCACGTAGAGCGCACGCGCACGCGTCGGGTCCTGGGTCGCAACCCCGGTCGGGCAGCGGTCGGTGTGGCAGCTCAGCGACTGGATGCAGCCGAGCGAGAACATGAAGCCGCGCGCCGAATTGCAATAGTCGGCGCCAATCGCCATCGCCCGCGCCATGTCGAAGGCGGTCGCGATCTTGCCGGACGCGCCGATCCTGATGCGGTCGCGCGCGTTGATGCCGACCAGCGCGTTGTGGACGAAATTGACGCCCTCGCGCATCGGCATGCCGAGGTGATCCATGAACTCCAGCGGCGCCGCGCCGGTGCCGCCTTCATTGCCGTCAACGACGATGAAATCAGGATAGATGCCGGTCTCCAGCATCGCCTTGCAGATCGCCAGGAATTCCCAGGGATGACCGATGCACAGCTTGAAGCCGGCCGGCTTGCCGCCGGACAAGCGCCGCATCTCGGCGATGAACTGCATCATGCCAACAGGCGTCGAGAAGGCGCGGTGCGAGGCCGGCGAGATGCAGTCCTCGCCCATCGTGACGCCGCGGATTTTTGAGATCTCCTCCGACACCTTCGCAGCCGGCAGCACGCCGCCATGGCCGGGCTTGGCGCCCTGGCTGATCTTGAGCTCGACCATCTTGATCTGGTCCTGGCTCGCGACGCGCGCGAACGCCTCCGGATCGAACGTGCCGTCGAGATGACGGCAACCGAAATAGCCGGAGCCAATCTCCCAGATGATGTCGCCGCCCATCTCGCGATGGTAGGGGCTGAAGCCGCCCTCGCCGGTGTCATGCGCGAAGCCGCCCTTCCTGGCGCCGGCATTGAGCGCGCGCACGGCGTTCGGGCTGAGCGCGCCGAAGCTCATCGCGGAGATGTTGAACACCGATGCCGAATATGGCTTTGCGCAATCGGGGCCGCCGATGGTGACGCGAAACTTCTCCTCGGCGTGCGTCTTCGGCGAGACCGAGTGATGCATCCACTCGTAGCCCTCGCGATAGACGTCCTCCTGGGTGCCGAACGGGCGCTTGTCGAGCTCCATCTTGGCGCGCTGATAGACCAGCGAGCGGGTATCGCGCGAGAACGGCATGCCGTCCTTCTCGCTCTCGAAGAAATACTGCCGCATCTCCGGGCGGATTTCTTCCAGTAGAAAACGGATATGCGCCGAGATCGGATAGTTGCGCAGCACCGCGTGACTCTTCTGCATGAGATCGCGGACGCCGAGCAGCGTGAGAGCGCCGAAGATCGCGATCGGGATCAGCAGGATGTCGAAGATCTTGCCATCGGCGAGGCCGATGCCGATCAGCAGCGCGGTGACGACCGCGCAGATGGTCAGCACGATGAAACGCGGCGAGAACGGCAGCAGCAGGGTTTCCATCAGCCCTTCGGGTGAAGCTTGCGTCTTGTTATCGTTGGCCACGACCACATCCCTCTCGTCAGTCTGACAGGGCATGATACGCCCGCGCCACGTCCATGGTTATGACGCGGACCCCGCCTTGAGGCTACCGAATCCGGATGCCGCAAATCAATCCATCCCGCGACGGGCTTCGCAGTGCAATAGATTCAAATGAAATGACAAATCAGTGACCATGAGGCTGCGCCTCGTGCGGAATGACGCCGTGCTGCTCGAGGCCGCCTCGCGCCAGCCAGGCATCGGTGCTCGCGACCGCACGCTCGATATGGTCGTCGGTCCGCGAAAAATCGTAGGGCGATCCCACCAGCGGACAGAGCGGCGGCACCACGACATATTCGATGTCGGACGCCACCCCCTCGAGCTCCGCCACCAATTGCCGGGCGATCAGCAGCGTCAGCGCATGCAGGGCATTGGCAACCGCGCCCACCGGCGGATCCTTCACCGCGCAGGCGTGCCCGGTCGGCAGCACGACCAGCCGTTTTGCGCCTTTCCTGATCGCAACCCGGACCGGGGTGTTCGAGGAGATCGCACCG
Organism: Bradyrhizobium sp. LA2.1; assembly: GCF_040547725.1. Classification (NCBI taxonomy): domain Bacteria; kingdom Pseudomonadati; phylum Pseudomonadota; class Alphaproteobacteria; order Hyphomicrobiales; family Nitrobacteraceae; genus Bradyrhizobium; species Bradyrhizobium sp. LA2.1. Next base: position 5,568 of record NZ_JBEPQI010000035.1, read on the forward strand.
TCGGCGAGGAACCGATTGCGGTAGTAGACCGGCGAGAACGCGCCGGGGATCGCAGTGGACGCCAGGATCGCGTCCACCGTCGCCCCCTCCGACAACACCACGCTCTCTCCGGAGACGAAATCGGTGGTGACGATGTGCACCGGAAGCGCGGCATCCTCGAGGTTGCGATAGGGGATGTGGTCCTCGACCAGCTTGCGGATGCCGTCATGGGGAATCAGGAAATCGCGCCGCCACATGAATCCGGCGAGGCTCTTCCAGGTGACCGGGAAGACATCATGACGCTTCAGGCCGCGCCAGACGGCTTCAAGCCCGAGCACGCCCTTGAGCGAGGGGTCGCCGGCATAATAAGCGCCGTTGATCGCGCCGACGCTGGAGCCGACCACGAGATCGGCGACGACCCCGTGCCGCGCCAGTGAATGCATCATGCCGACCTGGATCGCTCCAAAACTGCCGCCGCCCGCCAGCACGAAGGCAGTCGGTTTCGGCGGACCATGGTCGATCACGGACAAGATTTGCGCAGCTCCCCAGCTCTCGCATTGCAACATCGCGGCGAGATTTTGGCGCGAGCTTATAACAAGGGGCGCGCGAGACGCGCCAATAACAAAGTCGGGGGAGGATGGTGAGGGACGTGGATGGCCTAGCGAGTGTGAGGCGAGATGCCAGCCAAACTCTCCGCCGTCGTCCCCGCGAACGCGGGGACCCATAACCACAGGGAGAGGTTATAGAGCGAGCTGATAACCACTAGCCGTCGCCAAACCACTTCCTGTGGTTATGGGTCCCGGGCTCGCGCTTCCGCCTTCGCTCTTCGAGCTACGGCGGACAAGTCGCGCGCCCCGGGACGACACCGATGTTTTGGCTACGGAGCGCCAATCAAAAGCCGAACGGCGCTTACCGCTCGACGAACGCCTTCTCGATCACGAAATGGCCGGGCTTGTTGCCGCTTCCCTCGATGAAATCGCGACCTTCGAACATCACCTTCAGCTCTTCCAGCATCGCCGGGCTGCCGCACATCATGATGCGGTCGGTTTCGATGTCGAGCGGGCCCTGTCCGATATCGTTGAAGATCTGCTCGGAGTTGATGAGGTCGGTGATGCGGCCGCGGTTCTTGAACGGCTCGCGGGTCACGGTCGGATAGTAGATCAGCTTGTCCGCCAGCAGCTCCCCGAACAGCTCGTCCTCACGCAAGGAAGCAACCAGCTTCTCGCCATAAGCAAGCTCGGAGACCTGGCGGCAGCCATGCACCAGCACGATGCTGTCGAACTGGTCGTAGACCTCGGGGTCCTTGATCAGGCTGGCGAAGGGCGCGAGACCGGTGCCGGTCGAGAGCAGCATCAGCCGCTTGCCGGGAATGAGGTTGTCGGTGATCAGCGTGCCGGTCGCCTTGCGGCCGACCAGGATGGTGTCGCCTTCCTTGATCTTCTGGAGGCGCGAGGTCAGCGGACCGTCCTGAACCTTGATCGAGAAGAACTCGAGCTCTTCCTCGTGGTTGGCGCTCGCCATGCTGTAGGCGCGCAGCAGCGGACGGCCGTCGACCTCGAGCCCGATCATGGCGAACTGGCCGTTCTGGAAGCGGAAGCCGGTGTCGCGCGTGGCGCGGAAGCTGAACAGCGTGTCGGTCCAGTGCTGGACGGAAAGAACCTTCTCTCGGTAAAACGCGCTCATGATTTTCGATATTCCGAATAATTGCGGTTTTAGGGCAAAAGCATTGCCCGGCCCCTGAAAGCGGGGCGGACACCATTGCCATGGCGGAGGATTTCGCGTGTGTGATCTACGCCATTGAGGCCAATAATCAACCTCGTTCCGGGTGCAATTGATGCCGCTCAAACCGGCATTTGCGGCGGAAATGGCCACATCATTAATGAATCTGCTGCCGGGGATGCGCGGCGGGCAATTTCTTTTCCCTTCAGGGCCTGATTGCAGCACTTAATTTCCGTCGCGCTCGCGAGAATTTCATTAAGAATAGCTCTGACTTTCACCCCGGTTTGGCGCCGTTTCCCGCATTTTTGCGGCTTTTGGCGACAGGAACGACTGAACACATGGCAAGCGGCGAGCGGATCTTCGTCCAGGCGATCAGGCGCTATTGCGCAACCCATGGCATCGCGCTCGATGTCCGCGCCGGCGGCTGGCTGCTCGCGATGCGCAGCCGCGCGAAGCGCCACTTCGCGTTCGGCTACGACATCGGTCTCAACAGCGCCATCGCGCACCGCCTCGCCAACGACAAATCGGCCACTGCCGAGGTGCTGGCGCTTGAGGGCGTGCCATGCATTCCGCATCGCCTCTTCCTCAACCCAAAGCTGGGCAAGAACGTTGTTGGCCCCAATTGGCGAGACGCCATGCTCGAGCTGCTTCACGACCAACCGCAAGGCGTGGTGGTGAAGCCGAACGAGGGGACATCGGGGCGCTCGGTGTTCAAGGTGACGACAGAGGCGGAACTCGACCACGCGGCTGCCGAGGTCTTTTCGATGAGCGCCGGACTCGTGATCTCGCCCTATGTCGCGATCGAGCAAGAGGTGCGCGTGATCCTGCTCGATGATGTGCCACTCGTCGTCTACAGCAAGCGGCGTGGATCGGATTGGCGACACAATCTCGATGCCGGCGCAAAGCCGGTGCTGCTGGAGGACGACAAGGTTCGTACGGCCTGCGTGAAGCTCGCGACCGATGCCGCGAGCGCCATCGGCATCGCCTTCGCATCGATTGACGTGGTCCGTGTCGATGGCGAGTGGCGGGTGCTGGAAATCAATTCCGGCGTGATGATGGAAGCGCTGGCGAAGCTGCATCCGGAGCTGGTGCAGGCGACGTATGACGCGGCGCTGGATCGGGTGTTTGGAAACGAAGCGCAATAGCCGCGGCGAAGATCCCCACCCTCCCCTGGAGGGGGAGGGTCGCTGTGCTTGGAGCGAAGCGGAATGCGCAGCGGGGTGGGGTGACAGTCTCTCCATTGAAGCGCTGCCCGCATGGAGAGATCACCCCACCCCGCTCGCGCTACGCGCGATCGACCCTCCCCCTCCAGGGGAGGGTAAGAATGCCGCTAATTATTCGCGCTGGCGGAGTCGTCCATCGCCTTGAAGGCTTCCTCCAGCTGCAGGGAGATCGGCACGTTCAGGCGTTCGCCGGTGGGCAGCCGCGCGGTGAACCATTTGTTGTAGAGCGGAACGAGATCGCGATTGGAGCCGAGCTTGCGGAAGGTGCGGTCGACCACCGCCGTCAGCTGAGGCTCGCCCTTCCTGAACATGATGCCGTAAGGGTCATAGGACAGGTAATCGCCGGTGACGCGGAACTTGTCCTGCGCCTTGTGGCGCGCGATCAGGCCGGAGAGCAGGATGTCGTCGGTCGCGAACGCATCGGCCTTGCCGTCGACGAGCATCTGGTATGACTGCTCGTGATCCGGCGAGGTGACGATGTTGAGGCCGAGCGAGGACTTTTTGTCGGCCGCCTGGATCGCCTGCTCGTTGGTGGTGCCCTTCGTCACCACCACGGTCTTGCCCTTCAGATCGGTCAACGACTGGACCTTTGATGCCTTCGGCACCATCAGCTTGGTGCCGGCGACGAACATCAAAGGCGAGAACGCGACGCGCTTTCCGCGCTCGGCATTGGCCGTGGTCGAGCCGCATTCCAGGTCGATCTTGTTCTGGAGCACGGCGTCGATGCGGTCGTCCGAGGTGACCTTGACGTAGTCGATCTTCAGATCGGGATCGTCGACCTCGACGCCGATCTCCTCGACGATGGCCTCGCAGAGTTCGAGGCTGTAGCCGATCGGACGGCCCGACTGGTCGAGGAAGGAGAACGGCGGCGAGCTTTCGCGATAGCCGAGCCGCACGGTATGCCTGTTCTTGATGGCCGACAGCGTCGGGCTAAGCCCTTCGCTGCCGCCGGTCTGGGCGGAGGCGCCGGTTGCCAGCAGGCACGCCGCCAGCAACAGGCCACCCGATATCGCCGTTGAAAGGCGCATGACGCACTCCCGTCAATGGCCGGCCATCGCGGGCAATTCGCCCGGAACCATGTCCGGCGTCGTCGCTTCGCCGGGTCCGAGCTCGTGCTCGGGCCCGAGCTCACCTTCCCACTTCGCGACCACGGCAGTCGCGAGCGAATTGCCGATGACATTGGTGGCACTGCGTCCCATGTCGAGGAACGTGTCAATGCCCATGATCATCAGCAGGCCTGCCTCGGGGATGCCGAACTGCGACAGCGTCGAGGCGATCACCACGAGGGATGCGCGCGGCACGCCGGCAACGCCCTTGGAGGTGATCATCAACGTCGCGAGCATCGCCAGCTGCGTCGCGAGCGACATCTCGATGTGGTAGGTCTGCGCGATGAATATGCTCGCGAAGGTGCAGTACATCATCGTGCCGTCGAGATTGAAGGAGTAACCGAGCGGCAGCACGAAGCTCGAGATCCGCGACGACGCGCCGAACTTGGTCAGCCCCTCCAGCGTCTTCGGATAGGCCGCTTCCGAGCTCGCGGTGGAGAACGCGATCATCAGGGGTTCGCGGATCAGCTTCAACAGATGGCTGTATCGCGGCCCGATCACCATAAAGCCAACGATCATCAGGATGACCCACAGGATCCCAAGCGCGAGATAGAAGCCACCCATGAAGACGATGAGCTTCCACAGCACGCCGAGGCCGTTCTTGGCGACAGTGGCCGTGATGGCGGCCCATACCGCGAGCGGGGCGAACAGCATCACATAGCTCGTCACCTTGAGCATGATGTGAGCGACGTCGTCGATCATTGCCAGGATCGGCTTCGACCGTTCGGGCATCGAGCCCATCGCCACCGAGAAGAACACGGCGAAGATCACGATCTGCAGGATCTCGTTCTGCGCCATGGCGTCGGCGATCGAGGTCGGGATCAGATGGGTCAGGAATTTTTCGATCGAGAAGGCCGAGACCGGCAAGCCGGTCGATTGGCCCGCCTGCGGCAGCGTGCCGGGGAAGTTCGCGCCGGGCTGGAGCAGATTGACCATGACGAGGCCGAGCAGCAGCGACACGAAGGACGCGCTGACGAACCAGCCCATGGTCTTGGCGAAGATGCGCCCGAGCCGCGAGCCGCTGCCCATATGCGCGATGCCACCGACCAGCGTCGCAAACACCAGCGGCGCGATGATCATCTTGATCAAGCGCAGGAACATCATGGCGATCAGGTTGATGGAGGAAGCCCATTCGGCTCTGGTGTCGGGCAGGAAGTTGAAGATCGCCGCCCCCATGACGATGCCCAGCACCATCGCGGCCAGAATGTATTGCGTAAACTTGTTCGACATCGCTTACCCCCACCTACACCGGCGCTTCATGATGTCGCAGATATGACGACGACGCAACACGCTTGGCGTGCTCGCGCGATGGCCTGATGTTCCCGTTGCGAAACGGGTCGGCGCGATCTAGCCTTCATGCAGCGCACAACGAATGCGGCTTGCACGTTTTCTTTGCGGCGGCTGCATCCATAATCGTCAAGCAAACGAAGAGGAAACGCCATGAGCAGCAGCATCAATCGCCAGATTCTTCTGGTCGAAAAGCCCAGCGGCAAGCTCGGTGCCGAGCACTTCAAGATGGTCGAGGGTGCGATGCCGGAGCCGAAGGACGGCGAGGCCTTGCTGCAGGTGCGTTACATCTCGCTCGACGCCGCCAACCGCGCCTGGATGCATGGCGCGACCTATCGCTCCGCGGTCGAGGCCAACAGCGTGATGGCCGGCGGCGGCATCGCTGAGGTCGTCAGCTCGAAGGCGCCGGGGCTGGCTGCCGGCGACATCGTGTTCGGCGACACCGGCTGGCAGGAGTTTGCCGCGGTGCCGGCAAAGCATCTCACGAAAATGCCGAAGCTCGAACCGATGACGCATCTGCTCAGCGTGTTCGGCATCGCCGGCCTCACCGCCTATTTCGGCCTGCTGGAGATCGGCAAGCCCAAAGAGGGCGAGACCGTCGTGGTGTCCGCGGCGGCCGGCTCCGTCGGCTCGATCGTCGGGCAGATCGCCAAGATCAGGGGATGTCGCGTGGTCGGCATCGCCGGCGGCGCAGACAAGTGCAACTGGCTGACCTCCGAGCTCGGCTTCGATGCCGCCGTCGACTACAAGGACGGCGCGGTGTTCAAGGCCCTGCGCGCGGCGGCGCCAAAAGGCATCGACGTCTATTTCGACAATGTCGGCGGCGACATTCTGGAAGCCTGCCTGCCGCAGATGAACAATTACGGCCGCATCGCCTGCTGCGGCGCGATCTCGCAATATGACGGCGCACCTGCCGCGCACGGCCCGCGCGGCGTGCCCGGCCTGATCGTGGTGAAGCGGCTCGTCATGCAGGGCTTCATCGTGATGGACTACATGAAGGAGAGCCAGCGCGCGCTCGCCGACCTCCAGGGCTGGGTCGCATCCGGCAAGCTGAAGGTGCAGGAGGACATCATCGACGGATTGGAGAATACGCCGAAGGCGCTGATCGGATTGCTGGCGGGAGAGAACCGCGGCAAGCGCATGGTCAAGCTCTGACGCCGTATTGTTTGAGCATGATCTCCGCGCCAACGCGTTCCGCGTTTGTCGCGAGGGAAAGCCGCGGCGCACTTTTCCGGATCATGCTCTAGTTACGTCGCAATTGCGCCCGTATAATCTACTTGCGGTAGAGGCCGAGGCAGCCAATGATGCTGCACGCGGCATCACCCGCAATGATTGCTTGCATTACATTTAAAAATTGTCGGCGTGACCGACAGGGCAGGGAATTTACCCAAATGTTCAACACGTTGAAACATGCATCAACGCGTCGCGCGCTGCTGGCGGCAACGCTCTTCGCAACTGCAACAGGCGCATTCGCGCAAGCGCCGACCGACGCTCAGAAGAGCGCCATCCGCTCCGCATGCCGCTCGGACTTCATGGCGCACTGCGCGAGTGTCACGCCCGGCGGCGTGGAGGCGTATCAATGTCTCCAGAAGAACATGTCCAGCCTGTCATCGGGATGCCAGACCGCGGTTCGCGCGGTCGAGCCCGCTGCGGCGCCGAAGACTGAAGCTGCACCCGCCAAGTCCGAACCGGCAAAGACCGAAGCGGCCCCCGCCGCCGCAGCCGCTCCGAAAGCGGCGGCGTCAAAGCAGCCGAGCAGCACGCAGATTGCCGCGGTCAAGAGCGCGTGCCGCGCCGATTATCCCAAGGTGTGCGCCAGCGTGCCGCCGGGTGGCGCCCCCGCCCTCGAATGTCTCGAGAAGAACAAGGCCAAGGTTTCGCCGGCCTGTGAGAAGGCGGTGAGCGCCGCAACCGGTGGCGGCGGCGGCGCTGCAACGGCAGCGCCTGCGGGCGCAGCTCCAGCGGCGGCGCCGGCCGTGATCGTTCTGCGCCCGCTGCGGCCGCGCGAGGAGCTGTTCATCGTGCGCTCGGCCTGCGGTGCCGACATCCGCACGCTCTGCGCCGGCGTCGCGCCGGGCGGGGGCCGCATCGTGCAATGCATCTCCAGCAATGCCGCGTCACTGTCGCCCGCCTGCAAGGAAGTGCTGGCGCCATTCGCGGCGCGATAAGCGGCGCGGGATTGCGCGCCAAGCGCGCGCCACCGACCGGCCGCGCGCGAATGAATTTTCGCGCGCCTGCCGCGACAAACCCTTTGCAAGTAACCGATTTCGATCACGACAAGACCGGAGAAAGACATGCGTTCATTTCTGCTTATTGCTGCCGCGCTCCTCGCCTTCGGCGCAAGCATGACCTTTGAGTCTACTGATGCCAACGCGGTGGTGTGCGCCCGCGGCGTCTACCGCGCCGGCTGTGCCGGGCCGAATGCGGCCGTCGTGGTGCGCAAGCCGGTTCCCGCGGTCCGCTGTACCAGGGTGCTGGTGAATGGCGTCTACGTGAAGCGCTGCGTCTGACCCCGGATGGCCAAGCCCGCACGGTTTGGCTATGGTTCGCAACGTCACTGCCCCGGACACGCGCCTGGCGCGTGTCCGGGAGTAAGCTTCGACGCGCCCCGCCTTCGATAATTCCGCTGGCGCGGACGGCCGGAGCACATTAGTGTACCCCTAGATAGTAAGTATACTGTCAATTAGGGAGGCAGACGTTGCGGATCGCCGTGATTGGCGGGGGGCCCGGTGGGCTCTACTTCGCCTATCTCTGGAAAAAGCGTCACCCCGAGGATCAAGTCGACCTGTTCGAACAGAACCCGGCCGACGCGACCTGGGGCTTTGGCGTCGTGTTCTCCGATCAGGCCCTGGAATTCCTGCGCGCCGACGACCCCGAAACGGTCGATGCGATCGCGCCGCATATGGAGAGCTGGGAGAACATCACGCTGAACCTTCACGGCGACAGCGTCGCCATCGACGGCGTCGGCTTCTCCTCGATCGGCAGGCTGGAGCTCCTGCAGTTCCTCCAGCAGCGCGCGCTCGACGCCGGCGTCACGCCGCGCTTCGACACGCAGATCCACGCCATCGACCAGCTCAACGGCCACGACCTGATCGTCGCGGCCGACGGGCTGAATTCGCTGGTGCGGCGCGCCTATGAGGGCGATTTCGGCACGTCGCTGTCCTACTCCTCCAACAAGTTCGTCTGGTACGGGACCTCGAAACGCTTCGACACGCTGTCGCAGACCTTCGTGAAGACGGACCGCGGCGCCTTCAATGCCCATCACTATCGCTACTCCCCGACCATGAGCACCTTCCTGGTCGAATGCGACCACGCGACATGGCAGGCCTATGGCTTCGCCTACAAGGATGCCGAGCAGTGCAAGGGCGTCTGCGAGGAGGTCTTTGCCGACACGCTGGGCGGCCACTGCCTGGTCTCCAACAAGTCGGTCTGGCGCAACTTTCCCTGGGTCTGGAACGAGCACTGGTCGTTCAAGAACATGGTGCTGCTCGGCGACGCCCTGCACTCGGCGCATTTCTCCATCGGCTCGGGGACGCGGCTCGCGATCGAGGACGCCATTGCGCTGGTCAAGGCGCTGGAGTCGGATGCGCATCTGTCGACCGCGCTGCACCGTTATCAGGCCGCGCGAAAACCGGTGGTGCAGAAGCTCGTCAATGCCGCGCGCACCTCGGCCTTCTGGTACGAGCACTTCGCCCAGCACATGCAGCTCGGCCTGATGGACTTCGCCTACAGCTACATCACCCGCTCCGGCCGTGTCGACGACCCCCGGCTGCGCGCGATGTCGCCCGCCTTCATGACGCGCTACGAGGCCGAGAAGAACGGCGGAGATGCCGCATGAGCAGCGAGATCCGCGACCAGGTGCCCGCTGACGGCCCGGGCGCCCGTGAAATCGGCTTTGCCATTCCGCAAACCTACAATGCCAGCCGCGTGCTGTTCGACCAGCTCGCCAAGGGCCGCGGCGACAAGCCTGCGCTGATCGGACCCGCGGGGACCCGCAGCTATTCCGAGCTTTGCGCGGAAGCTTGCCGCTGGGGCAACGGTTTCGCGTCGCTTGGCCTGAAGCGCAGCGACCGCGTGCTGCTGTTCCTCGACGATACCCCGGCCTATCCGGCCGCATTCTTCGGCGCGGTGCGCGCCGGCTTCGTGCCGCTCCTGATCAACACGCTGACGCCGCCGGACCTGCTGCAATTCTATCTCGCCGATTCCGGCGCCGCGGTCGCGGTGGCGGATGCCGAATTCGCGACGCGCTTCGATGCGGAGGCCTGCGCGGCGACCTGCCTGCGCACGCTGATCGTCGTCAACGGCGAAGCGCGCGGCCACGCCGCGCCTGCGGCGATCGCGGCACCAGGCTGGCTCGCGCAGTTCCCGGCCGAGCTCGCGGAAGCGGACACCCATCGCGACGAGATGGCGTTCTGGATGTACTCCTCCGGCTCGACCGGCCGGCCCAAGGGCATCGTGCATCTCCAGCACGACATGGCCTACAGCGATGCCGCCTTTGCGCAGAACGTGCTGAAGCTGACGCCCGGCGACATCTGCTTCTCGGTGCCGAAGATCTTCTTCGCCTACGGTTTCGGCAACTCCGTCACCTTCCCGTTCTCCGCGGGTGCCGCGACGCTGCTGCTGCCGGGCCAGCCGAAGCCTGCATCGATCTTTGCCGCGATCGAGCAATACAAGCCGACGGTCTTCTTCGGCCTGCCGACGCTGTACACCTCCCTGACCAAGGCGGAGGGGGCAGACAAGACCAGCTTCTCGTCGCTGCGCATGTCGCTTTCGGCGGCCGAGGTCCTGTCTGCGGACGTCTTCAACGGCTGGAAGACGCTCACCGGCCTCGAAATCGTCGAAGGGCTCGGCTCGACCGAGGTGCTGCACATCTATCTCTCCAACCGCCCCGCGCAGAAGAAGCTCGGCGCCGCCGGCCTGCGCGTGCCGGGCTACGAGGTCGCGCTGCGCGACAAGGACGGCCGCGACGTCGCCGACGACGAGGAAGGCATCTTGTGGGTGCGCGGCGATTCCAACACACCGCTGTACTGGAACCGACCGGACAAATCCGCCGAGACCATCCGCGAGGGCGGCTGGATCTACACCGGCGACCGTTTCGTGCGCGATGCCGACGGCTTCCACTTCTTCCGCGGCCGTGCCGACGACCTCATCAAGATTTCAGGCCAGTGGGTCTATCCGCTCGAAGTCGAGCTGTGCCTCGCCGACCACCCCGAGATCCGCGAATGCGCGGTGTTCGCCGCCGAGCTGCCGGACCGCCGCATGACGCTGAAGGCGGTGGTGGTGATGAACAACCGCGCGACCGATCAGAATGAGGCGACGCGGCGGCTGCAGGATTACGTCAAGGGCAAGCTGCTTCCCTACAAATATCCACGCGAGGTGATCTTCATCGACGAGCTGCCGAAGACGGGGACGGGGAAGATTGACCGGCAGGCGTTGTTGCGGATGTAGCAATCCCAAACTCGCTGTCATCGCCCGCGAAAGCGGGCGATCCAGTATTCCGAGGCGGTTGTGATTGAACCGAGAAGCCGCGGCGTACTGGATTCCCCGCTTTCGCGGGGAATGACAGCGGAGATAAAGGCGACAACGTCACCGCATCCGCCGACCGTCCCCCTCACCCAGCCTTCCCCAGATGCTCCAGCGCGTCCTCCGCGCGCAGCGGCACGCGCGAGGCCTCGTTGTTGAGGTCGACGAGCTGCACCAAAAGCCCCATCAGCGCCTTGCGGTCGGCGGGTTTCAGCGGCTCCAGCATGCGCGCCTGGGCGCGCTCGACGGCGGGGATGATCTCGCGCAGGATCGCGGCGCCTGATTTCGTCAGATAGAGCAGCTTGATCCGCTTGTCTTCGGGTGCCGGCTTGCGCTCGATAAAATCCTTGGCCTGCAGCCGCTCGATCACGCTTCCAAGGGTTGAGCGGTCGAAGGCGATCACCGCCGACAGCCGCGTTGCGTCGATGCCGGGATGGGTGTGGATCGCGATCAGTGCGGCGTATTGCACCGGGGTGAGATCGAACGCCTTGCACTCCTCCATGAAGATCGAGACTGCGATCTGCTGCATGCGCCGGAACAGATAGCCCGGCGCGGCATAGACCGCGTCGATCGTGATCGGAGGGGCGGGCTTACTCGGCATCGGGCTGCTTCTCCGGGGCGGCGCTTGCGAAGGCCGGCAGCGCCTTTGCCGCAGCCTCCGCCTTCAGCAGCCGCGGATAGGCCGACACATCGACGCCGAAGCGGCGGGCATTGGCGAGTTGCGGCACCAGGCAGAGATCGGCGAGCGTCGGCCCATCGCCGAAGCAGAACGGCCCCGCCTCGTCCCTGATCAGCGTCTCGCAGGCCGACAGCCCCTCGCGGTTGACCCACGCCGCCCAGTCCTGGACCTTCTCCTCGGCCAGGCCGAGCTCGCGCAGCCGCGCCAGCACCTTCAAATTCTGCACCGGGTGGGTGTCGCAGGCGATCGCCAGCGCGAACGCCCTCACCTTGGCGCGTGGCAGCGGATCCTTCGGCAGCAGCGGCGGATTGGGATGCGTCTCGTCGAGCCATTCGATGATGGCGACCGATTGGGTCAGCACCGCTCCCGCATCGTTCTCCAGCGTCGGCACCAGCCCTTGCGGATTGATGGCGAGATAGGCGGGCGCACATTGCTCGCCCTTGCGAAGATGATGCGGCAGGTGCTGGGCGCCGAGACCCTTGAGGTTCAGCGCGATCCGCACCCGATAGGCGGCGCTGGAGCGGAAATAGCCGTGCAGCTTCATCGGAACCCTCCCTGTATTTTGTTCGTCATTCCGGGGCGACGCGTTAGCGTCGAGCCCGGAATCCATAACCACGATCGGGAGTATGGATTCCGGGCTCGCGCCTTTCGGCGCGCCCCGGAATGACAGCGGCTTTGTAGGCCGTTCGTCACGTTGACGCTACCTAGATCGTCAGTATACTGTCAATCAACAAAACGAACGGGAGCCGCACTATGGAAGCCGTGACCAAGACGCCGGAACGCGAGGCGTTCTACAAGAAGATCGACGGCGAAAACCTCACCGCGCTGTGGACGGTGATGAGCGATCTGATCACGCCGGAGCCGAGGAGCGCCTGCCGCCCGCATCTGTGGAAATTCGACGTCATCCGCGACTACATGACGGAAGCGGGCCGACTGATCACGGCCAAGGAAGCCGAGCGGCGCGTGCTGGTGCTGGAGAACCCCGGCCTGCGCGGCCAGTCGAAAATCACGACCTCGCTCTATGCCGGCGTGCAGATGGTGGTGCCCGGCGACGTCGCGCCCGCCCACCGGCACAGCCAGTCGGCGCTACGCTTCGTGCTCGAAGGCAAGGGCGCCCACACCGCGGTCGACGGCGAGCGCACCGCGATGGAGCCCGGTGATTTCATCATCACGCCGTCGATGACCTGGCACGACCATTCCAACGAGACCGCTGAGCCGATGTTCTGGCTCGACGGCCTCGACATCCCGCTGGTGCAGTTCTTCGACTGCTCTTTTGCGGAAGGCTCCAAGGAAGACCAGCAGAGGATCACAAGGCCTGCCGGCGACAGCTTTGCGCGCTACGGCCACAATCTGCTGCCGGTCGACGCGAAGCGATCGTCCAAGACCTCACCGATCTTCAGCTATCCCTATGCCTACACCCGCGAGGCGCTGGAGAAGGCACGCGCGAGCCAGGAGTGGGACGCCTGTCACGGATTGAAGCTGAAATTCAGCAACCCCGAGACCGGCGATTTCGCAATGCCGACGATCGGCACCTTCATCCAGTTGCTGCCGAAGGGTTTCAAGACGGCACGCTATCGCGCGACCGATGCGACCGTGTTCTGTCCGATCGAGGGCAAGGGACGCAGCCGTATTGGCGATGCCGTTTTCGAATGGGGCCCGCGCGATCTGTTCGTGGTGCCGAGCTGGCAGTGGGTGACGCACGAAGCCGAAGACGACGCCGTGCTGTTCAGTTTCTCAGATCGCCCGGTGCAGCAGAAGCTGGATCTGTTCCGGGAAGATCGCGGGAACGCGTAGGCGACGCTGCCAGCCACATCGTCATTGCGAGCGAAGCGAAGCAATCCAGAATCTTTCTGCGGAGACAGTCTGGATTGCTTCGTCGCTTCGCTCCTCGCAATGACGAGGAGTATGCCTCACCGCCAGTGCAATAATTTGATCTCCAGCCAGCCGATCACCTTCCCCACCACAAGCCCGAACACCGACAGGATCACCACGCCCGCGAGCAGCTGGTCCGTCTGCATCAGATTGCCGGCCTGAAGCACAAAGGCGCCGATGCCGTACTGGGCGCCGATCATCTCGGCGCTGACGACGAGCAGCAGCGCGACGGACGCGGTGATGCGGAAGCCGGCGAGGATGGCGGGCAGCGCGCCGGGCCAGATCACCTTGCGCACGATGGTGGCGAAGGGAACGTTGAAACTCTGCGCCATGCGAATGAGGTTGCGCGGCACCGCATCGACGCCGCTATAGACCGAGATTGCGGTCGAGAAGAACACGCCGAGCGCAATGGTCGCGATCTTCGGCTCTTCGCCGATGCCGAGCCAGAGAATGAGCAATGGCAGCAGTGCGATCTTCGGGATCGGGAACAGCGCCGAGATGAAGGTGATACCGACGCTGCGCGCAAGCCGCGACAGGCCGATGGCGAAGCCGACCGCGACGCCGGCCGCCGTTCCCAGCACCCAGCCGACGCCGATGCGCAGGATCGAGGCCGACAGATGCTGCCAGAGCGCGCCTGACATCGCGAGCTCGTAGATCGCCCGCGCGATCGCAGCCGGCGCCGGCAGGAACAGCGGATTGACCAGCCCGGCGCTGCCGGCCGCCTGCCAGATCGCGATGACGAGGGCGAGCGCGATCCAGCCGCCGAAGCGGCTGCTGGCGGGCACGAAGCCGGCGCCGCGAAAGCGGACGCGCCGCGTCGTGTCGTCCTTCGCAGACGTCCCCGCGCGATCAAGCATGCTGGACCTCGCGCTCGGCGTCGATCGCCTCGTTGCGGATCAGCGACCAGATCTGGTTCTGAAGCGCCAGCAGCCTTTCACGCGCAGCGATCTCGCCGCGCTCGGTGCGCGTCATCGGTACGGTCACGACCTCGCGAATGCGGCCCGGCCGCCGCGACAGCACCACGATGCGGTCGGCGAGCCGCGCCGCCTCTTCGAGATTGTGGGTGACATAGACCGCGCCCATGCCGCCATCGGCGAGCAGGCGGACGAAATCTTCCATCAGCAATTCGCGGGTCTGCGAATCCAGCGCCGACAGCGGCTCGTCCATCAGCAGGATGGCGGGCTTGACCGCGAGCGCGCGCGAAATGCCGACGCGCTGGCGCATGCCGCCGGAAAGCTGCTTCGGATAGGTTGTGCGAAAATCGGTCAGGCCGGTGCGACGCAAGGCATCGTCGACCAGCGCGCGGCGCTGCACGGCCGAGAGCTGGGTATGCAGCAACGGGAATTCGACATTCTCCTCCACCGTCGCCCAGGGCAGCAGCGCGAAATCCTGGAACACGAAGGTCAGCGGATTGAGACTGTCCGCCGGCGGCGATCCGCGCAGCTCGGGCGCGCCCGACGTCGGCTGCAACAGCCCGCCAAGGATCGACAGCAGCGTGCTTTTGCCACATCCCGAGGGCCCGACGATCGCCACCACTTCGCCGGCACCGACGGTGAAGGAAACGTCATCGAGCACGGCGAGGTCGCCGAAACGGTGGCTGATGTGGTTGGCGATCAGGTCCATGAGATACCTTTCACTCTCCATCCGTCATCCTGAGGCGCGAGCATTGCGATGCAAATGCATCGCGATGGGAGCCTCGAAGGATGAGCGGCCCCGCTGCATCCGGGCCGTGCATCCTTCGAGGCTCGCTGCGCGAGCACCTCAGGATGACGGGGTGAGAGAGGGGCTCGCAGCATCAATCCGCCTTCACAAAATCCTTGGCGATGATCGTGTTCACATCAAAGCCCTTGTCGGCAAAGCCCTGCTCCTGGAGCCATTTGATCTGGTTGTCGACGTTCTTGACGTCCAGCTTGCCGTCGGGATCGATATAGGCGCAATTGCCGACCACCTGCTCGACCGGCAAATTGGTGTATTTGGCGATGATCTCCAGCAGCGGCTTGGTCTTGTCGTTGATGGGCGCTACGCCGTCCTTCATGGCGGCGAGGATGACGTCGTGATATTCGCGATCGGCTTTCGCGAGTACGCCGAGAAATTTCGTCACCAGCACCTTGTTGGTCACCGTCTTCGGCGAAGCGAACACTGCGCCCAGCTGCCACGGCGTCTCGTCGCCGACCCAACCCAAAAACTTCGCGCCGCCCTCGTCCATCAGCTTTCGCGCGGTGGAGATCGGCAGCAGCGCCGCATCCACGGTTTCGCCCTTCAAGGCGGCGGCCGCGTTCGACAGCGATTGCAGCGGCACGATCTTCACGTCGGCGAGCTTGAAACCGTATTTGTCGGCGAGCAGCCCCAGCGAATAGTGAAAGGACGAGCCAACCTGCGTCACGGCTACGCGCTTGCCCGCGAGGTCCTTCGGCGTCTTCAGCCCGGCGGCATAGGCGTTGTTGCTGGCGAAATAGCCGATCAGGGGATAACCGGCCTTCTCGCGGCTCATACCGCCGATCACTTTCAGCGTGCCCTTGCCGGCGAGATTGTAGAGACCGGCGGTGAAGGCGGTGACGCCAAAATCGATGTCGCCCGAGGTCGTCGCGACCGCGATCGGCTGCGCCGCATCGAAGAACTTCAGCTCGACATCAAGACCGGCCTCGCGGAAATAGCCCTTGTCCTGCGCAATGAAGACGGGCGCGGACGACGACAGGCGGAGCACGCCGATCCTGGCCTTCAGTGCGTCTTCGGCCCGGGCCGTGCCCATCGCTGTGATCGCCATCAGGCCAGCCAGTGCGAGCCGCGCAATCCCGATCATCCCGTGTCCTCCGTCGTCGTTCTCTCGGTCGTAATGTTACAACCGTCACAAACCTTCGGGCACGGGCTGGTCCCGCCCGATGAAGGCGCCCTGTTGTTTCAACGTTTCCTGCAACTTTTCAATGGGGATGTCGCGCGGGATGCGGTTTCCTGCGAGCGCGAGCGCCGCGGCGGAACCGGCGGCCTCCCCCATCACGAAACAGGCACCGGAAACCCGCGCCGCCGACTGGCCCTCATGGGTCATCGAGGCGCAGCGGCCGGCGACGAGGAGATTGTCGACGCCTTCGGGCACCAGCATCCGGTAAGGCAGCTCGTTGTAGCCGCGCGATTCCGGGATTGGCGGGAACGTGAAGACCACGTCGCCGGGAACATGGGCCTCGATCGGCCAGCCATTGACGCCGATCGAATCCGCGAACGAGGCACAGCCGAGCACGTCCTCGCCGCTGAGCTGGTAGCCGCCCTTGATGCGACGGGTCTCGCGGATGCCGAGCTGCGGCGGCAAATCGACGATGTAGGACTTTTCGAAGCCCGGCACGGTGCTGCGCAGGAACTCGAATGCGGCCAGCGCCTGCTTGCGGCCCTCGATCTCGCCGCGGGTGAGGTCGTCGGGCTCGATGCCATTGATGGCATGGCCGTCCTCGCGCGCCACTTGGGTGAAATTCACCCGCCATTCGATGCCTGATTTCTGCGGTCGCACGATCGCGCTCTTGCGCGGGAATGTGTGGGTGCCGGCGGCGATCGCCTTCTCCATCAATTGCGGGATGGTCCGCCAGGCATCGCCAGCCTTCTCGGGATCGATGCCGTTGAGGCGGAGCATCATCGATGGGTACATCGGATGGCCGTGCTCGTCGCCGAGCTCGAAGAGCGCCCCGGCCCAGACCGCGAGGTCGCCGTCGCCGGAGCAATCGATGAAGATCTCGGCGCGGACGGCCTGCCGTCCGGCCTTGGTCTCGACCATCAGCGCATCGATGCGGCTGTTATCGCTCATCACGACGCCGGCACCGAGCGCATGGAAGAGGATGTGCACCTTGTGGCTTGCGAGCAGCTCGTCGGCCGCGATCTTGTAGGCCGCGGTGTCATAGGCCTGGGCGAAAACCTTGCCGAGGATCAGATGCGGCGCGTTGAGGCCGTTCAAATGATCGATCCGCGCCAGCAGCTCGGACGCCATGCCCTGCACCAGCCGATGGGCCTGGCCGTAGACATTGCCATGCAGGCCGCAGAAATTGGTGACGCCGGCAGCCGTGCCCATGCCGCCGAGGAAGCCGTAGCGCTCGATCAGCAGCGTCTTTCGTCCCGCGCGCGCCGCTGACGCCGCCGCCACGATGCCGGCGGGGCCGCCGCCGAGAACGACGACTTCGTATTCGCCGTAGAGCGGCACCTGGCGTGCCGGTTCTTCGATCATCATGGCCCGCATGCGCGTCCGCTCCCAAAATCTCTTGCTTGAAGCCGACTATGAATTAACGCAGGGCGAGCTACAATCCACCAAAATACGCGATCAGCTTTCTCGAATCGAGAAAGGTCGACATAGACATCCTGGTAAACCTTCAGGCCTTCCTCGCCACGGCGGATACGGCCGGATTCTCTGCCGCCGCGCGCAAGCTCAATGTCTCGACCTCGGTCGTCGCCAAGCGCGTCACGCAACTGGAGGCGCGGATCGGCGCGCCGCTGTTCCATCGCTCGACCCGGCAATTGCGCCTGACGGAGGCCGGCCAGCGCTATGTGCATCGCGCCCGCAGTGTCGTCGCCGATGCCACCGACCTGCTCTCGCGCATGGGCGAGAAGGGACACGATCTCGTCGATCACCTCCGCATCAAGGCGCCGACCTCGCTCACCGTGGCGCGCCTTGCCGACGCCTTCAGTGCCTTCCAGACGAAGAACCCGCGACTGAAACTCGAGATCGTGATGATCGACCGCCCGGTCGATCCCGTCACCGAAGGCTTTGACATCGCCATCGGCGCCTTCCCTCATTCCTTCGGCGGTGTGGTCGACGAGCCGCTGTGTCCGCTGAAACGGCTGCTCTGCGCCTCACCGGCCTATTTGAAGAAGCACGGCGCGCCAAAGCACCCGCGCGACCTCGTCGACCATCGCTGCCTCAGCTTCCTGCCGACGGGACCGGAGTGGATCTTCGACGGCCCGCGCGGGCGCATCAGCGTCCAGGTCAGCCCGCTGCTCTCCTCCAACGAGGGCCATGTACTGGCGCGCAGCGCGATCGCCGGCAACGGCATCGCGCTGATCTCCCATTATCTCGTGGCGGATGCCCTGCGCGACGGTACGCTCAAGCCGGTGCTACGCGACTTTCCAATTCCCGAGCTGTGGGTCAAGGCCGCGATCCCCGAGCGGCGGCGCAACGCCGCCGCGGTGCAGGCTCTCTTGCGCAAATTGAAGAGCGCGCTGCTACCGGTGCTGTAAGGCCGCCTCGTGCGCCCCCATGGCGTCGCCGGCTTCTCCGGGGTTCAGGCTGCCGAGCGGATGGTGTGGAGGAAATCGTCGACGTTCGACCTCATCGAATCCGCCTGCTGCTTCAGGGCGGCTGCGACCGTCAGGGCGGCTTCGGCGCCGGCGTCGGTCTCGCCCGCCACGGCGCGCACCTGACCGATTTCCTGCGTCACCGCCGTGGTACCGTTGGCCGCCTCCTCGACGTTGCGCGCGATTTCGCCCGTGGCCGCGCCCTGCTCTTCGACGGCCGCGGCAATCGCCGTGGCGATGTCGGCCATTTCCTTGACGGTGGAGCCGAATTGCTTGATCGCCTGAACCGATTGGCCGGTCGCACTCTGGATCGTCGCGATCTGGCTGGCGATCTGCTCGGTCGCCTGCGCCGTCTGGGTGGCGAGACTCTTGACCTCGCTGGCGACGATCGCGAAGCCTCGTCCGGCGTCGCCGGCGCGCGCCGCTTCGATGGTCGCATTCAGCGCCAGCAAATTGGTCTGGCTGGCGATGGCCTGAATCAGCTGAATGATGGTGCCGATCTTCTCAGCCGCATCCGACAGCCCATGCATCAATTCTGAGGTGCGGTTGGTCTCGTCGGTCGCCCTGTTCGAGACCGCGACGGAGCGGTGCACCTGGCTCGAGATTTCACGGATCGAGGCCGCGAGTTGCTGGGTGGCCGAGGCGACGGTCTGCACATTCATCGATGCCTGCTCGGCGCGGGTCGCGACCGCTTCGGCGAGCCCGCGTCCGCGTTCGGCGACCTTTGCCAACTCCTCGGCGCTGCGCCCCATGTCGTCGGCACGGCCGCCGACACCGGAAATGACTCCCTGCATGCCCTGCTCGAAGCGGCCAGCAAGATCCGACATCATGCGGGCGCGGTCAGCCTCGCTGGCTTCGCGCTGGGCCGTCGCCTCGCCTTCCATGCGGCGAACCGCCAGCGCGTTTTCGCGGAACACCTCGACGGCGCGCGCCATGCGGCCGATTTCGTCGCGCGAGTCGCCGCCGGGGATCGGCTCATCGAGCTCGCCCGCCGCCAGCGATTGCATCCGGTCGGTCATGCTGCGAATCGGACCGGACACGCTGGCGCCGATCAACCACGCCAGCACGGCTCCCAGCAGCAGCGCGCCGGCCGCGGTCGCGATGACGGTCTGCTTGGTCTGATCGACCGCTGCCGCGGTCTTGTCGCCCTGCTCGGCGCGCACGGTGCCGAGCTTCGCGTTGATCTTGTTGACGTGGTCGTCGATTGCCGCGCTGGCCTTCTTCAATTCGGCCTGCCTGGCGCGCAGATCGGCGGCCACTTTGATGACCTCGTCCAGCGCGGCCGCGTCGGCAGTGATCGCGGTCTTGAGCGCGGCGACCAGCGCCTTCAGTTTGGCGTCGTTCGCCCCCGCCAGCTCAGCCTCGGTGTCCGCGATCGCCAGCTGGGCGTAGGACAACGCCTGCTTGGCGTCGTCGGCATCGCCCGTCGACAAAGTGGAGCCATAGCGCATCACGGTGATCCGCAGTGCGTCAACGACGCCGGCCAGACGCATCGGGTTGACCAGCCGTTCCGCGTCCTCGGACCGGTTGGCGAGCGCAACCTGGATGCCGCTGACATTGAGGCCGGCGGCTGCACCCTGCGCGTCAGTCTTCGTGGTCGCGGCGCGCAGCCGATCCGCCGCCTCCGCTGCCGCGGTGAACGACGAGCGATAGGTTTCCAGCGCGGTCTTGACCGGGCCGATGCCTTCCGCGATCGCTTGCAGCTTGCCGAACTGCCGGTCGACCTGATCGGCCAGCTTGCCGACGCCGTCGATCGCCTTGGCCGCGGCATCCTTGTCGCCGACATTCCAGGTTCGGATGAATTTCTCGACCGCCGAGTTCGCCTCCAGAAGCGCGGCCCGCGCCTGTGACATGCCGGCGTCGCCGGCAGCGCTGGTCACGAGCTCATTGACCGTTCCGCCGATCCGCTCGACCTGGACGATGGCGAAGCCCGCGAGCAGGACCAGAAAGCTGAGAACCAGCGCGAAGCCGCCAAACACGCGCGGACGAACGCCGACGCGGGACATAATGTGCGATAATTTCATGGCAAATCCGAAATTCTTCAACGGGTGGAGCGGATGGCGGCGAGCAGATCCTTGCCAAACCGCTTCTCGAATTCCTGATCGAGCGGCTTGACCGCGTCGACGAACGGCTGGCGATCGAATGTCTCGATGACGTCCATGCCGCCACTACGCACTTGCTCTAGCGATGCGGCATCGAGCTTCGCCTGCCAGGTCGCCTCCGCTCCCTCCTTCGCCAGCGCGATCAGCATGGCCTGATCGGCCGGCGGAAGCTGTTCGAACATGGCACGGTTGGCGACGAATGCGATCGGCGCGAAGAAGTGACCGGTCAGCGTGAGGTATTTCTGGACTTCGTAGAGCCGGGAGCCGGCGATGGTCGGCACCGGATTTTCCTGCCCATCGAGCCGGCCGTCCTTCAGCGCGGTGTAGACCAGCGGAAATTCCATCGGGACCACTTCGGCGCCGAGCGCCTTGAACGTCATCTGGTAGATCTCGTTCGGAATGACGCGAATCTTGAGCCCTTTGATATCCTCGGGCGAGCGAACCGGCCGTTTGGAGTTCGTGACGTTGCGAAATCCCTGTCGGCCGATCGCCAGCAGCGTCAGCCCCTTGTCGGCGAATCTGGTGGCGATCGCCGCGCCGGCCGGACCTTGCGCCACGGCCTTCGCGTGGGCTGTGTCGCGGAACAGGAAGGGAATGTCGAACACGCCAAGTTCGGGGACGACCGAACTGACCACAGACCCCGACAGCACCGCCATATCGACCGAGCCGGCCCGGGTCGCCGCCAGGATGGCGTTCTCGCTGCCGAGCGCGTTGGTGGCACGCTCGTCGATCACGATGCGCCTGCCGGCCGATGCCACCAGCTTCTGGCGAAACTCATCGGCTCCGATTTGCTGCGGGCTCCCCAGCTGGGAATTGAATGCCAGAGAGATCAATCGCGGTGAAGCGGCAGCCGGTTGCAAAACCAGCAGCCCTGCCGCCGCGGCGACGATCGATCCGGCTTTCCAAAGTCCCAAAACTTGTCTGTGCATTCGACACCATGGCGTGACAATTGTCGTAACCCTAATGGCGGGGAATGATTGAACCCTTAAGGAAGGCCCCGCGGAATTACGGAGATTCGCTTCGAACCGCCGCCGACGAGATTTGGGACAGATGCAGATGGTATCGGATTGCTGTGGGATAATGAGTGGTTCGAGGGAATGACGATGGGATCAAGAATACAAATGGCTGCCGCCATCGCGATCGGCATCATGGGCGGTACGGCCCCGGCCCGCGCCGAGGTCGCGCAATGCCGGTTCATCCAGGCCAAGGCGGAGCGCGAAGCGTGTTACCAACGTCAGGAAGCCGCGCTGGCCGCCAAGCGCAAGCCGGAGCCGCGCGCGGAAAGCAAGACGCTCGAATCGATGCGCCAGATGCGGCAGGACGACGATGCCGTCTATCGCAGCATCAACAACATCTGCCGCGGCTGCTGAACGGTGCAACTTGTCACCGAAGTGACGGAAGGGAACGTCGATGCAAATTGAGGACGTTGGGGCCCTGAAGAGCGCAACCGACTCCGGGTGGGCTCCCGAATTTCTGCTGTTTTGGGGGAATACCCCAAAGGATCAAAGGATCGATAAGCACGTGCTCAGCCAGTGGTGGCCGGCAACGTTCTCCGTTGACGCTCGGACATACGCGACCGCCGAACACTACATGATGGTCCGGAAGGCCGAGCTGTTCGGGGATCAAGAGACTCTCGCTGCCATTCTGTCTTCGTCCAGCCCCTCTGAGGCGAAGAGCCTTGGCCGGGCCGTGCGCGGCTTTGATGAAGAGCATTGGATTGCACATCGCTTCGAGACGGCGGTACGCGGCAATTTTGCGAAGTTCGGCCAAAACGCCGAGCTTGAAGACTGGCTGCTGGCGACGGGCGATGCGGTGCTTGTGGAGGCCAGCCCTGTCGACAGGATTTGGGGCATCGGTCTTGCTGCCGACGACAAGCGGGCAAGAGAGCCTCACAAATGGCGCGGACTGAATCTGCTGGGTTTTGCGCTCATGAAAGTTCGCCACTTGCTGAGATCAAAACGGTTGGCGAGCCCCCCTTTCCCCTAGCCGCTACCCCAATTCGCCGCTCGCTTCTCCGCGAACGACGCCAGGCCCTCCGCCGCCTCGGCGCTCTGGCGCTTGACCGAATGCAGGCGCACGAGCCGCTTGTACGCGGCATCGTCCACGGCCATCCCGCCGAACGAGCTCTCCAGCGCGAGCCGCTTGGTCTCGGCCATCGCCTCCGGTCCGTTGGCAAGGAGCTGCTCGACCACCTTGGCGCCGGCAGCCTCCAGCTCGGCGAGCGGGACGACCTCGTGGACGAGGCCGATGCGGCGGGCGTCTTCGGCGCCGAAGCGTTCGCCTGTCAGCGCGTAACGGCGGACTTGCCGTACACTAATGGCATCGCAAAGCTGCGGAATGATGATCGCGGCGGTCAGGCCCCAGCGCACCTCCGTGATCGAGAACAGCGCATTGTCCGCCGCGATCACGACGTCGCAGGCGGCAATCACGCCGGTGCCGCCGCCAAAACAACCGCCCTGCACCAGCGCGACGGTCGGGATTGGCAAGGTATTGAGCCGCTGCACGGCCTCGAAGGTCGCCCGCGACGCCGCCTCGTTCGCCTCAGGCGATTGCGGCCGTACGCCGTTGATCCATTTGAGGTCGGCGCCGGCCTGGAAATGCTTGCCATTGCCCCGGAGCACGACGACGCGAAGGCTGGACTTCCCGCCGAGATCGTCCATGGCCGCGAGCACGCCTGCGATCAATGCGCCGTCATAGGCATTGTTCACTTCAGGCCGGTTCAACGTGACGGTCGCAACCCCACGCTCATCGAGGGTCCACAGGACGGGGTTGGCAGTCATCGGCGATCCTCCGGGCATCTTGTTTGCCGCCCACTATGGCTGAGGCAACTCATCCCGATCCATATCTTTCCGGCGTAGGGCAGCCGCGTCCATCGCATGGCGGGTTGTGTCATGCTGCTGCCGGGCGACATCAAGGGATCAGGGACGGGACATCACACCATGCGCATCTGCATTTTCGGCGCGGGCGCCGTCGGCAGCCATATTGCGGTCAGGCTGGCCCGCGCCGGCCACGAGGTCTCGTGCGTGATGCGCGGCGCCCATCTGGAGGCGGTCCGCGCCAATGGCCTGAAGCTGCGCGTCGGCGATTCCGAGGTCACCGCCAAGGTGAACGCCTCCGGCGATGCGGCCCAGCTCGGCCCGCAGGACGTCGTGATCAGCACACTCAAGGCGACCGCGCTGACGGGGCTGGTCGCCAGCATAAAACCGCTGCTCCAGGACGACACCGCGATCGTCTTTGCGCAGAACGGTATTCCCTGGTGGTACGGCATCGGCCTGCCGCCGCGGCATCCGACGCCGCCCGACATTTCCTTCCTCGACCCCGGCGGGCGCTTGCGCGCATGCATCCCGAAAGAGCGGATCGTCGGCGGCGTCGTCTTTTCCTCCAACGAGGTGACCGCGCCCGGTGTGGTGCAGAACCTGACGCCGGACCGCAACCGCCTGCTGATCGGCGAATGCGACGACCGCAATTGCGAGCGCATCACCAGGCTTCGCGGCGTTCTCAACGATGCACGGCTGGAATCGCCGCCGGTGGCGGAGATCCGCGAGGCGATCTGGTCAAAGCTCCTGACCAACATGTCACTGTCGGTACTGTGCCTGCTCACCGGCCAGACCGCGCGCGGCGTGCGTGACGACCCGGCCTTTGCCGAGGTCATTCCGCGCATGCTGAACGAGGCCAACGACATCGCGCAGCACTTCATCCCCGAGGTCAAGCGCGTGACGCGCAGCGGCCCCGCCCCCAACCACAAGCCGTCGCTGCTCCAGGATTACGAGCTCGGCCGCGCCATGGAGATCGACGTGCTGGTGAAGGCGCCCGCCGCCTTCGCCCGCACCGCCGGCCTGTCGACGCCGACGCTCGACCTGATCGCCGCGCTCGCGATCCAGAAGGCGCGGGACAAGGGGCTTTATTCCGCTTGAGCCTTAAGCGAGCCCGTCGATCCAGGCCGCGAGCGTATCGAGCACCTCTGTGAGGGCCTGTTCATTCGTCCGGCCGGACTTCTTCAGCACCGCGAAGGAATGATCGCCGCCGGCGACCTCGTGCAGCGTCGCCTTCGGGCCGAGCTGCGCAATCACGGGCTTGAGGAGGCCGAGATCGGCAAGCCCGTCGCGCGTGCCTTGCAGGAACAGCATCGGGATCTCGACATGGGCCAGGTGCTCGGCGCGCTCCGTGGACGGCTTCTTGTCGGCGTGCAGGGGAAAGCCGAGGAAGGCGAGCCCTTTGACGTCAGGTAGCGGCGCCTTGGACTGCGCCTGCGAGGTCATGCGCCCGCCGAAGGATTTTCCGCCGGCGACAAGCTTCAGCCCGGGGCACAGCCGCGCTGCCTCCTCGACGGCCGCACGGATGGCGGCATGCGCGACCGCAGGCTGATCGGGACGTCCCAGCCTCTTCTCCATGTAGGGGAAATTGAAGCGAAGCGTCGCAATGCCTCGACCGGCGAGGCCCTCCGCAATCTTGTCCATCGATGCATGCCGCATGTCGGTACCGGCGCCGTGCGCAAGGACGTAGCAGGCGCGCGCATTGTCCGGCTGCGTCAGGATCGCCGAGACCGTGCCGATGCGCGCGATGTCGAGCTTGAGCTCTTGAGTTTTGGTCGCCACAATCAGCCATCCCGACAGACGCGTTTTCCGGCCGCCTTGGTAGCGTCACCGGCGCAGCCTGAAAACACAATAATTGCCGCCGCCGACCAGCCTACCAAGGCCGGAAAGCCGCATTGACCGAGGTGACCATGTCCTACCGCTCCTCCTGGATGACCGAAGAGCTCGAAATCTTCCGCGACCAGTTCCGGAAATATCTGGCCAAGGATCTGGCGCCGCATGCCGAGAAATGGCGCGAGCAAAAGATGGTCGACCGCTTCGCCTGGCGCGGGCTCGGCGAGATGGGCGCGCTGCTGGCGAGCGTGCCGGAGGAATATGGCGGCCTCGGCGCCACTTTCGCCTATGACGCCGCCGTGCTCGACGATCTCGAAAGCACGGTGCCGGAGCTGACCACCGGCGTCTCCGTGCACAGCGCCATCGTCGCGCACTACATCCTCAATTACGGCTCGGAGGAGCAGAGGAAGCGCTGGCTGCCGAAGATGGCTTCCGGCGAGATGGTCGGTGCCATCGCCATGACCGAGCCCGGCACCGGCTCGGACCTGCAGGCCGTCAAGACCACCGCGAAGAAGCAGGGCAATTCCTACGTCATCAACGGCCAGAAGACTTTTATTACCAACGGCCAGGCTGCCGATCTCGTCGTCGTGGTCGCGCGCACCGGCGATGTGGGTGCCAAGGGCATTTCGCTGATCGTGGTCGAGACATCAGGCGCGGACGGCTACAAGCGCGGGCGCAACCTCGACAAGATCGGCCTGCATGCCTCCGACACGTCAGAACTGTTCTTCGACAACGTCACGGTGCCGCCGGAAAACCTGCTCGGCAAGGAGGAAGGCCAGGGTTTTGTCCAGCTGATGCAGCAATTGCCGCAGGAGCGCCTCGCGCTTGCGGTTGGCGCGGTCGCCTCGATGGAGCGCGCGGTCAAGCTCACCACCGAGTACACCAAGGAGCGGAAGGCGTTCGGCAAGCCGCTGATGGACTTCCAGAACACCGCCTTCACGCTCGCCGAGCGCAAGACCGAAGCGATGATTGCGCGCGTCTTCGTCGACTGGTGCATCGAGCGGCTCGTCGCCAAGGACCTCGACACCGTCACGGCGTCGATGGCGAAATACTGGTGCTCGGACAAGCAGGTCCAGACCGCAGACGAATGCCTCCAGTTGTTCGGCGGCTACGGTTACATGCAGGAATACCCGATCTCCCGCATCTTCATCGATTCCCGCATCCAGAAGATCTATGGCGGCACCAACGAGATCATGAAGCTGCTGATCGCGAGGTCGCTGTAGCTCTGTTTATCGCGCACGCCAATCGCGTGGGCGGCAGCCGAAGCGCTGCTTGAAGCGCCGCGCGAAGTGGGAGAGATCCGAGAAACCCCAGTCGAACGCGATGGCGCCGATCGCGCGGCCGCCCGATGCCGGATCCTTCAGGTCGGCCGCCGCGCCCACGAGACGACGATCGATCACGTAGTCCGAAAATGTCGTGCCGGAGCGTTCGAACAGCTTGTGGACATAGCGCTCGCTGATGCCGACGGAGCCGGCGACCGCCGCCACCGTCAACCCAGGCTCGCGCAGCCGCTCGTGAATGGCGCGGCGCAGCGCCAGCACGGTCGCGTGCGCAAAGCTTGCGGCTTCCGCCGCCTGCGTCCGCGAACGGCGCGACAGGCTGAGCGCAACGAGATCGAGCAGCACGTCGAACAGCCGAATGCTGTCCTCTTCCGCCATCCGCAATGCGCCGGCGTTCAGGGAGCGCGCGGTCTCGACGATGAGGTGACCGACATGGGGATCGTCGGAGACGCGCTCGGCCCTGAAATCGAACGACGGCGGCAGCCGGTCGCGTAAGGCGCGCGATGGCACCCAGAACGAAGCGACCTCCAGCATCGGACCGCGATCGTGCAGCAGCGTCACCTCGCGGTCGCTGTCGACGATGCCGACCTGGCCGCGGGACAGGCTGACCTCGCTGTCGCCCTGGAGCATGCGGCAGCGGCCGGCCAGCTTGAAGTTGAGATAGAAGCAGCTCTCGCGCGATGCCGCGATATCGGCACGCGAACGATTGACGGTATGCTCGGGAAACATCACCCGGTTGATTGCGCCGGCGCCGAGCCCGATCGTCTCCACCTTGGCCGGGAAGCGCGACGTCGTCGCCGATTCCGGCGTCAGGTTCATGAATGCCTGGCAGATCGCCTCGCGGTAATAGGAAAACTGCTCGTCCGGCGGGGTCACTGCGGTGTTCCAGATGACGTGCCGCGGCCGGCTTACGGGGTTGACCTGCTCCATCAGTTCGCTCCGAGACCAATCCGGTTCAGCGCCAGCCAAGCGGAAAATGGCCGGCCGGTTCACACTTCGCACAACAAGAATTGTCCGCCGCGCCTCGCGAGCGCCGCAAAGGACCCACGTCATGCCGATCTAACCACACCCTCGGGAGCAGCTACAACATGTCGACCTACGTTCTCGTCCATGGCGCCTGGCACACCGGTGCCGAGTTCGAACCCGTCGCGGCCCCGATCCGCGCCGCTGGCCACAAGGTCTATACGCCGACAATCAAGGGCAATCGCCCCGGCGATGCCAAGACGACCGGGCTGAAGGACGCGATCCAGTCGATCGCCGACTATCTCGCCGAAAACAATCTGAAGGACATCGTCCTGCTCGGCCATTCATATGGCGGCATGATCATCACCGGCGTCGCCGACCTCGCGCCCGAGCGCATTCGCCGCCTGGTGTATTGGAATGCCTTCGTGCCCAACAACGGCGAATGCCTCAACGACATGGTGCCGCCGCACTTTATCGGGCTGTTCGATGCCATCGCGGCCGAACGCGGCGACAGCTCTGTGGTGTTGCCCTTCCCGATCTGGCGCGAAGCCTTCATCAACGATGCCGATCTCGAGACCGCGCAGCGCGCCTATGACGTGCTCAACCCGCATCCGTTCGCGACTTTCACTGACAAGATCGCGCTCAAGACCAATCCGGCGGAGATGCCGCTGGCAAAGTCCTACATCAACTGCACCGAGGACGTCGCGATGCCGCACAGCCATCCCTGGCATCCGCGGCTCTCGGAGAAGCTCGGCCTGTTCCGTCTGGTGCAGGTGCCGGGAAGCCACGAGCTGTGCTTCTCCGATCCGGCGCGGCTGGCCAAGGCGATCATGGAGGCGGGGCGCGACTGAGCTGCGTCCGTCAAGAGCGCGACGACTTTCGACGATTGCTCCTACCGCCGGCTTCGGCGGCACAGCCCTTGCTTGTCCGCTGACGAATCCAGATCGGTAGAAGCAACCCCTGCTTGTCACGTGTGGCTCCCCGCCATACGCTGCCCGTGTTCGGCAACCGCCATCTGGTTTCGTTTTGCGTCAAGTCAGGAGAAGCGAATGGTTCACGTCTCGCGACGGAAACTGCTTCAGCTTGCGGCTGTTGCGCCATCGGCACTTCCTCTGGCCTGGACCTCGGTTGTATCTGCCGCGACCGGAAAGAAGACCCTGAGCGCGGTGATGCAATCGGACCTTCGCGTCACCGACCCTGGCTTCACGACAGCCATCATCACCCGCGACCATGGCTACATGGTCTACGATACGCTGCTCGGCATCGATTCCAGCTTCAAGGTGCAGCCGCAGATGGCCGACTGGACGGTGTCCGCGGACAAGCTGACCTACACCTTCACCTTGCGCGACGGCCTGAAGTGGCATGACGGTGCACCGGTGACGGCCGAGGATTGCGTGGCCTCCCTGAAGCGCTGGGGTACGAGCGTCGACGGCATGGCGCGCAAGCTGATGGACTTCACGGCCGGTATCGAAGCCGCGGACGCCAAAACAATCGTCTTCAAGCTGAAGGAGCCCTATGGCCTGGTGCTGGAGACGATCGCCAAGCCATCGTCGGTCTGCGCCTTCATGATGCCCAAGCGGCTTGCGGAGACCCCGATCACCAAGCAGATTCCCGAGCAGATCGGCTCCGGCCCGTTCAAATTCGTCGCGGCCGAATTCCAGC
This sequence comes from Bradyrhizobium sp. LA2.1, assembly GCF_040547725.1. Taxonomy (NCBI): domain Bacteria; kingdom Pseudomonadati; phylum Pseudomonadota; class Alphaproteobacteria; order Hyphomicrobiales; family Nitrobacteraceae; genus Bradyrhizobium; species Bradyrhizobium sp. LA2.1. The sequence continues at coordinate 34,874 of NZ_JBEPQI010000035.1, forward strand.
CCGGCGTAAAGGCCGTCTACGAAAAGAACACCGACTATGTGCCGCGCAAGGAGCCGGCCGAATGGACCTCGGGCGGCAAGGTGGCCAAGGTCGACCGGGTCGAGTGGATCACGATGCCGGACGCGCAGACCGCGCTCAACGCGCTGCAGTCAGGCGATGTCGATTTCGTCGAGACGCCGCCGTTCGACATGCTGCCCGCCCTCGAGTCCAATCCGGACATCAACGTATCCATCCTGAACAAGTTCGGCTTCCAGTCGTTCGGCCGGATGAATTTTCTGCATCCGCCATTCGACAATGTGAAGATCCGCCGCGCCGCGATGCTGGCGATCAACCAGAAGGACGTGCTCGACGCGCAAATTGGCAATCCCAAATACTACAAGCTGTGCGGCGCGTTCTTCATCTGCGACACGCCGCTCGCCAGCGACGCCGGCGGCGAGACTCTGATCAAGGGCAACGGCATGGCGGACGCCAGGAAGGCGTTGGCCGAGGCCGGTTATGACGGCACGCCCGTGGTGATCCTGGCGCCGACCGATCAGATCCTGCTGAAGGCGCAGCCGGTCGTGGTCGCACAGCTGTTGCGCGACGCCGGCTTCAAGGTCGATCTGCAGGCCATGGACTGGCAGACCGTGGTCACCCGCCGGGCAATCCAGAAGCCGCCGAAGGAAGGTGGCTGGAACATGTTCTTTACCTACCAGGGCGCCGCCGACTCCTTGAACCCGCTGGTCAACGTCCCGATGGTCGGCAAGGGCACGAGTGGCGGCTGGTACGGCTGGTCCGAGGACCCCAAGCTCGAGGAGTTGCGAGATTCCTTTGCCCGCGCGACCTCGCCCGAGGAGCGCAAGAAGATCGCGCTTGAGGTGCAGAAGGAAGCCTACGACCAGGTGATCTACGTCCCGCTCGGCCAGTTCCAGGCGCCGAGCGCCTGGCGCAAATCGCTCACCGGCGTGATCGACGGCCCGGCGACGCCGATGTTCTGGAATGTGGACAAGAACGAGTAGCTTCCTCTCCCCGTTCTCACGGGAAGAGGCAAAGCCCTAATTCGGATGCCACCAGCGGCCGCCGATCACGACGCCCTCGGAGACGATCTTGCGATCGCCGATCAGGTGCTCGCCGACGACGTCCTCATAGTCGAACTGGCCCTGCCTGACCGTAACAAGCGTGGCGTCGCCGACGCTACCGGGCTTGAGGCTGCCGAGCTCGGGACGCCGCAGTGCCATCGCGGCATTCTCCGTCGAGGCCGCGATCACGTCCGACAGCTCCATGCCCATGCACAGGAATTTCGACATGGTCGTGACCTGGTCGAAGGCCGGGCCGTCGATGCAGAGCTGATGGATGTCGGAAGAGATGGTGTCGGGATAGAAGCCGTTGGCGAGCATCGCGCGCGCGGTCTTGAAGGCGAACGAGCCCTTGCCGTGGCCGATATCGAACAGCACGCCGCGCTCGCGCGCGTCCAGCACCGCCCTCTTCACTGTGCCTTGCGCGGTCGCCGGCGTGTTGGGGAAGGGGCGGAACGCATGGGTCAGCACGTCGCCCGGACGCAGGCGGCCCAGCACCTCCTCGTAACTCGGCGGCGGATGGTCGATATGCGCCATCAGGGGCATGCCGACCTCGTTCGCGACCTCGAGCGCAATGTCGAGCGGCACGATCCCTGACGTGCCCGAAGAGTGCAGCCCCACGCGCACCTTGATGCCGACGATGAGATCGCGATTGGCATCGGCCACCTTGGCCGCCTCGATCGGATTCATCAGCCGCAACTCCTCGCTCTCCCCGACCATGATCCGGTGCGAGAAGCCGAAGATGCCGGCATGCGAGACGTGCAGATAGGCGAGAATGCGGACCTGGCTCGGCTCGATCACATGTTTGCGGAAGCCCGCGAAATTGCCGGGACCGGCGCTGCCGGTATCGACCGCCGTGGTGACGCCGGAGAGGCGGCAGAATTCCTCGGCATCGATGCCGAGCGAGGTGCCGCCCCAATAGACATGGGTGTGCAGATCGATCAGCCCCGGCGTCACGATGAACTGCGAGACGTCGCGCACATCGGTGCCCGGATCGGCCTTGAGCCCGGTGCCGATGGCGACGACCTTGCCGCCCGCAAAGGCGACATCGGTCACGGCATCGAGCTTCTGGGACGGGTCGACCACACGGCCGCCGCGCAGGATCAAGTCGAAAGGCATTGTTGTCTCCGGATGGGGTAGCGAGGCGTGGCCGGCACGTCGGCAAGGCCAGGAAGGACGTCTTTCGCTTCTAGCAAATTTTGCGCCGACGAGCGTAGCAAACAGCGACGATTGCCCATGACAAAATGGCGATCCCGGGACGACTCGAGCTTTCAACCTATGAAACTTACGAAACCGCTCTCAGCTCAACACCATCAGCGGCCCGTTCGCTCGGATTCCGGCTTCACGTGCGAAGCTGAAACATCCGCGGCCTATTGAAAAGACGGCGAGCGCGCATCCGGCAAACATGGAGTCGTCGGCAGGTCTCGGGCCAATGAGTGTCCGGCAAAGGTCGAGACGTGGCCGACATCATGTAGCTGGAGAAAAAACGATGGAACGACTGAAATTGCTTGGCGTGATCGCTCTTTGCGCAACCTTGGCGCCGGGAGCGGCCGCCTCTGCGCGCGGCGGCGGACATGGGGGCGGTGGACATGGGGGCGGTGGCGGACATTTCGGAGGCGGCGGCGGATTTCACGGTGGTGGGCACTTCGGAGGCGGCGGAGGCTTCCACGGCGGAGTTGGTCACTTCCGGGCCGCCGGCGGCTTCCATGGCGGTCAATTCCATCATGCCGGGTTCCGGCATCGCTACCGCCACGCATGGGCTTACGGCGGGGGTCTTGGCCTTGGCGGCGCCTACGCATTGGGCGCCTATTCGGGCTGGCCTTACTATGGCGGCTACGACGACGGCTTCTACGGCGATTACGACGACTCTGCTGATGGCTCGTCCTATTGCGAACAAAAATATCGCTCGTACGACCCGGCTTCGGGAACGTATCTCGGCTACGATGGCAAGCGACACCCCTGCCCATAGCTCGATGGGGTGATGTCTTCGAGCCGTGCTCGCCGGCACTTCGGGAGTCCCTGAGATCGCTGACGACGCACGGCCCGAATTGCCGGCGCGTTGCTGTTGCCGGTCGCCCCAGAGCAATATGGGCGAGACGAATGTCGTTGGGAGGCTGCTGAACAATCAGCTCATGATGCGTGGCGTTACGAAACCACCACGCTCCGCCCCTGGCGGCATCAAGCTAAGCCATCGAAAAGCTGGCGATCCCGGCATGACTCGAACATGCGACCTACGGTTTAGGAAACCGCCGCTCTATCCGGCTGAGCTACGGGACCGCGGAACCCGCTGGTACGGGTTCGATCCCGTCATAGCAGAGCAAAATGCGGTTCGCCAGCCGTCAGGCGGGCCAGACCATCGTCAACCTGAACGGGGCGGCTATACAATCGCTTCCAGGCCCCTCTCGGCGGAGCAGCTCACGTGATCGAAAGCATCAGCGCCATCACGCTCGGCACGCATGACATGGGGCGCGCCGTGCACTTCTACCGTTCGCTGGGGTTTGAGCTCCTGTATGGCGGCGAAGCCGCTGCATTCACCAGCTTTCGCGCTGGCACCGGCTATCTCAACCTGACGGCGCAGCCGGACGACAAGCGCTGGTCCTGGTGGGGCCGCATCATCTTCTACGTCGCCGATGTCGACGGGACCTACGAGCGCGCACGCGCCGCCGGATGGCAGCCGTCGACCACGCCGCGCAATGCGGAATGGGGTGAGCGCTACTTCCATCTCACCGACCCCGACGGCCATGAGCTCAGTTTCGCGCGACCGTTGTCCTGACCGCATAAGTCACATCCGCTGACGTTCGCAACGCGCAAGTAGCGCTGTCTCAGCCGCCGTGGCAAGCTCGGCGCGGTTGCCTCAAGCGAGAATTGGATCTGGGTTCTAACCAGGGAGGACGACCATGGTAACCTATGTCGTGCTGGCGAACTTCACTGATCAGGGAGTCCGCAACGTCAAGGACTCGCCGAAGCGGGCCGACGCCTTCAAGGAGATGGCCAAAACGTTCGGCGTGACCGTGAAAGAAATCGTCTGGACGCAGGGACGATATGACGTTGTAACCGTTCTCGAGGCTCCAGATGAGGCTGCCGCGATGTCGCTCAGCCTTAGTCTCAGCGCACTTGGCAATGTCCGCACCGAAACGCTGCGCGCGTTTTCGGCGGCAGATATGACAAAGATCGTCGGCAAGATGCTCTGACGCTCAAGCCCGCGCGAGCGCACTGGACCCGGGATGGCAATCCCGGGAATAGGCCTCTCATGCCCTGATATTGTTCTCGCGCACCACCTTGCCCCAATAGGCGACCTGCTTGTCGAAGAAGGTCTTGAAGGCGGCGCCGTCCTGGAGCAGCAGCGTCATCTGCTGGGTCTCCTTGAGCTGGGTGGCGGTCGCGGGCTCGCTCAGGATCTCCCTGGACGCCGTCGCCATGGCCGCGACGACATCCGGAGGCGTGCCCGCGGGCGCGAAGATGCCCCACCAGGCGAGCGTCTCGAAATCCGGAAAGCCCGCCTCGATCGCGGTCGGCGTATCCGGCAACGCCGGAAGGCGCTCGCGGCCGAGTTGCAGGATCGGCCGCAACATGTTGGTGCCGAGTTGGGCCGAGACCAGCGCCGCCGATCCCGCGATCAGATCGACATGGCCGCCGAGCACGTCGTTCATCGCCGGGCCGCCGCCGCGATAGGGCACGTGCATGATCTCGACGCCGGCCTTGGTGCCAAGCACCGTCATGGCGAGATGGCCGAGCGTGCCGATGCCGACGGAGGCATATTTCACCGCGCCGGGCGTCGCCTTGCAGGCGGCGACCACGTCGGCAAAGCTCTTGTAGGGACGGCCGGCGCCCGCGGCGATCACGTAAGGCGCCGTACCGACCAGCAGCACCGGCATCAGCTCGCGCTCGACATCGACCGGCGGCTTGTCGAGGATGGACGGGATCACCGCGTGGGAATCGAAGGTGACCAGGAACGTCGAGCCGTCCGCCGGGCTCTTGGCGACTGCGCCGCGCCGAGCGCGCCGGCGGCGCCCGACTTGTTCTCGACCACGACGATGCGGTTGAGCTTTGTCTGCAGATTGGCCTGCAACAGCCGCGCCATCGCGTCGGTCGATCCGCCCGGCGGAAACGGCACGACCAGCGTGATCTTGCCGGCCTGCGCCACCGCTGGCGCGATTGCGAGAATAGCGGTGCTGCCAGCAGCGTGCGTCGTGTGATCGTCATGGTCCCCTCCCCTTTGGTTTTGCGCCTGGCTTTTGCTCTTTGGCGCTTAGGTCGTGCCGAAGCCCGACCCCGCTTTTTTGTATTCTGGCCGTGGTGGACTGAAAATGTCCAGCACGCGGGCCCCATCGGGGCCGGCGCGCATGGTCTGCGGGACGTTGCCGGGCGTGCGCCAGAAATCGCCCTTCTTTACCGGAATTTCCTCATCGCCCTGGACGCGGATGGCGGAGCCGTCGAGCAGCACGCCCCATTGCTCCTCGGGATGATGATGCAGCGTGCCCTGCGCATGCGGGGCCAGCGTCACCACCGACGCATCGCCTGCTCGCCGGAGAAGATGCGCGTGGTGACCCCCGCCGCGAGCTCGCGAAACAGCCCGTCGCTGGGATCGTCAATGTTGTGAAACTCTTCCTTCTGGCTCACGCCGCCCTCCCCTTCATTCTGATCCGATCAGGATTTGCCATAGGAGCCCTGGTAGCGGCCCTCGCGGATCGCCTTCATGGTCTCCTCCTCACGCGCGACCTGGGCGCGGACAGCTTCCAGCAGCGCCGCGGCTCCGGCGGCGGGGAACGACACCACGCCGTCCTCATCGCCGACGACGATGTCGCCGGGCGAGATGACGCTGCCGCCGATCGTAACAGGCACGTTGATCTCGCCGGGGCCGTTCTTGTAGGGGCCGCGATGGATCACCGCGCGGGCGTAGCAGGGAAAGTCGTCAGCCGCGAAGGCGGCGACATCGCGGATCGCGCCGTCGATGACATAGCCCTCGGCTTTGCGCCACTGCGCGATGTTCTTCATGATCTCGCCGACCAGCGCGCGGGTCTCGTCGCCACCGCCGTCGACCACGATGACGTCGCCGGGACCGACCAGTTCAAGTGCGCGGTGGATGGCGAGATTGTCGCCGGGGCGGGTGCGCACGGTGAAGGCCGTCCCTACCAGCTTGCCACCGCGATGATAGGGTTTCAGCCCGACCGCGCCCGGCAGCCGGGCGAGATTGTCTGAAATGACCGAGGTCGGCGCGCCGCGAAAGCCCTCGATGATCTCGGCCGGCGGCTTCGGCACGCTGTTCGCTGCGATGGTGATCGTCATGTCTCAATCCTTCTGCATTCTTCTTATTCGGCGTGCGCCAGCGCCTTCGCCGGCCGAATCCGGAAGGCGCGCCCTTCCTTCATCCACGCCGCGCGCTCGTCGCGCAACAGGGTGCGGCGAACTTTTCCGGAATCATCGCGCGGTGGCGCGCTGACGATCTCGAAACTCTCAGGGTGCTTGTAGCGGCTCAGCCTGTCCTTCAAGAAGTCCGCCATGCCGTCGGCGATGGCCTGACCATCCGCGCCAGGTTCGGGCTCGACGATGGCATGCACGCGCTGGCCCAATTCGGGATCGGGCAATCCCACGACGACGCAGGAGCGCACGCCAGGGCTCTCAGAGACCGCGGCCTCGACCTCCGCTGGATAGATGTTGGCGCCGCCGCGCAGCACCATGTCGGCGAGACGGTCGCCGAGATAGAGATAGCCTTCGGCGTCCAGCCGGCCGATGTCGCCGAGCGACTCCCAGCCGTCCGCGCGGCGCTTCGGCTCGGCGCCGAGATAGTGATAGGTGGCGTCCTTGCCGTCATTGTTGAGGAAATAGATCTCGCCGGTCTCGCCGGGCGCGACGTCGTTGCCGTCCTCGCCGACGATGCGCAAGCGCGCCATCTCACCGATCTTGCCGACCGAACCCTTGTGGGTCAGCCATTCCGTGCCTGAAATGATGCACGAGCCCTGCCGCTCGGTGCCGCCATAGAGCTCCCAGACCCGCTGAGGCCCGAGCCAGGCGATCCAGTTCTCCTTCAGCCAGGGCGGCATCGGAGCTGCCATGTGAAACACCGTCTGGAGGCTCGACACGTCGTAAGAGTTGCGCACGCTCTCCGGCAGCGCCCAGATCCGGTGCATCATGGTCGGCACGAAATTGACCCATTGCACGCGCTCGCGCGCGATCTGCCGCAGCGCCTCCTCGGCGTCGAACTTGACGAGGCCGGTGAGCTGGCCGCCGGTGAAGAGCGCGTAGTGCGACACGATGAACGGGGCGTTGTGATAGAGCGGACCGGGATTGAGCAGCGAAACCCCGAATGGAATGTTGAGCGGCGGCGCGGCGACGGTGTCGGTCACGGCCGGCTGATGATCGAGGATCACTTTCGGCCGGCCGGTCGAGCCGCCGCTGGTCATGGCTTTCCAGTAGCGAGCCACCGGCGGATCGAGCGGCTCGTCCGAAAAACCTTCCGGCACGAAATCCGCCGGCAGGCGGTTCGGCGCGTTCCAGTCGGCCTCGCCGCCGACCACCAGCGCGGGCTTCAGGATGTCGAGCACCGCGGCGGCTTCGCCGCGCGGCAGCCGCCACGACAGTGACGTCGGCGTCGCTCCGCACTTCCAGACCGCAAACGAGGTCTCGAAGAACGCGTTGCCGTTAGGCAAGCCGATTGCGACAAAGTCGCCGGGCTTGACGCCCTTGGCCATGAACGCTCGCGCGCGCCGATTGGCGCCGCGTTCGAGCTCGTCCCATGTCAGCGTATCCTGCCCGTGGCGGACGGCGATCGTGCCTTGCGGTTTGCGTTGAGCGTACCAGCGAGGCACGTCGGACAGGGGCAGCAGCATCAGGTGTTTCCACTTCGTCTTCTTGGCGTCGTCTCAGGATGAGGCGTCGCGAGACGAAGTGTAACAGCCGGAGCCAAGCCTTCAAGGGATCTGGCTTCAAGACGTCCGCATCAGCGCTCGGCCCCGCAGCCCGGAATATCGAACAGCGCCGCGAGGCCGCATTTCGAGGTCAGCATCTTGTCGCCGTCGTGGCCGACCCCGGCGACGTCCCAGACCCGGTGATTGGGCGTGCCGCGGTCGCGCTTGGCCATCGCATCCGCATAGGCGTGGCCGCGGGCGTAGCGCGTGGGACCTTGCGCCTCGGCCATGCAGCTCTTGTCCAGCGCGGGATGCTTCGGATTGGTGTCGAGCGTGCCGAGCAGATAGATCACCTCGCGCTCGACATAGCGCTGCTCCAGCGCGACCGGCGTTGCGTTCGCAAGATAGGGCGGACGCCCGTCCATGCCGTATTTCCAGTTGTTGTAGCCCGGGCAGGATGCGGCGATCGCCGGCACGGGCCGCGTGTTGCTGAAATAAGCGTAGGAGGAGGGATTGGCGACGACGTAGCGGACATCGATATGCTGGCGCGACAGCGCCGCCTCGCCTTTGCCGGCGATGGCATAGCGTTGCGCGACCTGGCCACCGCCGGAATGGCCGGCGACGACGACCTGCTTCAGATTCGGAAAGATGCGCCGGTCCGAGAGTTTTACGAGGATCGCATCGAGCGCATCGAAGGATGATACCGGATTCGGCGCCAGCGCAGCGTCGCCGCCCTCCCATCCCTCCAGCGACCAGCGCAGCGTATCCGCGGGCAGCCTGTGCGCGTCGATGTCGATCTCCGCCAGGAACTGCGGGACGATCATCAGCGCGCTCTTGCCGTCATCGCCCGCCGCAACCTGCGCAGTATGGGCCGACATGTAATACTCGTCGGCATTGCGCAGGCGTCCGTGCAGCACGATGATGGCGCGCGAGATCGCCGGCAGCGGCAGCGACCAGTCGCTGGAGAGATAGAGCGGCAGCATTCCCTGGCCGCCGACCGAGAGCCGCGCGTCGGCGATCGCCCTCACCGGCTTGCGGTTGGGCGCTTCCTCGTCCGCTGCGAACGCATGGCTGGAAATGAACGCCAATGTGATTGCGGCGAGACGGGCCAACGCTCTCATGACGGATATTCCCCTTCGAATTCAAACCAATAAAGTCTAAGCCGATCATGTGCCGCGCGGCTGTGACTCCCGCGCCACGTCAAGCAAAAAATGTCAGCATTGCAGTCATGAAATTCCCGAGTTCCACGGGTGACAAGCCGGCGATAAAGGGGCAAAAATCGGACCCGACTCAGTTCGGGTTGAGTTTTGCAAGGAATGCTCTCGTAGAATGTCGGACGTAGTTGCATCGCGTCGTGCGGCGCTTGTCGTTGCCGCAGCAGGATTTTTTCTGCTGACGCCGGTGCATGCCCACGCCCAATGGTGGAAGCGCGCGCCCGTCGATTTCGAGGAATGCGCCGACGCCGCCGAGAAGGCCGCGAACAAGACCGAGAAGACGGCTGCGCTTGCCGATTGCAACGCCAAGTTCGCCGGCCGCCGCAAGCCAGGCGGCGGCTATTCCTATTACGATTTCCTCCAGGACCGTACCTTCGACATCGCAGGCCCCAATCCGACGCCGGAGGAGCAGAAGAAGATCGACGAATCCTACACCTCCTACCTCGCCAATCAGCGCCGCAGCAATGAAGCCGCTCAAGCCGCCGCGCGTCAGCAGCGCGAGCAGCAGGAACAAGCGCGGCAGCAGCAGGTCGCACTGCGAACCGAGGTCGAGCGCGTGTCCGTCCCGGTCGCGCGCGTGCCTGTCCCGGTCGAGCGGCCGAAGGTGCAGCAGTCCGTGAGCCCGCGACCGAAGGGCGCGCCCTGCACCAAGGGCTCGTTCTCCTGCGAATGGCCGCGGCTATCGGAAAGCTTAAGCGATCTGAAGAAGCTGTTCACCCCGGCGCCAAGCAAGCCGGCGAAGAAGGGGTAAGCTCCTCGCGCAGCAAACTCCGCTGTCGTCCCGGACAAGCGCAGCGAAGCGAATCGCTTGTCCGAGACGACAGCGGGAGTGTGGCGTCAGTTCGGCTGCTTCTTCTTGCTGCGCTTCGGTTTGACCACCGGTGCACTCGTGGGCTCTGTGGTCGTCGGCGAGCCACTTAACGCCTTGCGACTCTCCTGCAACCGCCTGTCATAGCCGGGCGAGCTCACGACCGTTGGCGGCCTTGCGTAGGCCAGCGTCGACGCGGCGCAGAGCGCGGCGAGCGCGAGCCCAATCATCAGACAACGCGTCATCGTTGCTCCTCCCGCCGCCCGGCTCGCACTCAGGCCGCTCCGCGGATCTGCTGCGGCGTCAGTCGCGGCGGACCATTGCCTGCCGCCTCGGCCTGCTTGATCAGCGCAACAATGCGGCGCATCAGCGGCACGTCGACGTTGTTCTGCTCGGCGAGCGCGATGACCGCGCCCTGGAGATAGTCGATCTCGGTCTTGCGGCCCTGCTTCAGGTCCTGCCACATCGAGGAGCGCGCCTCAGGATCGATCTTCATCGTGCGCCCCAGGATCGCATTGAAGATCACATCGGGCAGCCTCAGCAGGGTCGGCGTCCACCTCAGCGGGATCGGCGTCGCCGAGACCGGCGCGATGCCGGCGGCCTTCATCGCAGTCACGCCTTCGGCCATCTGGTCGGCGAACAGTTTTCGCCAGTCGCGGTTCGCCAGTTGCGCGGCGAGCGGCATGTCGGACAGCGCGCTGAGCGCATTGTTCAAGTTGATGATCAGCTTGCCCCATTGCACGCCGGTGATGTCGCGGCTTGCGCGCATGGCGAGGCCGGGCACCGACAGCGCTGCGGCCGTATTCGCCTCATCCGCGCCGACATGGATGTCGCCGGACGTCGAGCGGTGGAAGCGTCCCTCGCCCATCGCGATCACGTTGAACGGCACCATGCCGGCGAGCCGCTCGCGCAGAACCGCGACATTGCCGACGCCGTTTTGCAAGGAGACGATCACGGCGTCCTGCGGCGCGTGCTGGGCAATCTGGTCCGCGACATCGGCGGTGTCGGCGCTCTTCACCGTGACCAGCACGATGCCGGCGTTGTGGAAGATCGCGGGATCCTCCGACAACGCGAGCTGGCCCGCGCCGAGCCTATTCTCGGAGCCGTCGAAATCGGTCAGCCGCAGGCCGAACCGCTCGATCTCGGTTTTGACCCGCGGCCGCACCAGCAGCGCCACGCGGCGCCCTCCGGCCGCCAGCTGGCCTCCGACGAAACAGCCGATGGCGCCCGCGCCGGCCACCACGATCGGTCGATCCGCAACCACCTGACCTTGCTCCCTTGAATGACCCGCCCTCGATAGCAGAGGCAACGCCGGCTGCCCATTGGTTGCGGTGCATTCGCCTTGTAACCGTCATGAGAGCCTCATATGTTTTTGCCCCGGGGGCTGTCACCGGCGAGAACTCGCCGACGAGAACGCCAAAGGAGAGCACCATGGGTCTACTCGACGTCCTCAACGGCATGCAGAACGGCCCCCGCGGCCCGAGCACGCCCAGCTCTGAGCAATCCTCCGGCGGCATGTCGCCAATGACCATGGCGCTGCTCGGCCTGATCGCCTGGAAGGCCTTCAAGCATCTGACGGCAGGCCAGCCCGACGCTGCGCCGGCGCCGCAGCAGCGCTCGCCGCTGCCGCCTCCGACGCCTGTAAATACGGGCAGCAGCGCTCTTCCCGGCGGCCCCGGTGGTAGCGGCGGCCTCAGCGATCTGCTCAAGGGTGGCCTCGGCGGCCTGCTCGCGGGCGGCGCGGCCGGCAGCGTGCTCAGCGGCGGCCTCGGCGATCTCCTCAACCAGCTCCAGCAGGGTGGCCACGGCGAGACCGCGAGCACCTGGGTCGGCAAGGGCGAGAACAAGGCGATCGCGCCCGGCGATCTCGCCAGCGCCCTCGGCGCCGACCAGATCCAAAGCCTGTCCGCCCAGAGCGGCCTGTCGCGCGAGGAACTGCTCTCCGGTCTCAGCCAGTATCTGCCACAGGTGATCGACCACCTGACGCCGGACGGACGGCTGCCGACCGAGAACGAGCTCTCGGGCAGGCTTTAATCGAACTTTGATCTACGCGTTCTCGGGAAGGGGAGCACTGACATGAGCATGGGCGGCCTGTTGTGGATCATCGTCGTCGGCTTCATCGCCGGCCTCATCGCGCGCTGGCTGGCGCCGGGACCGAACAACCCGAGCGGCTTTATCCTCACCACCATCCTCGGCATCGCCGGTGCGTTTCTTGCGACCTTCATCGGACAGGCGATCGGGCACTATAGCCCCGACCAGGGCGCCGGCTTCATCATGGCCACGATCGGCGCGGTGGTGGTGCTGTTCATCTGGCACCGGCTGGTCGCGAGCGGCGTGATCAAAGGGTAGCGGTGCGGGACGTCGGGCACGACGCCGCCCTCGCACTCCGTCATTGCGAGGAGCCCTTGCGACGAAGCAATCCAGACTGTCCGCGCGGACGCTCTCTGGATTGCTTCGTTTCGCTCGCAATGACGAATTAAGTTATCAGATGCATCCCCGCATCCATCCGCACGACCTCGCCGGTCATGTTGCTCGACGCCGGCGTTGCCAGGAAGCAGACGAGCTGCGCGATGTCATTGGCGGATGAAGCGACCTTCAGTGGCACCTTCGCCACCACGCTGTCGCGCACCTGCTTGGCGCCGGCCTCGCCGCGGCCCTTGGTGAACCAGGGCGTGTCGATATAGCCGGGGCACACCGTGTTGACGCGGATCAGCGGCGCCAGCGCGCGCGACAGCGACAACGTCATCGTGTTGAGCGCGCCCTTGCTCGCGGCATAGGCGATCGACGAGCCGACGCCGCTGATGCCGGCAACCGAGGACACGTTGACCACGGCGGACGGCCGCTCCGAAGCCTTCGCGCCGGCCTCGAGCAGGCTGCGCGCCGCGCGCACCATCTGGAACGGGCCGATCGTGTTGACGCCGTACAAGCGCTGGAAATCTTCAGCCGACAATCCATCGAGATCGGCATGCGCAACATGCTTGGTGATGCCGGCATTGTTGACGAGCACGTCGAGCCGGCCCCAGCCGCTGGCTGCCGCAACGATCTTGCGGCAATCCTCGTCGCGCGAGACGTCGCCCTGCGCGACCAGCACTTCCGCCGCCCCCGCCTTGCGGCAGAGTTCGGCCGTGGCCTCGGCTTCCTTCTGGCTCGAGGAATAGTTGATGACGAGCCGCGCCCCGCTCCGCGCGAGAATTTCCGCAGTTGCAGCACCAAGTCCGGATGCGGACCCCGTCACGATTGCGCACAAGCCGTCTTTTGCCATCCGGATTTCCTTCCCCTTGATTGAATGCAAGCCTTAAGCAGCTGCCCCTGTTTAGCGAGTTTGCCGCGCCCTGCAAATCGAGCAAACTCCGCTAAGCGGAATTAGTCCATAGCAGCTCTTGCGCCCATGCCGGAGCCGCAGATGGGCCTGCGGTCAACGCTTGTCAGGGCCATGGCTTTTTCGGATCATCGGGCGCAAGAAGAGACCGCGCGCCGCGCCGATCGGACGGAACGCGCCAATGGCAAAACACGGGGAACGCTGTGGCGGAGAGTGACAATATCGTCGTCGAGACCGCGGAGAAAATCTTCGCCGATCTCGCCGATCCGCAGACCATCAACAACGACAAGAAGGGTTCGTGGCAGGCGCCGCTGTGGCAGGCGCTGAGCGAAGCCGGCTTGCCCTTGTCCTGGGTGCCTGACGATCTCGGCGGCTCCGGCGCCAGCCTTGCCGACGGCTTTGCACTGCTGAACGCCGCCGGCCGCTTCGCAGTCGCGGTTCCCCTGGCCGAGACCATGCTGGCGGGCTGGTTGCTCGCGCAGGCCAGGATTTCGTCGCCGGAAGGTGAGATGACCGTGCTGCCGGCGAGCCCGAAGGACCGCATCACGCTCGATGCCGACGGCGCGCTCTCCGGCCGCGCCCGCGGCGTCCCCTTTGCCAAGGCGGCGAAGCACTTTGCGGTGCTGGCGCACGGCAAGGATGGTATCTCGATTGCCTTGGTCGATGCGAGCAAGGGCCGGATCGAATCCGGACTCAACGTCGGCTACGACCACAGCGATACCGTGACACTCGACAAGATCCAGCCCGTCACCGTCAAGCCCGCGAAGGGCTTTGACCAGACCACGCTCATGCTGATGGGCGGCGTCGCGCGCAGCCTTCAGATCGCGGGCGCGCTGGAAGCGATGCTCGACATCTCCGTGCGCTATTCCAACGAGCGCGTCGCGTTCGAGAAGAAGATCTCGAAGTTTCAGGCCGTGCAGCACAACCTCGCCCGTCTCGCCGGCGAATCCGCCGCGGCGCTTGCGGCCGCGACGTCGGCAGCCGATGCCATCGCGAACGCAAAATCGTTTGACGACGAGGTCTATCTCGAGGCTGCCTCGGCAAAGATCCGCTGCGCGGAAGCCGCGGAGAAAGGCGGCGCCATCGCGCATCAGGTGCACGGCGCCATCGGCTTCACCAGCGAGCACATCCTGCACCGCTTTTCGCTGCGGGCGCTGGCCTGGCGCGACGATTTCGGTTCGGAGAGCCACTGGGCCGTCGAGCTCGGCAAGCTGGTGGCAAACCGCGGCGCGGACGAATTGTGGCCGCTCGTGGCTTCGCGCTGATCAGGGGACGAGACAACAATGACCGCTGCCCTTCGTTTCGATCCGATCCGCCTGCCCGAGAAGTGCGAGCAACTGCGCAAGGAAGTGCGCGCCTTCCTCGCCGAGGAAATCGCCGCCGGCACCTTCGATCCGCACAAGCCCAACCGCGAGGACACCGACGCGCCGGAATTCTCCCGCCGGGTCGGCGCCAAGGGCTGGCTGGGCATGACCTGGCCGAAGAAATATGGCGGCCAGGAGCGCTCCTTCCTCGAACGCTACGTGGTGACCGAGGAAATGCGCGTCGCCAACGCGCCGACGCGGCGTTTCTTCGTCGCCGACCGCCAGAGCGGGCCGGTGCTGATCAAATACGCGCCCGAGCATATCAAGATGGATATCCTGCCGCGCATCTGCCGCGGCGAGATCTGCTTTGCGATCGGCATGAGCGAGCCGAATTCCGGCTCCGACCTGTTCGCCGCCAAGACGCGCGCGACCAAGACCGACGGCGGCTACCTCATCAACGGCACCAAGATCTGGACCTCGTCGGCGCACATTGCCGACTACATGATCGCGATCTTCCGGACCTCGCAGCCGACCAAGGAAAACCGCCGTCACGGCCTGACGCAGTTTCTGGTCAAGATGAAGCAGCCGGGCATCCAGGTGAACCCGATCGGCCAGATCACCGGCCAGTACGAGTTCAACGAGGTCGTCTTCACCGATTTCTTCGTGCCCGATGATCACGTGCTCGGCGAAGTCGACGGCGCCTGGAAGCAGGCGACGAGCGAGCTCGCCTATGAGCGTTCCGGCCCCGAACGTTTCCTCGAGACCTATTACGTGCTGACCGAGCTGGTGCGCGCGGTCGGCCCCAACCCGGATACGCGCAGCGCCGAAGGCATCGGCCGTCTCGTGGCGCAACTCCACACCATGCGGCGCATGTCGGTCTCGGTTGCGGGCATGCTGCAGGCCGGCAAGGAGCCGGTGGTGGAAGCCTCCATCGTCAAGGACATCGGCACGGTCTGGGAGCAGCAGCTTCCGCACCGCGTGCGCGATCTCGCCGCCTTCGTCGAGGAGACCGCGACCAACCGCGAGACGCTGGAGCGGCAACTCGACTTCGCCATCAAGACCGCACCGAAACTCACCATCCAGGGCGGCACCACCGAGGTGCTGCGCGGCATCATCGCGCGCGGACTTGGCCTGCGCTAGTCGCGCGGACTTGGTTTGCGCTAATTCAATCGAGGATCCTCATGAGCACCTATAAAGACATCGGCGTCGAAAAAGTTGGCCACGTCGGCACCATCGAGATCCGCCGCCCGCCGCTGAACTTCTTCGACATCTCGCTGATCAACCAGATCGCGGACGCACTCGACGAGTTCGATCGCGACATCGAGATCCGCGCATCCGTGCTGTCGGCACAAGGCAAGGCATTCTGTGCCGGCGCCAATTTTGGCGATCCGGCGCGGCAGGCGCAGGAAGCGCGCGAGGCCGAGAAGAAGGGCGACCCGGCCGACAACCTCGGCCCGATCAACCATCTCTACATCCAGGCCGTGCGTATCTTCCGCGCCAAGAAGCCGATCGTCGCGGCCGTGCAGGGTGCGGCCATCGGCGGCGGGCTCGGTCTCGCAGTGTCGGCCGACTTCCGCGTCACCTGCCCGGAAGCGCGCTTCTCCGCGAACTTCACGAAGCTCGGTTTCCATCCCGGCTTCGGCCTGACGGTGACGCTGCCCGAGCTGATCGGCAAGAACAACGCCGAGCTGATATTCTACACCAGCCGCCGCGTCACCGGCGAAGAAGCCGTCAAGTGGGGCCTCGCCAACGAGCTGGTGCCGCAGGACCAGGTGAAGGCCGGCGCGATGAAGCTCGCCGCCGAGATCGCCGAATGCTCCCCGCTCGGCCTCCTCTCCACCCGTGCCACGATGCGCGCCGACCTCGCCGACCGCGTGATGGCCGCGACCAACCACGAACTTGGCGAGCAGACACGGCTGCGTGCGACGGAAGACTTCAAGGAAGGCGTCAAGGCGACGGAAGAGCGCCGCGCGGCGAATTTTAAGGGAAGGTGATTGCGGCGACGTCTCGCCGTATCACACCAGCGTCACCATAATCTCCCTGTCGTCCCTGCGAAAGCAGGGACCCATAACCACAGGAAGGGGTTTGGCGGAGACGCGGAGTTATCATCCCGCATCATAACCACTCCCTGTGGTTATGGGTCCCGGATCTGCGCTTCGCTTGTCCGGGACGACAGCGGTGTGTGAGGCAACCGCTCAAGGCGCAAGTCGGAACGTCACCCCGCCGAGCAGAAACTCGTTCCCCGCCACCGCGAGCCCCTTTGCCTTCGCGGCATGCAGCACACTCGCGACATCCGCCACCTGAAACTCCAGCGCGCTCATGATTTCGCCGGCGCCCTTCACGAAGCGGAAGGTGGCATTGGGCAGTTTCAATTCGGCGCCGCCACTCGGTACGATCCCGATGATCTTCCCCCAATGTTCAGCGAGCCCCTGAGGATCCGGGCTCTGCATCTCCACGCCCGTCAGCGCCTGCGTCACATCCTTGCGGATGAACTTTTGCCAGTCCGGCCCCGCGGGCGGGTACGGCCCCAAAACATCGTCGCTGCCTTTGGTATGGTTGAACTCGATGAAGGCGGCGCGGCAGTCGCGGGGGTGAAGCTGCACGCCGTGATAGGGCACGTGGTCGATCACGTTGGCGGTGCGCACGCCCATCGCATTGGCGTTGCGGCCGCGTTCGTCCGGATCGTTGCAGCAGAAGATCGCCATATAGCCGCCGCGGCCGCCGGTCTTCTCGATGAAGCGGCCGGCGGTGGTGCCGCCCTTGAACGGCGCAACCACCTCCAGCAGGATCGTGTCGACCGGGAGCAGTGCGTTCTCCAGGCCGTATTTGGCGACATTGCCATCGCGGTAGCAGACGTCGAGGCCCATGATCCCGGCGATGTCGGAGACCACAGGCGCGAGCTGCGGCGCGACGAGGCAGATCTGCCGGAGCCGCATATAGGGCGCCATCGTCATGCGCCCTTGAACGTCGGCTTGCGTTTTTCGACAAAGGCCTTCGCGGCTTCCTTGTGATCCTCGGTGTCGCTGCAACGGGTGTGATGGATCGCCTCGCCGTCGAAGCAATCTTCCAGCGCCAGATGCTCGGCGTTGTTGATGTTGCGCTTGATGAAACCGAGCGCGATCGATGGCCCCTGCGCCAGCGACAGCGCGAGCTCGTGCGCAGCCGCGTCGATCTCGGCATCGGGAACGACTTTCGTCACCATCCCGATCGCATGCGCCTCTTTCGCGGTCAGCACCGGCGACATCAGATAGAGCTCGCGCGCCCGCGCGCTGCCGAGCAGCTGCGTCAGGAAATAGGTGCCGCCATAATCGCCGGAGAAGCCGACCTTGGCGAAGGCGGTCGTGATCTTGCAGGATTCGCTCGCGATGCGCAGGTCGCAGGACAGCGCCATGGAAAGGCCGGCGCCGGCTGCCGCGCCGTCGAGCTGCGCCACCACGGGCTTCGGCATCTGGTGCAGGATGCGCGAGACCTCCATGCCGCGGCGCAGGTTCACCATTTTCACTTCAAACGGCAGCGGCGCGCGGCCTGCCGCCATCGACTTGACGTCGCCGCCGACGCAGAACGAGCCGCCTGCGCCTTTGAACAGCACCGCGCGCACCTCGGGATCGTCGGCCGCGCGCCGCGCGGCCTCGACCAGCCCTGCGACCATGTCGGGATTGAGCGCGTTCTTCCGCTCCGGGCGATTCATCGTGATGGTGAGCAGCCCGCCTTCGAGCTTTTGCAGGACCATGTCGTTCATGGGACGTCTCCCTTGTTGTTGTTTTGCTCGGGCCTCAGCCACACCCGTCATTGCGAGGAGCGAAGCGACGAAGCAATCCAGACCGTCTCTGCGGAAACATCTCTGGATTGCTTCGCTTCGCTCGCAATGACGATCTCTATTTCTTCACCAGGGGGCAGCGCGACTGCTCCAGCGACTGGAACGCCTCGTTGCCGGACACGGTGGCGAGCAGCTTGTAGTCGTCCCAGCGGCCCTTGGACTCCGACGGCTTCTTGACCTCAAACAGGTACATGTCGTGGATCATGCGGCCGTCCTCGCGGATCTTGCCGTTCTTGGCGAAGAAGTCGTTGATCGGTGTCTCCTTCATCACCTTGATGACCGCGGCCGAGTCGGTCGTGCCCGCCGCCTTCACAGCCTTCAGGTAATGCGTGACGGACGAATAAACGCCGGCCTGCGCCGAGGTCGGCGGCCGCTTCATGCGTTCGGCGAATCGCTTCGAAAATGCGCGCGTGTCATCGTTGAGGTCCCAGTAGAAGGCTTCCGCCAGCAGCAGGCCCTGCGCGGTCTCCAGCCCGATCGAGTCGATGTCGGTGACAAAGGCGAGCAGCGGCGAGACCTTCTGGCCGCCCTTGGTGATGCCGAACTCGGCCGCCTGCTTGATGGCGTTGACGGTGTCGCCGCCGGCGTTGGCAAGGCCAATCACCTTGGCTTTGGACGCTTGAGCCTGGAGCAGGAAGGACGAGAAATCCGAGGTGTTGAGCGGATGGCGCACGGCGCCGAGCACCTTGCCGCCGGTCTTGGTCACGACGGCGCTGGTGTCCTTCTCCAGGTCCTGGCCGAAGGCGTAGTCGGCGGTGAGGAAGAACCAGCTGTCGAGGCCGGACTTCACGGCGGCAAGACCGGTCACGTTGGCCTGGCCGTAAGTGTCGAACACGTAGTGAATGGTGTAGGGACCGCAGGCCTCGTTGGTGAGACGGATCGAGCCCGGGCCGTTGAACATGATGATCTTGTTGCGTGCTTTCGCGATCTCGCCGGCGGCGAGCGCAGTGGCCGAGGCCGCGACGTCGTAGATCATCTCGACGCCCTGGTTGTCGAGCATGTCGCGGGCGATGTTGGCGGACAGGTCAGCCTTGTTGAGATGGTCGGCCGCCAGCACCTGGATCTTGCGTCCCAGCACCTCGCCGCCAAAATCTTCGACGGCCATCTTGGCCGCGGTCTCGCTGCCGGGACCGGTGATGTCGGCATAGAGGCTCGACATGTCGAGGATGCCGCCGATCTTCAGCGGCGGCTTGTCCTGGGCCTGCGCGGCGGCGCTCGCACTCAGCGCAAACGCTGCGGCAAAAATGCCCGACAAAATATGCTTCATCGAAAAAGACCTCCCTTATCGCGCCGTACTCTGATGGCGGCTTGGTTATTGCTCTTGGTTATTGCTGTTGCCGCAATCATGCCGCATGCGCAAGTGCGCAGCAAGCGCGAGAGCGTTGCGGGCCCATGATTGCCGCACATGTTTTCCGCAAAGCGGAATGGCATGTTGCGGCGAAATGTTTCCACCGTCATTGCTGTGCAAGTTCATTAATTCGCTGATCGAGTGTGAGGCAATGGCGACGCGTCACGCGAACTGCCGTAGGGTGAGCAAAGGCGCGCTCTTCGCGCCGTGCCCACGAGCCCGCGCGACAAATCAAAGACGTGGGCACGCTTCGCTTTGCCCACCCTACGATAGCCTTCGCGGTTCGCCACGTTTGCGTTAGAACTAGAGCACAACGCAACCTTTCCGGGCACCGTGACGCGACTGCTTCATCTCATCGTCGCACTTCCTCTCGTCGCCGGTCACACCGCGTTCGCCGCACCGTGCCAGTTCGAGTCCCAAGGCGACGGCCGCGTCGCCGCAATCGTCGATGCGCGTGGCGTGCGTCTCGACGACGGCCGCGAGGTGCGCCTCGCCGGGATCGAGCCAACCGCAACGACGAAGCAGGCGCTGACGTCGCTGCTCACCGGACGCGACGTCACGGTGCGCGGCACCGACGACACGCCCGACCGCTACGGCCGTCAGGGCGCACTCATCTTCGTCGGCGAAAGCGAGGCCCCCATCCAGGCCGTGCTGCTCGCCCAAGGCGACGCCCTCGTCTCCGCCGAGATCGCGGACAAGGACTGCGCGGCGGCCCTGATGGCGGCGGAGACCGAGGCACGGCGCCAAAAAAAGGGCAACTGGGCTGACCCGTCGGCCATAAAAAACGCGGAAAGTCCGGACGATATTTTGGCGGGGATCGGGCGCTTTATGGTGGTCGAGGGCAAAGTCCTGTCGGTCCGGCAAGCTGGGGCAATGACCTACCTCAACTTCGGACGAAACTGGACACGCGGCTTTGCCGTGACTATTTCAAAGCGTACGCAACCCGCGCTCGAAAACGCCGGGATCACTCTTAAGTCCCTGGAAAATAGACGGATTCGCGTCCGGGGCTGGGTCGAGGGGAATTCAGGGCCGCGCATCGATGTGCGCCTTGCGGGGCAGGTCGAGTTGCTGGGTGCAAACGAGCCGACAGGGGTAAGGCCCTAAAAGGGCCAGGCACGGGTTGAGCGACGTGGATGGGGTGCTAGAACGGCACGTATCGAGTGAACGCCGCCGCCTGCGGGCTGCGCCGGCGGCGCTGTGCCTCGTGCTGGGCTCAGCCCTTGCCGGTTGCGGCGACATGAACCGGTTCCAGACCGCGGCGGCCCCGCCGACCGTGGCGATGCCCAAGCCGAAACCGGCCGTCGCGCAGACCCCCGCCACCGAAAAAGAGCACGAGCGCATCCTGGCGAGCTACGGCGGCACCTATGACGACCCCAGGCTCGAATCGCTCGTCAGCAAGACCGTCGACCGGCTCGTCGCGGCGTCCGATCGCCCCGACCAGGGCTACAAGGTCACCATCCTCAATTCTGGCGCGGTGAACGCGTTCGCGCTGCCGAACGGCCAGCTCTATGTCACCCGCGGCCTGCTCGCGCTCGCCAGCGACACCTCGGAATTGTCCTCCGTGCTCAGCCACGAGATGGCGCATGTGCTGTCCAAGCACGCCGCGATGCGCGAGGACCAGGCGCGCCAGGCCGCGATCGTCACCCGCGTCGTCACCGACATGAGCAACGATCCCGATCTCACCGCGCTTGCGCTGGCCAAGACCAAGCTCACCATGGCGAGCTTTTCGCGCAACCAGGAGTTCGAGGCCGACGGCATCGGCGTCGGCCTTTCCGCCAAGGCACATTTCGATCCCTATGGTGCCGCCCGCTTCCTCTCTGCGATGGAGCGCAATGCCGAGCTCAAGGTCGGCAAGACCTCGCTCGATCCGCGCGCGCAGGATTTCACCTCGTCGCATCCGGCCACCCCCGAGCGCGTGCAGAATGCGCAGACCATCGCACGGCAATATGCGGCGCCCGAGGGCGCCGAGCGTGACCGCGAGACCTACCTCGCCGCGATCGACAACCTCGTCTATGGCGAGGATCCCAGCGAAGGTTTTGTCCGCGGCCGGCGTTTCCTGCACCCGAAACTCGGCTTCACCTTCCAGGCGCCGGACAATTTCACGCTCGACAACACCGCGCAGGCGGTGATCGGCGTGCGCGACGGCGGCTCGCAGGCGATGCGCTTCGACGTCGTGAGGGTGCCGGCCGAGCAGTCGCTCGGCGATTACCTGAATTCCGGCTGGATGGAGGGCGTCGAGAAGGCCTCCACCGAAGACATCACCATCAACGGTTTTCCGGCTGCGTCCGCCACCGCCAAGGGCGATCAGTGGCAGTTCAAGGTCTATGCGTTGCGCTTCGGCAGCGACGTCTATCGCTTCATCTTCGCGGCTCGGCAGAAATCGACCGAGAGCGAGCGCAACGCGCGCGAGACCGTCAATTCATTCCGCCGCCTGACGCTCGACGAGATCCAGGCCGCGCGCCCCCTGCGCATCAAGGTCATCACCGTGCAGCCCGGCGACACCGTGGAATCGCTCTCCCACCGCATGGCCGGCGTCGATCATCCCGCCGAACGCTTCCGCGTGCTGAACGGGCTCGATCGCAACGCTCAGGTGAAGGTGCGGGATCGCGTGAAGGTCGTGGCGGATTGACGCGCGCCAAGCGCGCGTCATCCCGGGGCGCGCTTAGCGCGAACCCGGGATCTCGGGCCACAAAGCCAGTGCCGTAGGGTGGGCAAAGGCGCGTAGCGCCGTGCCCACGATCCGTCAATGATAGCGACAGATGGTGGGCACGCTTCGCTTTGCCCACCCTACGAGACCTGCTCTGCCGACCTACCGCGCCTTTTCCTTCAGAAACGCTATGATGTCAGCACGATCCCGCGCATCCGGGACGTCGAAAAACATCTTGGTTTCCGGCACCATGGCCTGCGGTCCGGCCAGCCATTTGTCGAGATTGTCCTCGGTCCAGACGATCCCTGAGTTCTTCAGATCGGCCGAATAGTCATAGCCGGGCACGCTGCCCGCCTTGCGACCGACCACGCCCTTGTGCATCGGGCCGACAGCGTTCTCATTGATGGAGTGACAATCTGCGCAGCCCTTATAGAGCGTTTGGCCGCGCGCGACGTTGCCGGTGGCGTGGGCAAGCCCGGTCGAGAAAACGATCGCGACGATGGTGAGGACCAGGCCTACGGTAAGGACCAGGCTTGCAAATCTTTGCGGGTGGACGGGATTGGACCGGACGTTCATGGAATCTCCTGCTTGCGTCGCCGCAAACAGGATCGTCCGGCCTGAATTTTATTCCCGTCCGCTGGACGCGGCTTAAGCGCCCGCGTCCATGTCGCCGGCCTCGCGCTGGCCGCTGAGCCAGAGTGCGAGCAGGGTCCAGAACGCGCCGGACAGCAGATAGGCACCCGACGCGATGACGCCGAGATTGGTGGCGAGCAGAAGCGCCACCAACGGCGCGAAGCCGGCGCCGAACAGCCAGGCCATATCCGAGGTCAGCGCGGAAGCCGTGTAGCGGTACGCCTGCCGGAAGTTCGAGGCGATTGCGCCCGAGGACTGGCCGAAGGAGAGACCCAGCAGGATGAAGCCGATCACCATGTAGATGGTCTCACCGAAGGCGCCGGCATCGAGCAGCTGCGGAGCAAAACCGCTGTAGATCGCGATCGCAATGGCCGATCCCATCAGCAGCGATTTGCGGCCGACGCGGTCGGCGATGATTCCGGAGGCCACGATCGCCGCGACGCCGAACACGGCGGCGACGATCTCGATGATCAGGAAGCGCACCGGGCTTTCGCGGGTGAACAGGAACACCCAGGACAGCGGAAACACCGTGACCATGTGGAACAGCGCGAAGCTTGCGAGCGGCGCGAATGCACCGAGCATGATGTTCTGGCCTTCGCGCGCGACGGTCTCGGAGATACGCGCGGGCTGCAATTCGCGGGTCTCGAACAACGAAGCATATTCTTCCGTCGTCACCATGCGCAGGCGCGCGAACAGCGCCACGACGTTGATGGCGAAGGCGACGAAGAACGGATAGCGCCAGCCCCAGTCGAAGAAGTCGTCGGCCGAGAGGTTACCGGCGAAATAGGCGAACAGCGCGCTCGCCACGATCAGGCCGAGCGGGGCGCCGAGCTGCGGCACCATCGCGTACCAGCCGCGCTTGGAGGGCGGCGCGTTCAGCGCCAGCAGCGAAGCCATGCCGTCCCAGGCGCCGCCCCAGGCCAGACCCTGCGCGATACGCGCCAGCGCCAGCAGCCAGATCGCGGCGCTGCCGATGTCGTGATAGCCGGGCAGGAACGCGAGCGCGACTGTGGCGGTGCCGAGCAGAAACAGCGCCGAGACCAGCTTGGCGGTTTTGCCGTACTCGCGATCGACCGTCATGAAAATGACGGTTCCGATCGGCCGGGCCACGAAGGCCAGCGCGAAGATCATGAAGGAATAGAGGGTGCCGGTCAGCTCGCTGGTGAACGGGAACACCAGGCGCGGGAATACGATCACCGAGGCGATCGCGTAGACGAAGAAGTCGAAGAATTCCGAGGTGCGGCCGATGATGACGCCGATGGCGATCTCGCCGGGACTGGCCTGGTCGTGGCCGTGCTCGCCCGAGTGGAGGTCTGCCATTGCAGGGGTCTGTGCCGTCGCCATTCGTGCGCCCTTAACGTCCTGAAAACCAAAGCCGACCGCCCGGCGGGGCGCCAGGCAATCTGCCCCTGTCTGACCCAACATTCCGCAGTGCAACATTGGACAAATTGTCCAATGTCCGGATTGCTGCGCCGCAGCTACCCCTTGGGCCCGCAAAGGAAACTCATTCTCATAAGGCTCGGCCCGTGTCCCGTCTCAAGATCCTGGCGCTGCTACCTCTGGCAGCTGCGCTCAGCGGCTGCAACTACGTCGTGCTGGCGCCTGCTGGCGATATCGCAGCGCAACAGCGCGACCTCGTCATCATCTCCACCGTCCTGATGCTCCTGATCGTCGTCCCCGTGATGGCGCTGACGGTGCTGTTTGCCTGGCGCTACCGCCAGTCCAACACCTCGGCCCGCTACGAGCCGGATTGGGACCACTCGACCAAGCTCGAGCTGGTGATCTGGTCGGCGCCGCTGCTGATCATCATCTGCCTGGGCGCGCTGACCTGGATGGGCACGCATCTGCTCGACCCCTATCGCAACATCGGCCGCATCCATGCGGAACGCGCCGTGGACCAGTCCAAGGCTCCGCTCGTCGTCGATGTCGTCGCGCTCGACTGGAAATGGCTCTTTATCTACCCCGATTACGGCATCGCCACCGTCAACGAGCTCGCCGCGCCGGTCGACCGCCCGATCAACTTCCACATCACCGCCTCCTCGGTGATGAACTCGTTCTACATCCCCGCACTCGCCGGTCAGATCTACGCGATGCCGGGCATGGAGACGTCGCTCCACGCCGTGATCAACCACGCCGGTACCTACAAGGGTTTTTCGGCGAACTACAGCGGCGCCGGCTTCTCTGGCATGCACTTCAACTTCCAGGGCCTCGACGACAAGGGCTTTGACGCCTGGATCGCGCAGGCCAAATCGGCCGGCGGCTCGCTCGGCCGCGCCGAATATCTCCAGCTCGAAAAGCCGAGCGAGAACGAGCCGGTGCGCCGCTGGGGCACCGTCGATTCCGACCTCTACCGCCTGATCCTCAACATGTGCGTCGAGACCGGCAAGATGTGCCAGAGCGAGATGATGGCGATCGACGCCAAGGGCGGCAACGGTCATGAGGGCCTGAACAACACCCTGCCGCTGGCCTACGACAAGTACGCCCGCCGCGGCAGCCCGCTCGGGCCGGAGCCGACCTTCGTCGCCGGCACCTGCACGCCCGATGCGCCGCAGGGCAGGACCACCGCCTCCATCACGGCACCCGCCGACACCGCGCCGCTGCTCGGTGCCGGCCTGAAGCGGCCGATCTTCACGCCGCTGAAGTCCTCGTCCTTCTTCCTCGGACAACGTCCGAAGTCAGACTCCTAAAGAGATCCCGCATGTCTCCTGATCTTCTCAAGCTCATCTTCGGCCGTCTCGGCCTCGATTCGCTGCCGCTGCACGAGCCCATCCTGGTCGGCACCTTCGTGATGGTCGCGCTCGGCGGCGGCGCGCTGTTCGCCGGCATCACCTATTTCCGCCTCTGGGGCTATCTGTGGCGCGAGTGGTTCACCACCGTGGACCACAAGCGCATCGGCATCATGTACATGATCCTCGGCATCGTGATGCTGCTGCGCGGCTTCGCAGACGCGCTGATGATGCGCGCACAACAGGCGCTCGCGTTCGGCGGCTCCGAAGGCTTCCTCCCCGCCCATCACTATGACCAGGTCTTCACCGCCCATGGCGTGATCATGATCTTCTTCGTGGCGATGCCGCTGGTCACCGGCCTGATGAACTACGTGGTGCCGCTGCAGATCGGCGCGCGCGACGTGTCGTTCCCGTTCCTGAACAATTTCAGCTTCTGGATGACGGTCGGCGGCGCAGTGCTGGTGATGGCTTCGCTGTTCATCGGCGAATTCGCCCGCACCGGCTGGCTGGCCTATCCGCCGCTGTCGAACATCGGCTACAGTCCTGACGTCGGCGTCGACTATTACATCTGGGCGCTGCAGGTCGCAGGCGTCGGCACGACCTTATCCGGCATCAACCTGATCTGCACCATCGTCAAGCTGCGCTGTCCCGGCATGACCATGATGAAGATGCCGGTGTTCACCTGGACCGCGCTCTGCACCAACATCCTGATCGTCGCCTCCTTCCCCGTCCTGACCGTCGTGCTCGCGCTGCTCTCGCTTGACCGCTACGTCGGCACCAACTTCTTCACGAACGATTTCGGCGGCAGCCCGATGATGTACGTGAACCTGATCTGGATCTGGGGTCATCCCGAGGTCTACATTCTGGTTCTCCCCGCCTTCGGCATCTTCTCGGAAGTCACCTCGACCTTCTCCGGCAAGCGGCTGTTCGGCTATACCTCGATGGTCTACGCCACGGTGGTCATCACCATCCTGTCGTACCTGGTCTGGCTGCACCACTTCTTCACGATGGGCTCGGGCGCCAGCGTCAACTCGTTCTTCGGCATCACCACGATGATCATCTCGATCCCGACGGGCGCGAAGATGTTCAACTGGCTGTTCACGATGTATCGCGGCCGGATCCGCTTCGAGCTGCCGATGCTGTGGACGATCGCCTTCATGCTGACCTTCGTGCTCGGCGGCATGACCGGCGTTCTGCTTGCGGTGCCGCCGGCCGACTTCGTTCTGCACAACAGCCTGTTCCTGATCGCGCACTTCCACAACGTGATCATCGGCGGCGTGGTGTTCGGCGCGTTCGCCGGCATCAACTACTGGTTCCCGAAGGCATTCGGCTTCAAGCTCGATGTGTTCTGGGGCAAGCTGTCGTTCTGGTTCTGGGTCACCGGCTTCTACATGGCCTTCATGCCGCTCTATGTGCTCGGCCTGATGGGCGTGACCCGCCGCCTGCGCGTGTTCGACGATCCGTCCTTGCAGATCTGGTTCGTCATCGCCGCGATCGGCGCCGGCCTGGTCTTCCTCGGCATCCTCTGCATGCTGATGCAGTTCGCAGTCAGCTTCCTCAAGCGCGAGCAGCTCAAGGACGTCACCGGCGATCCCTGGGATGCACGCACGCTGGAATGGGCGACCTCCTCGCCCCCGCCGGACTACAACTTCGCCTTCACCCCCGTCGTTCACGACAATGACGCGTGGTGGGACATGAAGAAGCGCGGCTATCAGCGTCCGCTCTTGGGGTTCAAGCCGATCCACATGCCCAGCAGCACCGGCACCGGCATCATCCTCGCCGGCCTCGCCACCGCGATGGGATTCGGCCTGATCTGGTACATCTGGTGGCTTGCCGCCGTGAGCTTCATCGCGATGCTCGCCGTCGGCATCGGTCACACCTTCAACTATCACCGCGACTTCGACATCCCGGCCGACGACGTCATCCGGACCGAG
This sequence comes from Bradyrhizobium sp. LA2.1, assembly GCF_040547725.1. Taxonomy (NCBI): domain Bacteria; kingdom Pseudomonadati; phylum Pseudomonadota; class Alphaproteobacteria; order Hyphomicrobiales; family Nitrobacteraceae; genus Bradyrhizobium; species Bradyrhizobium sp. LA2.1. Next base: position 62,524 of record NZ_JBEPQI010000035.1, read on the forward strand.
GACGCGCGCACCAAACTGCTCGCCGGAGCCAAGTAAATGACTGTCGCTGTCAATCCTACCCAAACCGGCGAGCCGGTCTTCTATCTCGCCGACGAACACCCGCATCCGGAAGGCTACAGCACCCCGCTCGGCTTCTGGATCTACCTGATGAGCGACTGCCTCATCTTTGCGATGCTGTTCGCCACCTTCGGCGTGCTCGGCGGCAACTACGCCGCCGGCCCCGCCCCGAAGGACCTGTTCGAACTGCCGCTGGTCGCGGTGAACACCTCGATGCTGCTGCTGTCGTCGATCACCTATGGCTTTGCCATGCTGACGATGCAGCAGAACAAGATCGCCCAGACCCAGATGTGGCTGGCGATCACCGGCCTGTTCGGTCTCGCCTTCATCGGCATCGAGCTCTCCGAGTTCGCCCACATGATCCATGAAGGGGCGACCCCGCAGCGCAGCGCCTTCCTGTCCGCGTTCTTCACGCTGGTCGGCACCCACGGCCTGCACGTCTCCTGCGGCCTGATCTGGCTGGTGACGCTGATGGTGCAGGTCTGGAAGTTCGGCCTGATCGAAGCCAACCGCCGCCGCCTGATGTGCCTGTCGATGTTCTGGCACTTCCTGGACGTGGTCTGGATCGGCGTCTTCACCTTCGTCTATCTCCTGGGAGTTCTGCGATGAACACCGATACCCACGCCGCCCACGCGGACGGCCATCACCACGGCGACGACCACGCCCACGGCACGTTCTCGACCTACATGCTCGGCTTCGTGCTCTCGGTCGTGCTGACCGCGATCCCGTTCTGGCTGGTGATGAGCGGCGCGCTGCCGAGCAAGCAGATCACCGCGCTCGTCATCATGGCCTTCGCTGTCGTGCAGATCGTCGTGCACATGATCTACTTCCTGCACATGAACACCAAGTCCGAGAACGGCTGGAGCATGATGGCGCTGATCTTCACCATCGTCATGGTGGTGATCGCGCTGTCCGGTTCGCTGTGGGTGATGAACCACCTCAACAGCAACATGATGCCGATGCACCAGATGACGGGAATGAAGTAAGCGAGACCCCGAAGTGAGCAAGGCTTGGAAGTGAGCAAGGCTTGAACGTGAGCAAGGCTTGGACCGTGACAGGCAGGGACAAGGGCGCGCGCCGCAAGGCTGCGCGTCCGCGCCTGTGGCTCACGGTCCTCTCGCTCGTGGCCTTTGCACTTCTGATCGCACTCGGCGTCTGGCAGATCGAGCGCCGTGCCTGGAAGCTGGCGCTGATCGACCGCGTCGAGCAGCGCGTCCATGCCCCGGCCCAGCCGATCCCGTCGCCCGCGGCCTGGCCGACCGTCTCCACCGCAAACGACGAATACAGGCACGTCAGCCTCACCGGACGCTTCCTGCATGATCGCGAGACACTGGTTCAGGCCGTCACCGAGGAAGGCCCCGGCTATTGGGTGCTGACGCCGCTTCAGCGCGGCGACGGCACGCTGGTCCTGGTCAATCGTGGCTTCGTGCCGTCCGAGCGGCGCGACGCATCGACGCGCCAGAGCGGCAATCCGGACGGGCAGGTCGAGATCACGGGCCTGCTCCGCATGACGGAGCCGAAGGGCGGTTTCCTCAGGAACAACGTGCCCCAGCACAACCGCTGGTACTCGCGGGATGTCGCCGCGATTGCGGCAGCGCGCGGCCTCGACCATGTCGCACCCTTTTTCGTCGATGCTGACGCCGGATCACAAACCACCAGCGGCCCGATCGGCGGATTGACCGTGATCAGCTTTCCCAATAACCACCTGATCTACGCGCTGACGTGGTTTGCCCTGGCTTTCATGCTGGCGGGTAAACTTTTCGTCACATTCGGCGGCGGGCTGTTCCGCCGCAAGCGCTTCGTCCACGAACCGGCCGGCGGCTCCGATGCCACCGCCCGCAGGACGGGATCAGATGCTGGAACGATCGTCGAATCTACCTGACGACGGAATGACGCATGACGCCGTCACGCTGCAATCGCAGGCGGACGCGCGCAGCGAACTGATCGGCGTTGCGCCGACCGACGACGAGACCAACCGCAAGAACATGGCGCTGCTGATCCAGCTGCGCTGGACCGCGGTGGTCGGCCAGATCGTGACCATCGGCGGCGTGCATTTCGGCCTGGGTATCCCCCTGCCATTGGAACGGATGGGCGCGGTGATCGGCGCGCTGCTGCTGCTCAACGCCTCCAGCCTCGTCTGGGTGCGCCATCGCGCCGCGATCACCAACAACGAGCTGCTGGTCGCCTTGATGCTCGATGTCGCCGCACTGACGGCGCAGCTCTACCTCAGCGGCGGCGCCACCAATCCCTTCACCTCGCTGTTCCTGCTCCAGGTGACGTTGGGCGCGGTGCTGCTTAATGCCCGCTCGACCTGGTCGCTGGTCGCACTGACCTGCGCGAGTTTCATATGGCTGACCATGGCCTACCGGCCGCTCGACCTGCCGCCGAACCCGATCAGCGAGGCCTACAGTCTCACCGTAACAGGCATGCTGCTGGGCTTCGTCCTCAACGCCGTGCTGCTGGTCGTGTTCGTCACCCGGATCAACAGGAATTTGCGCGAGCGCGATGCGCATCTGGCGGCACTGCGCCAGCATGCGGCCGAGCAGGACCACATCGTCCGCATGGGCCTGCTCGCCTCCGGCGCGGCGCATGAGCTCGGCACGCCACTCGCCTCGCTGTCGGTCATCCTCAGCGACTGGCGCCGCATGCCCGATCTCGCCGCCGATCAGGAACTTGCCGAGGATCTCGCGGAGATGGAAACCTCTCTGCAACGCTGCAAGACCATCGTGACGGGCATCCTGGTGTCGGCGGGCGAAGCGCGCGGCGAAGGCTCCTCGCCGACGACGGTGACGGCCTTCGTCACCGCGCTGGTGAACGAGTGGCGCGACGCACGCTCGGCCCGCACGCTCTATTTCGTCAACACGTTCGGCGAGGACGTCGCGATCGTCTCCGACATCGCGCTGAAGCAAGTGATCTTCAACGTGCTCGACAATGCCTATGAGGTCTCGCGCGAATGGGTGGAGCTGCTGGCCGAGCGCGAGGGCGACAATCTCGTGCTGTCGATCAGCGATCGCGGCCCGGGCTTTGCGCCGGAGATGCTGGCGCAGCTGGGAAAACCCTATCACTCGAGCAAGGGCCGCGCCGGCGGCGGGCTCGGCCTGTTCCTGGTGGTGAACGTCGTGCGCAAGCTCGGCGGCAGCGTGACCGCCGAGAACCACAGGAAGCGCGGCGCCACCGTCCGCCTGACGCTGCCGCTCGCAACGCTCGCGATCGGAGGAAATTTTGACGCCTGACCGTTCGCTCATCGTCGTCGAGGACGATGCCGGCTTCGCGCGCACGCTGAAACGCTCATTCGAGCGCCGCGGCTATGACGTTGTCCTCGCAGCTTCGATCGAAGAGGTGCGGAAGGTGCTGGAGGAGCGATCCTTTGGACACGCGGTGGTCGATCTCAAGCTCGGTGGCGCCTCGGGCCTCGCCTGCGTCGAGCTGCTGCACACGCATGATCCGGAGATGCTGATCGTGGTGCTGACCGGCTTTGCCAGCATCTCCACCGCCGTCGAGGCGATCAAGCTCGGCGCCTGCCACTACCTGGCAAAGCCGTCGAACACCGACGATATCGAAGCCGCCTTCAACAAGGCCGAAGGCAACGCCGAAGTCGCCCTCGATGCGCGGCCGACATCGATCAAGACGCTGGAATGGGAGCGCATCCACCAGACGCTGATCGAGACCGATTTCAACATCTCGGAAGCGGCAAGAAGGCTGGGCATGCACCGCCGCACGCTGGCAAGGAAGCTCGAGAAGCGGCCGGTGAAGTGAGCCTAGGACGACGCCGTGGCGAGCTTGCCGACCTCGGAGAGAAGCAACTTCAGGATCGGGGATTTATTCGCCTTGTGATAGGCGACAACGAGATCGAGCTTGGGTGCTTCACCCCGCACCGGCCGGGTGGTGATCGTCTCCGGCAGATATCGCTTCGTGTAGGCCGGCAGCATCATGACGCCGCGCGTGGACGCGATCATGGAGATCGCGTGAACGACATTGTGGACTTCGCGGTCGGGCTTGAGGTCGATTCCGGTCCGGCTGAAATAATCCAGAACGATACGGCGAACCGCGGGAGCGGATTTGGACGGTAGGTAGAAGGTCTCGTCCCTGATCTCCTCGGGCGCCACCGCGGCTTGCGATGCCAGCCGATGGTCGCTCGGAAAGACGAAGACCAGCGGATCGGTGCGCACGCGCCGGCAGACCAGATCTTCCATGTGCTCCTCCGGCCGGATGAAGGCAGCATCGAGCTTTCGCCGCATCAGGGCCTTGGCAAGCGAGGGCGAATAATCGCTCGACAGGCGGATATCGATGCCGGGAAATGCGTCGCGCAGAATGCGATCCACCTCGGGCAGCAGGTCGATTTCGGCGCCCGACAGAAAGCCCAACGAGAAAGCGGGCTGCGGGGGCTGCGCGGCACGGAGCGCCGCTTCCTTGGCAGCCTCCGCCTGAAGCAGCGCCATTCTGGCGTGCTCGAGAAAGGCCTTGCCGGCCGCCGTCAGCGCGATGCCTTGGGCGCTGCGGTTCATCAAGGGAACGCCGACCTCCCGTTCGAGGTCCCGGATTTGCCGGCTGAGCGACGGCTGCGACGTGTGCAGCTTCTGCTCGGCCGCAACAGTCAAACTGCCTGCATCGGCAACGGCGACGAAATAGCGGAGATGCCGAAGCTCCATCGCGATCTCCCATATCTCGCAGGCATGGGGCCAGCTTACAAAGTCTTTTTCCAGGCGGCCAGCTGCCCGTATAGCCGGCGTGAACGAGGTCTGCCTGGCAGGCAGAGGCGCACGGGAGCGAGCTTCACATGCTCAAGAGCATTCAGACGTCGCTGCTGATCCTCGCGCTGGCGGGATCTGGCGAAGTGGCTGCGCAATCCTCCAACACGCAGGCAAAGGCAAACAACATGGAACTGGATGTGACAGGATTGAAGCAGGCGTTGCTCGGCGACTGGGAAAGCATCGCACCGGAGGTGCGCCCGAGCGCGGCGAAGAACGCCGATGGCACGCTCAAGCCGTTCTATCTCAAGCGGGCCTTCAAATATCTCCCCTCCGACCGTTTCGAGCTCGAGATCGTCAACTCGGCCGATCCCTACAGCGCCGTGCCGCTCGCGCGGATCAGGATTGGCGGCCATATGCTGTGGAGGGGTGCGCATCCCGTCGCTCCGGGCGCGCAGAAGGTCGACTTCGTTGCCGACGAGACCTACGAGGTTACGCCGCTGGCACAGGGATTTGCCGATGTGCTCAACAAGGTCGCCGCGGTCGGATATGCACCGTGGGACGTAGGCGCGCCCCAGAGCATCTTCGGCAAGACCTTCGCTCCCTTCGGTCTCGCCGAAGCCACGAACTTCATGGAATATGATCTCGTCTATCTCAGGGGCGACCTCCTGTTCTGGGGCGCCCGCAACATCGAAGGCCGTGGCTTTGACACCGAGCAGAACCGGCCGACCAATTTGCAGATTCCGCTGATCAGGAAGTGACTCGGGTCAAGTTCGTCACACTCTCCCTCGACGCGATGCCCTCAACACGGGGCCTGAACACCCGTGGTCGTGCAAACGCATGGGTCGCACTGTCGCAAAGCCTGATCCACTCAAAACAAAAAAGCCCGGCCGACGGCCGGGCTTTTGATTGCTTGCGATCGACGCTGCGAGACGCTTACGCGGCCTCGTCGGCGACGGCGGTGTCGTCGCCATCGGTATCGCCGTCGGCATCCGCCTCGCCCTCGCCCTCGGCGGCTTCCGCCTTGGCGTTGGTGCGGCGCGGGCTCTTGGCGAGCTGGGCCTCGATCTCCTTGACCGCTTCGGTCTCGGTCGAGTGCTGCACAACCGCGATCTCGCGGGAGAGACGATCGAGCGCCGCTTCATAGAGCTGACGTTCAGAGTACGACTGCTCGGGCTGCGACTCGGAACGGTAGAGGTCGCGCACGACTTCCGCGATCGCGACGATGTCGCCCGAATTGATCTTTGCTTCGTATTCCTGGGCGCGGCGCGACCACATGGTGCGCTTGACGCGGGCACGGCCCTTCAGCGTCTCCAGCGCCTTCTTCACCAGCGCGGGGTCGGACAGCTTGCGCATGCCGACGTTCGCAACCTTGGCGGTCGGCACGCGCAGCGTCATCTTGTCCTTGATGAAATTGATGACGAACAGCTCGAGCTTCGCACCGGCGATCTCCTGCTCCTCGATGGCCAGGATCTGGCCAACGCCGTGAGCGGGATAGACGACGAATTCGTTGGCCTTGAAGCCCTGGCGCTGGGTCACGACCTTCTTTTCCTCGACCTTCGGCGCGGGTGCAGCAGCCTTCACGGCCGGCTTCGCAGCAGCAACGGGGGCTTTGGCAGGGGCGGCAGCAACAGGAGCCTTCGGAGCAACGGGCTTGGCAGCGGAAGCCTTGGCAGCAGCAGGCTTGGCAACGGTCGCTTTCGCGGCCGGTTTGGCAGTCTTGTGAGGCATTGCGCTTCTTTTGTTCTTCGAGGACTTTGCAGCCGGTGCCTTAGTCGCGGTCCGACCCTTGGATGCGCTACGGCTGGCCGCGGCGACTTTTTTGGCCTCCTTATGGGAAGCCCTCGCTGAAGTACTCTTTTTACGCGTTTTCTGTGACACAGCCTGCGCGCGGAAACTGCCACGCCCCTGTTCGACATTTGGTTTCACGGGAACCCAACGGGGCCAACTGGGCTGACGGGGTTCAGCTTAATGTGCTCAATATAGCACATTTCCCGCAAAAATCAATGATTTAGGGGTCTTGAGGGCTGGTTTTCGGCGCTGACGAAGGTATTAGGGTTAAGTTTGGGCGAGAATTAGTCTCCCGAGCCCGGGTTCGAAGAAAAATATTTCTCGAACTTGCCTTCCTGGCCGTCGAATTCCTTCGCGTCGGGGGGTGATTCTTTCTTCTGGGTGATGTTCGGCCAGCTTTTGGCGTAGTCGGCGTTGACCTGGAGCCACTTTTCCAGGCCCGGTTCCGTGTCCGGCTTGATGGCGTCGGCGGGGCATTCCGGCTCGCACACGCCGCAGTCGATGCACTCGTCAGGATGGATGACGAGCATGTTCTCGCCCTCGTAGAAACAGTCGACCGGGCAGACCTCGACGCAGTCGGTATACTTGCACTTGATGCAGGCTTCAGTGACGACGTAAGTCATCCAACGCTCCGAAAAGCTCTTTTAAAAGTCGCGGCTTGCGTAGCGCGGATGGCCCGGCGCCGCAAGGTCGGGAACGGCCGATCATGACGGCTTTACGCGTTTGATCGACCAAGAAATGAATTCAAAGCGCAATTAATTGCGCTTCGCTTCGCTCAGCTCCTCGTAGAGCACGCGGGCCGAGGCGGCATCGCCGCGGCGCTCGTTGAAAGCGGTTACTTTCAGCACGCGCACGGTGCGATCGAGCGCGATGGTGATCACGTCGCCGATCTTGATCGCATGGCCCGGCGACTTCTCGCGCGTACCGTTGATGCGAACGTGGCCGGACTCAACGAGTTCGGCCGCGGAGGTGCGCGCCTTCACCACCCGCGCGTGCCACAGCCATTTGTCGAGGCGCTGCCGCTCGGTCGTGGGATCACTCCTTGCGACCGGACAGCTGCTCTTTCAGCGCAGCGAGCTTTGCGAAGGGCGAGTTCGGATCGGCTGGACGATCGCGCTCGCGCGGGTTCGCGCTCGAGGCGTAGGGGCGCAGCGACGGCCCGCCCTGGCGGTCGCGGCCCTTGTCGCGGTCACGACCGCGATTGTCGCGGCCCTTGTCGCGATCGCCGCCGAACTTGCCCTTGTTGCGATCGCGATCCTTGTTGTCGCGATCCTTGCCCTCGAAGCGGCGGCTCTTGTCGTCGCGCCCTTCCTGGCGCGGCGCACCCTCGGCGCCACCTTCGCGCGGCTTGCGGAAATCCTTTGCCCCATCCCTGCGATGACCGCCGCCGTGACGATGGCGCTCATTGCGCTTCTCGCCGTCAGCTGACTGCGCGGCCGCGCCTTCGGCAGGGGCGGCGCCAGCTTCGGCACCGGCCTGCGGGCGCTGATTGTGGTGACGCTGGTGGCGATGGCGCTCGTGGCGCGGCTTGCGATCGTCGTGGCGGCCGCCGGGACGCCAGACCTCGACGAGCTCGGGCTCGGCAGGCGCAGCGGCAGCTTCGGCCGGCGCAGCCGCATCGGCCGATGCGGCGGCTTCCGTTGCAGCGGCCTCGGCGGGAGCGGCTTCCATCGCCTCGCTGGGCGCAGCAGCCTCTTCCGCCGGCGGCGCGATGCCGGGGGCATCCTCGGGCGTGACGGGGGCTTCCGGCGATGCTTCGAGCGCCGGCTCTTCATGCGCGGGCTCGTCGTGCTGCTCCATGCCGGGCGCGTCTTCGACGGTGACTGGCTCGGCGGCGGCTTCGACCGCGGTGTCCGCGGTCGCGGCGGCGTCATCGGTCGCAGTCGGTTCAGTCGGAGCCTCTGCGCTTGCTTCAGCAGCCGGCGTCTCCGCAGCAGGCGCAGCCACCGGCTTCGGCGGCAGCGGCGCACGCTTCTCCATGCGATAGCCGAGCGCGCGCAGCACCGAGGCGAAATCCTCGCCGGCCGAGCCGGTGAGCGAGGTCATCGCCTGCGTCACCACAAAGCTGCGGCCGTCAAACGCGCCGGCGGGCTTTTCGCCGGGCGAGTTCTCGCGCCAGGCCAGCGCCGGGCGGATCAGATCGGCAAGGCGCTCCAGAATGTCGACGCGCACCGCGCGCTCGCCGGCCTGCTTGTAGCCGAGCACGCGATAGGCATCGCGCGGCAGCTGCTTGTCGACCGGGAACGAGGTGCGGCCCGAAGATGCCAGATGCTGCGCGCCCGACAGCGAGGACAGATCGACATTGTCCTGCTTCAGCGCCCACAGCAGCGCGGCCAGCGCGCGTCCGGCGGGCTTCAGCAGGCCGGGGAAATAGATGTGATAGGCGCCGAAACGGACGCCGTATTTGCGCAACACGGCGCGCGAAGGCTGGTCGAGATCCTTCAGCTCGTTGGCGATCTTCGGACGCTCGAGCACGCCGAGCGCCTCGACCAGCTGATAGGCGATGCCGCGGGCAATGCCGGTGACGTCCTCGGCCTTCGACAGCTCGAACATCGGCCCGAGCAGCTTTTCGATATGCGTCTTGAGCCAGAGCTCGAGCCGGGCCTGCACCTTCTCGCGGGGCGCACCGGTGAGGCGCTCGTCCGAGATGATGCGGATGCGCGGATGCAGCGCCTCCTCCGCGGCAGACAGGCGCGCCACGGCATCGCCGGTCCAGCGGATCGTGCCTTCCGAGGTCAGCACGAACTGATCGTCCGGCGCATTGCCCAGTTTCTCGGCGCGCGCGTTGATCTCGCCGGCGAGCACCGCTTGCGCTGCAGCCTGCAAGGCTTTCGCATCGGAGCCTGCTTCCGCCGCATCCGGTGCAAAGGTGAAGCCATCGAGGCGGCCGATGACATGGCCTTCGACGATGACTTCGCCGGTCTTGCCGATTTCAGTATTCAAGCTCGTGTTCTCCCGCAGGCGGCGCATCAATACACTGGTCCGGCGATCAACGAAACGCTCAGTCAAGCGTTCATGGAGCGCATCCGATAATTTATTTTCGACCTCCCGCGCGATCCCCTGCCAGCGCTCGGGGTCTTTCAGCCAGTCCGGGCGGTTGGCGACGAAGGTCCAGGTGCGGATCTGGGCGATCCGGGCCGACAGCGTGTCGATGTCGCCGTCGATGCGGTCAGCCTGGTCGACCTGGGCCGCGAACCAGGAATCGGGGATGCAGCCCTTCTGCATCAGGAAGCCGTACAGCGTGGTGACGAGCTCGGCATGGGCGGCCGGCGACAGTTTTCGGTAATCGGGGACCTGGCAGGCCTCCCACAGCCGTTCCACGGCCGCCTTGCCATGCGCGATATCGCGCACCTCGACGTCGCGGGCGGCATGGTCGAGCACGCGCATGTCCTCGGCGATCGGCGCGCGCGTCAGCGCCTCATGGCCGGGCGACTGGTTCAGGGACACCTGGAGCGCGCCGAGGGAGGCGAAATCCAGCTTCGCATTGCGCCATTGCAGCATCTTCACGTTGTCGAAGGTGTGGTTCTGCAGCGCGTTGACGAGCTCGGGCTCGAACGGTCCGCAGCGGCCCGTCGTCCCGAAAGTACCGTTGCGCGTGGCGCGCCCCGCGCGCCCGGCGATCTGCGCGAATTCGGCCGGCGTCAGCCTACGGAACTGGTAGCCGTCGAACTTGCGGTCGGAGGCGAAGGCGACGTGGTCGACGTCGAGATTGAGGCCCATGCCGACGGCGTCGGTGGCGACGAGATAATCGACGTCGCCGTTCTGGAACATCTCCACCTGCGCATTGCGCGTGCGCGGGCTAAGCGATCCCAGCACCACGGCCGCGCCGCCATGCTGGCGGCGGATCAGCTCGGCGATGGCGTAGACCTCGTCGGCCGAGAAGGCGACGATGGCGGTGCGGCGCGGCTGGCGCGTGATCTTGCGGTCCCCGGCGAATTCCAGCTGCGACAGGCGCGGCCGCGTGATCATGGACACGCCCGGCAGCAGCCGCTCGATGATCGGGCGCATCGTGGCGGCGCCCAGCAGCAGCGTCTCGTCGCGGCCGCGGCGGTTGAGGATGCGGTCGGTGAAGACGTGGCCGCGTTCGAGATCGGAGGCGATCTGGACCTCGTCGACGGCGAGGAAGGAGACGTCGAGGTCGCGCGGCATCGCCTCGACGGTGGAGACCCAATAGCGCGGGTTCTTCGGCTTGATCTTCTCCTCGCCCGTGATCAGCGCGACGGCCTCGCTGCCGACCCGCGCGGCGATCTTGTTATAGACCTCGCGCGCGAGCAGCCGCAGCGGCAGCCCGATCACGCCAGAGGGATGCGCGAGCATCCGCTCGATGGCGAGATGGGTCTTGCCGGTGTTGGTCGGCCCGAGCACCGCAGTGACGCCCGCGCCAGGTGCGCGCTCGGAGGCGAAGGGGGAGGAGGAGAAGGCCATGTCTGGGGATTAGGTAGTGGCGATTTGGGCGAATGTCAGTGCTGTTTTGGGGTGTGTTGAGGGCTGGGAGGTGTCGGCCATGTCTCCGAACGCTACGCTGCAGCCAAGCATTCCACTGTCATGCCCCGGCCTGCCGCCTTCGCCAAGGCTTCGGCGGGCCGAGCACCCCCCTGAGCCCCGGCGTAGCCTTGGCGGAGCCGGGACCGGGGCATCCAGTACGCCGCGCCCTGTCCGCTCAACCACAACGGCCTCGGCGTACTGGATCGCCCGGTCAAGCCGGGCGATAACACCGAGCGTGTGGGAGCGCACTCCCCAAACCTCGCGCAACTGTCTCACTTTGCGACGCTTTTCCCGTTGGCTTTAAGCTTCGGAACGACTCTAGAACGAATCGCGGCCGAATCGCTGACTCCCGCTGAAGTCCTGTTCCGTTCACGCCACATGTCGCGGGACTCTTATTGGTTGTGCACTAGATGGAGTTTTGCCCTGCCGCACAAGCGGCGTTTCGATGACCGGTTCCTTAAAATTGGGGACGGCGCGGAGTCGAATCAGAATCGGGCAGGAGTCAAATGGATTCCCCGACAGCCGACCCCCAAACTCATTTTTCGCGAAAACAACCCCATGCACAGTAGAAACGGGTGCCGCGGGAATGGCGGGGTGGCGGCGGGTAAGGTGTTGGAGTCACGCTACGAATTCCCCTCGCTCGTCATTCCGGGGCGTCGCGCAGCGACGAGCCCGGAATCCATCGTGAGCCAGTCTCTGCGGCCTGATGGATTCCGGGCTCGCGCCAAGGGGCGCGCCCCGGAATGACGGCAGTGGGAGGACGGGCGCAGCGGCGCCCTACTGCGTCTTGGCGACCTTTGGCGGCTGGGCTGACGTGATGAAGCTGGTCGCTTCCAGCATGGCCGGGCCGAGCGGCGTCGGCACTTTCAGCCAGAACGGGACCAGGATGCGCGTGCCCGCGACGGGGGCGAAGGCGATCTCGATGTTGCGCTGGGCGGCGAGGTATTTGATCACGGGACGGTCGGGAATGTAGCCCGCCACGGGCACGAAATAGAGCGCGCAGACCACGACCGGGCCCCTGTAGCCCTTCTCCGCCTTCACGCTCTCCATGCGCTTGAAATCGAGTTTCAGCTCGTAGCGCATGCGGCCGTCGAACACGGATGCTGCGTTGTGGCAGGCGTCCGGCGTCACGGGGTCGCCGGTGCCGGGCACGCGCAGCAGCGAGGCCGTCATCGGGTCCCAGACGCCGCGGCGATGCGCGTCGGTGACGACGATGCGGTCGGCATCGACAGGCGGTTCCGGCACGATGCCGAACTCCTTCACATTGCCCTTGTCGAGCGTGATGCGGATCTCTTCGGTCTTCTTCGAGGTGGTGGTGGAGGCCTGGTAGCCGGTCGCGACCAGCGCACCGTTGACCACCCTGCCTTGCGAGGCGCCGGTGCCGGACCCGCCCGCGAAGGATTTCAGCAGCCCCGTGGTGCCGCCGGAGGCCGCGGCCGCGAACACGTCGTCGCCGATGTCGATGTTCCAGGCGCCCTTGCCGACGGGAATGCCGGCCAGCGTCGCCTCATACTGCGCCTCGAGCTTGCCCTGCGCCGCCACGGGCTCCGCGCCCCACGCCACGACCAGCCCGCAAAGGGCTGCGAAAGCCAGCCGGCCGGCGGAGCGCGGTCTGGCTGAGCCGTGACTGACCAAGCCTTGGAGCCAAAGTCGGGGGGATGTGAGCACGAAACAATCCAATCGGGGCGCGAACGGTTGTTACTTAAGCCAAAAACCGCTGCAAACAATGTGTCCGGGCGCGGAGGCATGCGGAACTCCACTTGATACTTCGTGTGCGAATACGCCCTTTATGTGATGGTAAGGCACTTCAATCATTGCCGTTTTGGTGATCGGGGGTGTGTCAGGGACGCGCACCTCGCCCCGCCCATTCCGCCGTCATGCCCCGGCTTGACCGGGGCATCCAGTACGCCGTAGCCCCTTGGCTCCAGCCGCACCGCCTCGGCGTACTGGATCGCCCGGTCAAGCCGGGCGATGACACCTGTTGTGGGGGATGCCGCGGAGCATGAATCCCCGCCCAAAACCTTGACGTCCCGTCCCTTCCCCCCTATACGTCCGCCCGCTCCCTGCAAGGACACAGAATTAGCCCCCGTGGCGCCCAGAATGGCGGCCGCAAATCGTTTGGGGGACAGAAGAGGATTTCTACCATGTCTCGCCGCTGCGAACTGACGGCCAAGGGCCCCCTCGTCGGCCACAAGGTCAGCCACTCCAACATCAAGACCAAGCGCCGCTTCCTGCCGAACCTCGTCAACGTGACGTTCATCAGCGAAGCGCTCGGCCGCAACGTGCGCCTGCGCGTCTCCACCAACGCGGTCAAGAGCGTCGACCACAATGGCGGCCTCGACCCCTTCCTGCTCAAGGCCAAGGCCGACGTCCTGTCGCCGCGCGCCCTCGAGCTGAAGCGCGCCATCCAGAAGAAGGTCGGCCCGACGGCCGCGCCGGCGAAGAAGGCCAGCTAATCCAATTTTGAAATCGGGCGGGGGCTAAGTTGCGTCGCGTGGCGTAGTCTTAGCCAGTAGAGTTTTGCGTCGCGGCCGGATCGAAAGATCCGGCCGTTTTTGTTTTTAGTCTGCCTAAAACTCAGAACCAGAGTTGCAGAACCGCGAATCTCGCGATTAGATTGCATTTGCCATTTTGATTGTCGGTTTCCTGCATATGGAAGAATTCCCTATTCATCGCCTCGGCTGGAAGGCGTTCCAGGATCTATGTGTCGGCGTTGTCGAAGAGCAGACAAAACGGACCGTCCAGACATTCCTTCCCTCCAACGACGCTGGCCGTGATGGGGCTTTCGTAGGTCGTTGGGACGGCCATTCACAAGGGAACAGCACAATCCAGTGCAAATTTACTTCGAAAGCAAATTTGAATCTTACGCTATCCATGCTGATCGACGAAATCCCAAAGGCCAAGCGACTCGCAAAACAAAAGCTCGCCGACGACTACATAATTCTCACCAATCACACGATCACAGGCTCTAGCGAACTCAAGATACGCAAAGCGTTCGAGAGCGTCGGCGTAAAGCGTTGTCGGGTATTCCACAGAGATTGGATGTAAGCGCGATTTTCTCCGCACGGTGACGCCCGCGCTTTTGACGGATGGCCTTCGTATCGAGGGCGGCATCTGACCCGTTCAGGCAGCGGCGGT
>NZ_JBEPQI010000036.1:0-68099 GCF_040547725.1 Bradyrhizobium sp. LA2.1
CCCGCACGCATCATCGCATGGTCTTTCTGGCGCAGAGCTCATCAGGCTGCCGCTCAACGCGCTCATGTCAAATCAAAAAGACAACTGTAATGCTAGAGCGCTTCACATTTTGACGGAAGCGTAACCGGCGCTTGCGAAGTAGTTAGCGCATTCGCGAGGCTGGATGTCCTGGACGAGGTGACCGATGTGGCGCCAAGTGTCCTCGATGGTGCGCTTCTGAGCTTGCCGCATCCAGTGTTTGATCTTGGAGAAGGTCTGTTCGATTGGGTTGAGGTCGGGCGAGTATGGCGGCAGGTACCAGAGCCTGGCGCCAGCAGCCTGGATCATCTGCCTGACAGCTTTCGACTTGTGGCTTCCGAGATTGTCGAGAATGACGATGTCGCCTTCGCGCAGGGTTGGCAGGAGAAGGTGCTTCACATAAGCGCGGAAGCATTCGCCGTTGATCGGGCCGTCGAAGACGCAGGGTGCCGTGAGTTGGTCATGGCGGAGCGCGCCGAGGAATGTGAGGGTACGCCAGTGACCGTGCGGGGCGAAGCCGCGCAGGCGTGCCCCTTTGGGGCCCCAGCCTCGCAAAGGGGCCATGTTGGTCTTGATCCAGGTCTCGTCGATGAAGACGAGCCGGCCCGGATCGAGCCCGGCCTGCCAGGATCGCCAACGCTGGCGCCTACAAGAGACGTCGGCGCGAGCCTGTTCGAGAGCGAACAGTGTTTTTTTTGAACCGCAGCCCTTCCCGGCGCAGGAACAGCCAGACCGTGTTGTGTGAGACCTTGACCCCACGGGCTGCCAGTTCCGCCTTGAGACCATGCAGCGTCAGGTGTGGCGTCTGAGTGATCCGCTCGACGATGAAGGCGCGGTGCGGATCAAGCACAGGCTTGCGGTGACCGCCCATCTTGCCAGGCACAACCGAGCCGGTCGCCCGCCGCCGCTGTGCCCACTTCACAACCGACGAGACCGCAACGCCAAACCGTTCTGCCACAGACCGGCAGCTCTCGCCCGCCAAAACCGACGCCACCACTCGCTCGCGAAGATCCAGGGAAAGAGGTCGGGTCATGCGATGCTGGCCTCCAATCCAGTCAGCATCTTGAATCACAATCCGCCAAAAACCGGAATCCCCTCCGATTCAATTAAGCAATGAAACGCTCTAGGCCGAGTATTGCGTTTGGCACCATGCGTCGGCGCCATCTTGGTTCCCAAGAACGCTTCGACCGCTTCCGGAGTCATCGGCACGTTGGGCTGAACCTTCGATCACGCCAAGCCAAAGCCAGGGAATGATGTGGCCTTCCTCGCAAAGGCCGGACCGCTGCGCCAAGAACAGCTTCCGCATCCGCTGGTTTGGCGAGGTTCTGTGGAGTCGCAGCATTCATCATTCGGTTGCTTCGCCGCCGCGCTTCCTGGCATTGATAGTAATTGGAAGGATGGTGTCACTCGCCATCGCGGGTAGGTCGAGCACCCACCCGTTCGCGATTCTGATCCAACCACCCCACAGCGTCTCGTGCTCACATTCGACAATCGACTCCTCAAGATCCTTCTTGGGCACATAAATCGAAAGCCCCGTCTCGGGCGAACGGCGAATCATGACCTTCATAGGAGCTCCGCAAGTTGTGAGCTCTCACCCGCGCGCTCCTGACACGCACGCCACAAGGCTCTCTGTTTGGCATTGATGTCCGCCAGGACTTGCAGGACACGATCGATCTCATCCGGCGCCGTCTCGTGCGACAGCGAGAAGCGAACCGCACCGCGCAAAAAGGCCGGTGGTACTCTCATCGCGCGCAGGACATGGGACGGCTCCATCGAGCCGGACGCGCAGGCTGAACCGAGCGAGACGGCAATTCCGTTGTGGTTCAGGTGGTCGACGATGGCCTCTGCTTCGAGATGCTCGAATGCGATGTTGGACGTATTTGGCAAGCGGTTCTTGATATCACCAAGCACGATGCAACAGCCGAGAGCGAGAATGCCTTGCTCCAGCCGGTCGCGAAGCACGCCAATCTGCATCTGCTCTTCTATGAGGCCTGCCGCAGCGAGTTCCGCCGCCTTGCCGAGCCCAATAATGCCCGGAACGTTTTGGGTGCCAGCGCGGCGATGCCGCTCCTGTGCGCCGCCGAAGATCAGCGGTCGGAATTTGATGTCCTTGCGCACATACAGCGCGCCGATTCCCTTCGGACCATAAACCTTATGGCCGGAGAGCGACAGCATGTCGATGTCCGTAGTCTTCAGGTCAATCGGAATCCGCCCGACCGCCTGGACCGCATCGGTGTGAAAGAGCGCGCCGACTGAGCGCGCCATCTTGGCGAGGGATTTCACCGGAAAGATCGTCCCGGTCTCATTATTGGCCCACATGACCGAGGCGATTGACGTGCGCCTCGACAATGCGTTGCGATAAGCCTCGATGTTCAATCGGCCGCTTGCATCGACCGGAATGACATGGGTATTGATTCCTCGTCGGCCCAGCTCCTCGGCAAGGGACAGCACGGCTGGATGCTCAACGGCCGTAGTGACGATCTCGTCGCGTCCTTCCTGCACGGCGAGCGCGGACAGGATCGCGGTGTTGTCGGATTCAGTTGCCCCCGAGGTGAAGACGATCTCGTGATCGAATGCCGCGCCAACGAGGGCCTGCAGCTTCCGGCGCGCTTGTTTCAATGCGGGCGCAACCTCAATGCCGAATGCATGCCCGGACGACGGATTGCCGAATTGCCCAGCGAAGAACGGCAGCATTGCCGCGACCACCAAAGGATGTGCACGGGTCGTCGCGTTGTTATCCAGGTAGATCGGCCGCACGGATTGTCCGCTCTGCACTTAAGGCCCCACTTTGGCAGCTCCGGGGAGCGGGATCAGGCGGACGAACTCGCCGAGCCGCTCGACCTGGCGCGCCTGAATGGCCGCGAGCGTCGCTCCCGCAAGCTTGCATAACATGCAGGCGCCGGTGAGCCTGAACATGAGCTTGTTGCCTTCGATTTCGACGAGCTCACAATCGCCACGATCACGCCTGAGGCTTGGCCGAACGTCATCGAGCACGGCGCGGATAATCCGCTCGCGATCGGAAGCCTCTGCATTCGAAGACTGCTTCGTTCGTTCAGCCTTCAGGCCCATGTTCGATGCTCCTTTTGCGAATGGTCCGAAGGCCGCTCAGCTGAACGATTTGCCGCAGGAGCAGCTCGATTTGGCATTTGGGTTATCGAAGCGGAACCCTGATCCTTCGAGCGACACCACGAAATCGATCGTGGTGCCATTGAGATGCGCCCGGCTCGCGTTGTCGACGAAGACTTTGATCCCGTCTTGCTCGAACACGGGTTCATCGGAGACCGGCTCATGAGCAAGACCCATTCTGTATGTGAACCCTTGGCAACCGCCGCCTTCGACCATGACCCGCAAACCGCCTGCCGGCTGGGTTGTCGAGGAGATTGCGGCCTTCAGTGCGTTGATGGCGCTATCCGTTAGGTTGATCATTTCTGGCTCGCTCTCAGTTTCTGTCGCGAGGCACAATTCGCAAATCCCATGCCAGTCCGGATGCAGCTGAAATCGATTGGTTTTGCAGGCGGCGACCATACGATTTGCGACCTGTCGGCTTTGAGACAGGCGGTTTTCCGGCGTCCCGACCTCATCCGGCCGAGACCTCGTGATGGTGCCAGCACGTATTCATGCACATTGCGCCGAGCCGCCGCTTACGCTGTGCGTCGCTACAGACATAGGCGCATGGCAAACAACTTGCACAAGGTTGGCGGACATGCCGCATTGGGCCTGCATGTACACTACAGATTGATGAGGAGCCTTCCATGACGTCGATCGACAAAACCGCTCTTGGCCATTTGGACAAGGAGGGGCGATTGCTGAATGCGGTGCTTAAGACCGAGACAACGAAGTCGGGGCGATTTGGATTTCGGGGCGACATCGCGCTGAAGTTCCAAGCCCAGCTCGCCGACGAAAAACGACCGCCGGACTATTCCATCGAACAAGTTCTTGCAATCGCGCAGGAAGGCGAACCGACCATCCCAGTCCTTGCCGGATATCTGCACTCCTTCGCCTATCTACCTCAGGCCGCAAAGGTTCTGGATGGCAGGCTGAGCCCCAAAGGCAGCTATTTCATGTTCTGCAACAACATTGATCTGCTCGCGAAATACCGCACCAAGATAGGCGACATCACCTTCCGCATTCTGCCTTGCGACGAATCAACTGTGTGGAAGGAGATGATGGACCTCGCCGGCGTCGACAAGAATGACATCAAGAAGCTCGGTGCGGCCGGTAGGCTCGACTACCTGCTCGACGCGGCCAAGGACATCGGTGGATCATACACGGAAGTTTCATACGAGGACGGCCTGGCCAAAATGGAGCCGGTGAAGAACAGAAGCGAAAACCGCCCCGTCTGAGGCATTACCTCAGACCTCTCTCTCGCCAGCTCGACGAGTATGCCGTGAGAGGGTCACTGCGCCCGCTTCGCCGGGACTGGCTCTGACAAATCCTGGTCATAGACTTATCGGCCTACCTTTCGGGAGATCACACGGCCACTCTGCTAGTCGTGTGTTGGCCAAGAGCACTGTCGTTGCACTGAGGGGTGGCTGGCCGCGACCGTCCGCCTGACTGCATCCATGAGGGATCCGGAGAATCCAATGCTCATCGGTTGATGATCGCGGTCACATTTCGGAGGGCGGATCGCCGATGTATGGTTCGGCTTTGGCGCTATGCTCCAGGCCTTTGCCAGCCTGCGTGGCGCAGAGATGTCGCGGCGTTCGATGCTCGCCAGCCGAAGTTATCGACGAGCTGCGCCCATGAATGATGGAAACCGACCCGGCCAAGCGGTAGCTGAGCAGAGTTGGCCGCACGTCTTCAATGTTGAGAGAACGAACCGAAGCTACGCAGAATGCCGCAACTGAATCTGTCCTAGGAAGTTGCTCCAGGTCGCGGATCGCGCTGCCGACCCGCCCATGCCACAGACGCCACTTCACAGCTCTGATGTCCCTGCCGATGGTTGGAAGCGCTCAAAGGGGCCTGATCGGGATCGTACGATGCGATCGGCGATCTGCTGTATGCGCTGGATCTCCATGGCAATATGAAACCAGTCGATGATGTGGGTCGTTGGTTTCGGCATGGCGCCGGGCAGCCGCTTTAGGATTTCGGCCCCGTCCGAGATTACCGTCACATCCCCAAAGCCGCGATATCCGACTTCCTGGAGAGGGCGAAGAGCACGATCACGGATTGCCTGATGATCGGTGCTGCCGGTTAAGAAATAGCGACTGCCCCTTTCTCCCCGTCCTCCGCGGGCGCATCTGGCCACGACGAGCTCGCAATTTCGCGCCGAATGTTGATCATCGCTACGAAGGTGCGCCGTATCGATGCTGATGACCAACTCTTTGCGCCGAGCTCCGGGAAGCTGCATCTCAAGCCGGCATCGGTCATCCGTTTGCGACCTCGCACGCCAGTTTCCTGCATGACCTGGTCGTTGAGCCGCTTGCCGATCCTGATGGTACGTTGTCCGTCGCATGCGTCTCAGTCGGTTCAGTGGGCAGGAAATCGGGCATCACCTTCGGCGCCTGCCGGTAGGGCAGCATGCTTCCTAGCCGCGCCGGCAGTTCCATAAGCTCCGGTGTCGCTCGATCGCCCCTGGATGGCATTCCGGCACAGCATCCATCGCGGATTGCGAACCTCAACGGTGCAGAAGACGGTTCGGATCCGGCGTGTCGTGTAGTGCTTGACCGGTCGGAACGTTTGGCAATCCGGGCAAACCCGGCGAAGAAGGGCATACGTCTCCGCCTCATGATTCACAACCGCGTTCTGCAGCTGATCTTCTTGCCATCGCCGATCGACAAGCCGATGTCGCCGTCGAACAGGCTCTCCCAGCTCTTGTCTATGCGGACCTCCTTCCGGCATGCACCCGCGCCCGGATGACGGGCACGAACAGATCGCCGATGCCGGCCTGGGTCAGCCCCTTGGGCAGGAACGCCGCCTTGATCGCATCGCGCGCCCGCCGGTGCGCGCCGCCGTCCTGGGTAACCAACGTTCCGCCAAGCAATTCGGGCGCGATCTCTTCGATCAGCGCCGAGGACACGTCCTTGTGCCGGAGCAGTGCAAACGCATCCGGATCCACGCAGGTCATCAGGTGTCCGGCAGGGCCGAACTCCAGCCAGAAGTGGCTGCCCAGCGTCCGTTCCGCGCGCCGCAGCAGGCGCGGCAGGTCGCAGACGATGGCGGGAAGATGCCCGACCAGGGGGAAAGCGCCGCGCACGGAGCGGGATGTCGTGCCGCAGCCGGTGCCGACGGTCCAGCGGGTTGAGCAGCATGTCCATCAGCAGCGCGGCGCCGCGGCCGCTTCGGCCGTGTGCCTGCAGGCCGCGCGGCGCGGCTGTTGCGACCGTCGGCGTACGTCGGCACATGCGCCAGCATGCCGCCGTCGATGCACACGACCTGGCCGGTGATGAACGCAGCATCGTCGTAGAGCAGGAATGCCACCAGCGCGGCCACGTCCCTCGGGGCAGCCGACGCGCGGCAGGAGCTGGTGCCGGCGCAGATGCCGTTGCATGCACTCGTCCAGATGGCGAGGAGACGCTCGGTCATGACGAGACCCGGCGCAATCGCCTTGCAGCGGATCTGCGCATGACCGTACTGGGTGGCGAGCGAGGCCGACAGCATTTTCATCCCCGCCTTCGACGCGGCGTAGGACGTCTGCGCGGTGTCACCGCTGAGCGCCTGGCACGACCACTTGTTGACGATCGCGCCACCGCCGCGAGCGATATGGCCTGCCGGCAGCAGAGCAGCGTGCCGCGCAGATTGGTCGCCATGGTCTGATCCGAGACCGCCAGGTCCAGGTCGAGGATCGCGCGGTGGCGCGGGGTCAGATGCATGTCGCTCGCGTTGTTCACCAGGTCAACCCCACCGACGTGCCGCTCGGCGTCTCGAGCAGCGCTGCCACCGACTGCGCGTCGGCGATGTCCATGGCCAGGGCCAGCCGCGTGGCCCGCTTCGGCCGCGATCTGCGCGGTGCAGGCGATGGCCGCCGAGCCTTCAATGTGGGCCACCACCACTCTGCCGCCCTCGCGCGCGATGGCGAGGGCGCGGCCTTGGCGATGCCGGCGCCAGCGCCGGTCACCACGGCCACCTTGCCTTCAAACCGCCATCGTGTCCTCCTGGATTGCGCTGGTCTTTCGCGGCATGCCGCTCGGCCTCCGCCGGAGAAGGCGCAGGGTCGGCGCTGGCGCGCTCGTCATCGCCAACGTCGCTTTCGATGACCCGAATGGCGGCGACTGGGCATTGGTTGGCCGCGAGCCGCACGGCCGCGTGCGGCGCCTGCGGGACCGTCGCCACGCACACTTCGGCCACGCCGTCCGGTTCGCGCTGGCGAAAGTTGCCCGGCAGCGTCAGCACGCACTGCCCGCTGGTTGCGCACAGATCCTGGTCGATCACGACGCGCATCTCAGCCCCCCTGCGCATGCAGCAGCACCGGCAGCGCGCGGAACGTCCTAAGGAACTCGGAGGGCTCCCGGGTCGGCGGCTTAGCCAATGCCAGCGTGGGGAAGCGCGCCTGGATCCGCGGCAGGCTCTCGGCCAACTGCACCCTGGCCAGTTGCGCACCGACGCAGCAGCGGATGCCGTGCCGAAGCTCAGCATGATCTTCCCGTCCGTCGACATGCCAGGACTGGTGCCGTAGAACCGCGCGGGATCGAAGCGGTCGGGATCGGCGAAGGCGTCCGGGTCGCGATTGCCGGCCGCGATCAGCACGGGCACGTCCGTGTTCTTCGGGATCACCACGCCGCCCAATTCGATGTCGCGCCGGGCGATACGCATAGTGGTGCTGAACATGACGGGCGAATCGCGGCGCAGGACTTCTTCGACCAATGCCTTCACCCCCACGGCGTCTCCCTGAAGCCAGTGCCGCTGTTCGGGATACCCCAGCATCGCCAAGACCGCATGGTCGATGGTCGCAGCAGTGGTTGAGAAGCCGCCCAGCAGCATGCCCCAAAGCATGCTGATCAACTCCGCATCCGACAGCGTGTCGGCATCGTGGTCGTGTGCGCCGACCAGCATCGACACGATGTCGTGGCGGGGATCGGTGCGCTTACGCTGTATAGAGGTCGCCGAAGTAGGCCTGCACCCTGGCGCTGGCCGCGTCCGCCGCGGCCAGCTGGGGGTCGCTGGCGTGCGGGCCCAGGCCTCTCAGAATGGGGCCGATGACGGCGGCGAGCCCGAACATGTCGTCCTGGGGCATGCCGAACAGGTTCGGCCAAGACCAGCATGGGCAAGGCCAGCGCGAATTCCCGATGCAGGTCCACCGGCTTCCCACGCTCCAGCGCGGGCGCCATGCCGTCCGGGCGCGCTGCGACGATGCGCGCGATGCTCGGCCGCAGGTTCTCGATCTGGCGCATGGTGAAATCGCGCGAGATCAGCCGGCGCAGACGCATATGCGCCGGTGGGTCCTTCATCGCTAGTGTAGACGCCAGCAGATTGAGTGACAGGCTGGTCGCCGCACGCGGAAAATAGCGCACCAGTTCGCCCGGCGCCGGCGCCCGAAACGCATCGCCCGTGGCCTTGAGCGCCCAGTAGATGTCGGCGTGGCGGCTCAACAGAAAGAGGCCCGACGCCGCGCGATGCACCGGATCGTGCTCGCGCAACCACCGCATAAACGGACACGGGTCGTGGATGCGCGCTGGCGACGCCAGTTCGGCGAAGGCGTCCGGCATGCTGCCGTGGTTTCTTGCACGTCCATCTTGCTTACCTGTTGGCTGGCTGATCTGTCCGGCGCGCGCCAGGCGCCCGGGCAAATTGCGGAGTACATCGGGGCGATTTCGCCGAGGCCCCCTTCCCATAGAATGCTGTCTGATGCGGATTTGACATTTTGATTTTCTTTCTTCGTTCCATCGATCGCGGTGTCATCCACGAAATGAACGTCGGTCGGCGGCTCCCGGCTCGCAACGAAGGAGTGTCAAAACTCGTGCCAATTTGGCCGACCCAACAGAAGAAAAAGATTGTGATTGCTTTTCAGCGGATTAACTGAGGCCAGACAAGAGCTCGGCGGACTAGGCCGGTGTCGCGGACCAACAAAGGCGACAGAACAGTGTCGGATAGTCGTCAGACGCCAGACTGGCGACACCTTCTTTATCAGTTCTCCTGAATGCCGATTCCAGTTGCTTAAATATATCCGGCCTCTGGCAAGTGGACTGCTGTTGCAGCCAGGCCATGATGAGATCCGCGCACACGCGTTCCCAATAAAGGGTTGGGGCACGAAGCCCGCCTTTTTTGCACAGGGCTTATGGTATGCTGATCCACCGTTCGTCATCACTATTCGCGAGCCTTGCAATCGAGCCAGAAGCGTCAGGTAAACGCGGGATCTCTGCGTTCGTCGCCAGAACAGCATCTGCTCGAAGCGCTAACAACGACAGTGCTCCAGATCGACTTCACGTCGGTTGTCATGAACGGGATACTAGCATTCTTGCTCTTCGGTGGAGCGCTCCACGTCGATCTCGCAATTGGTAAGCCGCGCCGTACCCGTAATCGAGCTTGCCACCTTCACCACGCTCACGTCGACGTTTATCGTTGGCTTTCTATTCTGGCAGGCCGCTGGTCTCCTTGCTTAGTCGCTGCCGCTGTCCTGGGCGCTGGTGTTTGGCGCTCTCATCAGCCTGACCGATCCGGTGGCGGTCATAGGTGCGCTCAAAATGTAAAGGCAGCTGAAAGTCTCGAGGTCGACAAGCAGGGCGACTCACTCTTCAACGACGGTGTCGGCATTGTCGTTTTCACGATCCTGCTGGCCTTCGCCGCCGGGGCCCATGCGAGGTCGCGGCCGATTCGGCAACTGCCGGCTTCGCGTTAGAACAAGTCGGATCTGGGCGTTCCCTACCAGCTTGTATCTGACAACTCACTCGTCGATCTCGTCGGAGAAAGCTAAATCAACCAGGTAGTGTGTGGGTCTGACAGTTTGTTGGGCACACCCGGGCGCAGGCGCTGCAGCCGATGCAAGCGCCTTCGTCCTTCAGCACCATGACCTTCTTTTCGAGCTCATCGTCGTCCGCGTCGAGGTCGATGATCTCGCCACCCTCGCTTAGCCCCTTCAGCGTCATGACCTCACGGCCGCAGATCTTGTAGCAGCGGCCGCAGCCGATGCACTTGTTGAGATCGATAGAAACCAGGTAGTCCGGCCTCCAATTGCGACCGTCGCGGGTCCTGAATGACATGGCTAACCGTCCGCTATGTTTTGTCCAGCGCCTCGAGATATTGGCGCTTGCTTTCGAGCTCGCTGAAGGCAGCGTGGGCCTTCTGAGCCACGCTCAGGATCGACGACCAGTTGACCGGCAGCTCCTCGGAGAGATCGTGGAGGTCCATCTTGGCCTGGGTCGCCTTGGCCGACAGCTTCTTTATTTCCGCTTTCAGAGTTTCGATATCGCTCACACTAGCCTCAACAACTCGCCACTTCCGGGAACTTACGGATCATCTCAACGCCACTGTTGACGAATTTGTCGCCTGATTGGCGAGATCAGAGAGATGGTCGAAACCAAAGCGATGCACGTCGCGCAGCTGCTTGCTCACGACAACGAGCCGGCCGACGATCAGCACGATCCGACCGAACCCTTCGCGATGCATCTTCAGCATTGGCGAGATCATCACATCGGTTGCCGTCTCGACCGAGAGCACAACGGCGTCGAGGAACAGCTCCAGTCGCGATGTCGTGTCCGGGTCGGGATTGCCGACGATCGGCAGCGCACCGCGCTTGCGGTTGTCGAGAACGTAGGGTTCGAACAGCTCGAGATCCTTTTTGCCCCCCAGGCGCCGTGGGTGTCCTGGGCGCGCCAGATCTTGACGAGCTCTTTCAGAAGTGGCCCTTCCGCCGCGGCGGCGGCTGGAGTGACTTCAGACGGATCAGCCATCTTTGTTCCTTCAGGCTTCGAAATCCACCGTACGTTCCCGGCTTTTGGTGAGCAGCTTCCGCAGCCAGGGCGGCGGCGAGCCCTTCAGCACGGTTTCGAGTTTGACGCAAAGGTCGTGGATGGGCTCTGGCTGCAGCACCTTCATCGGATGGATGTTCCTGGCGACGACTCGCGCAGCACCCGAGCCGCCAATCGCCGCAACATAGAGGATTGCGCACTCCCTGATCGCCTCGATCTTCGGCGCGAGCTTATCCTCATTGCCGTCTTCGGTGAGGTCACCGTCGAACTGGATCGCCTCAATAAACCGATGCCCGTTGGGGCCGACCTCGTAGATCGCAATGTTCTTGGCCCAGCCGAAGTGGGCATCGACCTGCTTCAAGTCCTGAGTGGCGAATGCAACTTTCATCCGGGTTGTTTTCTCTCCCTGCTCAATGCAACTGGGGCGGATGGACCTGCGGGCCGCCGCAGGTTGATCGCCAGGTGTCGGGCGTCGGCCCATGGTTGGCTTCGCGGTCGGTGATGATCAGATTGGCGATGTCAAAGATCAGATTGCGCGTGCCGCGATAGCCGACGATCGTGAGGTGCGCAGCGCCAAGGCGATCGAACATCGGAAAGCCTACCCGGAAGAACGGGACATTGAGTCGCGAAGCGGCCTGGCGACCATGTGAATGCGACATCAAGAGGTCGCAGTCACGCGACCTGGCAAGCTCTTCAAGGTCCTCCAGATCGCCGATCAGGACGTCCTCGGTCCTGACCCGCTGGAGCACCGGTGAGTTGGTCGTCGTCACCGCAGCACTTACCTGTGCGCCCATCTCGTGGAGCAAGCTGGAGAGATCGAATAACAAGTCCGGCTCGGCGCCGATCGCGAGCTTGCGGCCGCCGATATGGAAATGTGCATCCAGCATGGCGTCTGCCAGTTGTCCACGCTGCCGGCGATATTTCCAGGGCACCGACCGGCCGCTGATCTGGCTCAGGAAGGCGATGAATTCGTCATTTGGGATAAGGCCACAGAGCCGCTCGAACAGACGGAACGGCGTGCCTGTCCGCACCTGCATGGCCTCGGCCGCGCGGCGCATTTGCGCGCCGATCGCGATCGTCCAGGCCACCTGCCCCATGGTCGCAATCTCGTCCACTCCAATGCCCCCGATCGTGGTGGGCGTGAATTCGTCGGGGATGTGACCGTCCAGCGAACCGGCGACGTCCGGCAGGAACGAGGGCTTGAGCCCAAAATCCTCAAAAATCGTGCGAAGCTCGTCGAGATCGCCGGGCGTGAGGTGGCATCCAGGTAGCACGTTGACGCGGGAGATATCGCGCGATCTCGCTGTGTCGACGGGAGCCACAAGAATCTCGATCATCCGCGCCACCGTCTTGCCCCAGCCATCCTGAAAGGCATCCTTGAAATCCGGCGTCGAGACGTAGACAAGGGGGAGCTTTTCGAGCTTTGGATGCTTCTGTCGGATCAACCGGATGAATGCTTCGACGTCATCGCCGTTGGTCTCGGTGACGCCAGTCGAATTGATACCAATGATCTCGGGCTCGACGCGATTGTAAATGTTGAGGATCGCCTGTTCGAGATTCTCGTGGCCACCGAGCACGGTGGCAACCTCGCTCATGGCGGTCGTCTGCATCGGCACGGCTTCATTGAAATGGCGCACGAACAGCGTTAGCCCGAAGGAGGTGCAACCTTGCGGGCCGTGCAAAAGCGGCATCGCGCCGCGCAGACCCAGGAAGGCAAATGAGCCGCCGATCGGCTGGCTCATTTTGAGCGGATTGACCGAACAGGCTTTCTTCGAGGTAGTGACGATCGCCATGCCGTTCCCCTACTCCGCCGCCTGCAGCGTCGGGGGCTGCAGATCGGAACGAATGTCCTTACAAGCAACGCACCGTGCGGCGGAATTGGTGCACGGCTTGGCGGCCTTTGCGAGGTTCAGGCCATGCGCCGCAATCGCGCTCTCGCCACCGCTGGCCTCATTTTCATTGGAGAGACTTATCGTATTGACGCCGTTCTTGCTCGCGTCTCGAACTGGATCAGCGGCTTGCGCATACATCTGCGCAGCCGTCTTTGCCTGACGCTTTCGGTCGAACTCATCCCATGGTGCGGCTTGGCGGAGCTGATCCCATATCGGATTGTAGAGCGCTTTCTCGATCTCCTCCATGAGCTTGAGAATCCCGATATAGCCCATATAGGCGTGGCAGCGCTCCTGGTTGATATCGAGCCACGGCATCGCCGCCTTTAGTGCGACGAATTGCGACTTGCCGCCGGAGAGCATGATGTCGGCTTTTGCGTCCTTTAGCATCTTGTAGATCTCGCGAGGCGACATGTCCTCGATCATGTGGGCGTGCTGGCCCATTAACTCCTTGATACGTTCCTTGTCCTTCTTGGTCGATTTCTTCACCGACGTGCCGACGATCTCGAGCCCGGCCTCTTGCAAAGCGGCCACCATCGACCAGGATTTCACGCCACCGGTGATGAGAACAACCCTCTTGCCGGCAAAGCGTGGCTTGAAACGTTCAATCGCAGCCCAGGCTTTGGTCTCTTCGCGTGCGATCAGGGCTTGCGTGCGTTCCATCAGCTCAGCCGGCGCGCCGCGTTCGATCAGCATGCGCGCGATCTGGCGTAGTGAATCGCTGGAATCCTCAATACCGTAGAACGAGCCTTCAAAAAACGGGATGCCGTAGCGCTGCCTCATCTTGCGTGCGACGTTGATCATTGCCTTTGAGCAGACCATCATCGCGGCTTTGGCTCGGTGCGAGTAAGCCACCTCGCGATACTTGCCGTCCCCCGAGATGCACGACAGGATCCGGATTCCGAGCTCATCGAGCAGCGGCTTGACCTGCCAGAGCTCGCCGGACAGGTTGTATTCGCCGATGATGTTTATGTCATACGCAGTGGTGTAATCGGGCTCTCCGGTACCGATGACGTGCTCCAGCAGTGCTTCGCCTGCGAGCTTGTTGCCAAGGTTCTTCGACCCCACAAATCCCGGTGCATTGATGGGAATGACCGGTTTGCCAAATTTGGCGGAGGCCGCCTTGCAGACCGCATCGATGTCGTCACCGATCATTGCGGGCACGCATGTCTGGTAGACGAAGATGGCCTGCGGGTCGTATTTCTCTGTGATCTCCTTGATTGCCCTGTACAGCCGCTTCTCGCCGCCGAACACGATGTCGGTCTCGCTCATGTCCGTGGTGAAGCTTCTGCGCCACAGATCGGAGCCGGAGGAGCCGGAACCGCGATTGTCCCAAGAATTGCCCTCACAGGCGATTGGACCATGCACGAGATGGGCGACGTCGGTGAAGGGCTGCAGTGCGACTTTGGCGCCATCGAAGGCACACCCACCGGCGACGCCGCCCGGCTTCAGCTGCTTGGTGCATCCATTCCTGCGCTCGAAGTTCGACTTGCTCGCGTTCCTGGCGCAGCCCGGTTCGTTAAAGACGTCCTGTATGGTCGTGGGAAGCGAAGTCATGGTGTGTCTTTCGGGGGATGTCAAGACATCCGCACAGACCAAGAGGATGGGCCGGCGGATAACCTGTGATCCCCGCCGCAGCGCCGCTGTTCCTGCGGACGATGAGGCGGGGCGCTCGCCTTAGCGTATGATGTCGAAGCTGTAGTCTGTCTTGCCAACCGAGCTGGTTTTTCTATCGATCTCATCAAAGATCTTGTCGAGAATCTTGACCAGCACATTCATGCTACCCTGATAGCCCCACACTGGATAACGATGGTGATGATGGCGATCGAAAATGGGAAACCCGATGCGGATTAGCGGCGTTCCAGTGTCACGCTCGAGATACTTGCCGTAGGTGTTACCCATCAGGAAATCGACTGGTTCTGTGAACAGGAGCGAACGCATGTGCCAGAGATCCTTGCCCGGGAAGGCGCGGCAGTTTTTACCGAACGGCGAGCTCGCGAACAGCGCCTGCATCTTCTGCTCCCAGGCCTTACTCCCGTTGGTCGAGAGCACGTGGGTCGGCTCAGCGCCAAGCTCCAGCAAGAATGCGGCCAGGCCATAGCAGAGGTCGGGATCGCCGTAGATCGCGAACTTCTTGCCGTGAACATGCGCGCTAGAGTCAGCCATTGCGTCTACCAGACGCCCGCGCTCCCGCTCCAGCGCATTTGGAATTGCCTTGTTGGTGATACGCGACAGCGTCATCAGGAAATCGTCCGTGGCGCTGACACCCAGCGGGTGATTGAAGGCGACGACCTCCTGGTCGTGCCCCTTGATAAAGGGCAACGTCTTCTCCGTACAATATTGCTGCATGGAAATGGTTGCCTTCGCATGGACTGCGTTCGCGGCATCCTTTAGTGTGGTGCCGCCATCATACATGCGGAACTCGCCGTCGGTGGGGGTATCGAACACATCGCTGTTATCCGCGAGGATCGTGTAGCCGATCCCCATCAGCTCGAAGATCCGCTTTATCTCACGGATGTTTCCGACAGTGTAGCCGTCGAAGCCACCGATGAAGTTGATCCAGTTGTTCGCTTTGCGCTGGAGTTTAGGCGCTGTGCCGGCTTTACCATCCCAGAAATGCTCGAGGATGCCCTTCAGCGTGTTGTCGTAGCCCGTGATGTGGCTACCGACGAATGCAGGAGTGTGAGCGAATGGCACGTCATAGTCCGCGGGGACTGAACCTTTTTCCTTTGATGTTTTGATGAAGGCGTTGAGGTCGTCGCCAATGACTTCCGCCATGCAAGTCGTGGCGACCGCGATCATCTTCGGCTTGTACATGTTGTAGCTGTTGGCAAGCCCGTCGGTCAGGTTGTTGAGCCCCCCGAACACAGCCGCGTCTTCAGTCATGGACGAGGAGACGCACGAAGTCGGCTCCTTGAAGTGCCGCGACAAGTGGCTGCGATAATACGCGACGCAACCCTGGGAGCCGTGGACGAACGGCAGTGTGCGCTCGAACCCGAGCGCGGCGAACACCGCACCTAGCGGTTGGCAAGCCTTCGCCGGATTAACGGTTAGCGCCTCGCGGGCGAAGTTCTTCTCGCGGTATTCGGGCGTCTTGGACCATTCTCTGATACGGTCGACTTCGGCGGGATCGTGCGGATTCTCAAATAGCGCCCTCTTATTGGCCAGCATCTGCTGGTATTCGTCTCCCCGGAAAAGCTCAGAGTGGTCGAGGATGTGTTCGGCGTTCTGTGTCATCATGGCACTCTTCAGGTTCTTGTGTTCGTTCTCCTGCCCTTCCCCTCCTCTGTTGAAGAAAGGGCCGGGCGTCGGCTTTCCTATTCCGCCGCCATGAGGCTCGGCCGCGGAGCGTCCTTCCAAGGTGCGGTGGTCTTCCCCCAGATCGGGGAGTTGATTGCCATGTCCATGTCTCGGGCGAAGATCGCGAAGCCGTCATAACCGTGGTAAGGACCCGAGTAGTCCCAGGAATGCATTTGGCGGAACGGCACGCCCATTTTTTGGAAGACGTATTTTTCCTTGATACCGGAGCCAACGAGGTCGGGCCGGATCTTTTCTACGAAGCGCTCAAATTCGTAGCCGGTGACATCGTCATAGATCAGCGTGCCGTCCTTGACGTAGTGCTGGGCGGTGCGCTGATAGTCGTCGTTGTGACCGAACTCATAGCCTGTGCCGACAACATCCATGCCGAGGTCCTCATAGGCGCCGATGACGTGGCGAGGACGTAGGCCGCCGACGAACAGCATTACGGTCTTGCCATCGAGCCGCGGCCGATATTTCGCGGTCACCGCATCGACAAGCGGCTGATATTTCGTAATGACGCGCTCGGCGCCTTCCATGATCTTATTATCGAAGAAGCTTGCAATTTTGCGCAGGGACTCAGCGATTTTGGAAGGCCCAAAGAAATTGTACTCGCACCAGGGAATCCCGAATTTTTCCTCCATGTGCCGTGAGATGTAGTTCATCGAGCGATAGCAATGTAGTATGTTGAGCTTCGCCTTCGGCGTTGCCTCCAATTCAGCGAGAGATCCATCACCGGACCACTGGGCGATGACGCGCAGGCCCATTTCTTCCAGCAGGATCCGTGACGACCAGGCGTCGCCACCGATGTTGTAATCGCCGATGATGGCGACATCATACGGCGTCGGCTCAAATTTAGAGCTGACCTCTGGGGCACTCTTGTCGAAGATCCAATCTCGGACGGCGTCGTTCGCGATGTGATGGCCGAGCGATTGTGATACCCCGCGAAAACCCTCGCACCGCACCGGCACGATGGTTTTGCCGCCATATTCCTTTGATTTTTCTCTGGAGACCGCCTCGATATCGTCGCCGATCAAACCGATCGGACATTCGGACTGAATGGTGATGCCCCTGTTGAGAGGAAATAGCTCCTGGAGCTCGTCAATGAGTTTGGTGACCTTTTTATCGCCGCCGAACACGATATCCTTTTCCTGGAAATCGGAAGTGAACTGCAGTGTCACGAACGTGTCGATGCCGGTCGTGCCGACGTAGTAGTTGCGTCGCGAGCCCCATGAGTACTGACCACAGCCGACCGGACCGTGGCTAATGTGGATCATGTCCTTTATCGGCCCCCAGACCACGCCCTTGGAGCCCGCGTAGGCGCAGCCACGGATGGTCATCACGCCCGGAATGGACTTGATATTCGACTTGACGCCGCAATCCGACTTGCCCGCCTCGTGAACACTCAGATGCTTGGCACGCCTTTTAGACGTCTTCTCTGGGTAGACCTTCAACACGTCATCGATTAGTTGCTTGTTGCGCGCCTTGATCTCTGCGACGCTTTCGGTAGTTGCTCGGCTCATACACAATTCCTTTCCATTGTCGTGTCAAATCAAGACGCGGCGCTTTTCCGGTGGACCGACGGATTTCCGATCCGGCGTTCAGGTTTAAAGCGTGCAATCTTCCTGCAGGTCTTACCGGTCGCAACTTCGCCAGCTTCTGATCGTGCCGCAGCGGTCGATCAGATGTTGTATTTCATCTCGGCTGAGCGCATGCGAGCACCGTGTGTGACGCTGTTGATTTGCCCCGGGATCGCTGACCAAGATGCGTCTGGGTGATGTCATGCCCGCCCTCCACCGATTGGTCATATCCGCTTCTTTACTCGCTCACGTGCCATCCGGCGGCCTGTCCCTCTGCATGTCGATGCAGGGCTAACAGCCGTCTATTGCGCAGGGATCTGCAACGAGTGTGCCAGCGGTGGTTGAATACAAAAACTCAAGTCTCTAGAGCTGGATAGCCGGCAGGATGAGGATTGTTATAAACCTCACCCTGTCTGGCACCGACAGGCGTACCCGCTAACGCCATGTCTGAAACCAAACAATTACCTGCGCTTTCGCCCAGCGAAATGGCTGGAACGCATGTTTCACTAACGCGCGATCTTTCGCTTCGCTTGTCATTCCAGTCGATCTCGGGACACGCGCTCAAATGTAACGACACCCGATCACGCGGAGAGCACGTGGGGCTGATCGATCCTTAACCCGCGAGAGCCTACAAGGGCGCAAGCCTCGGCAGTCGTTGCAGCTCGCTTCAGTATCTCGATTAGAGACGATGTTGACGTGGTTGTTAGAAATCACGCTGAAGGCGACCCAGCGCTGCATTCGCGGGGTCACCCTTGTATCGGGACCGATTGAGACCATTTCGCCGGTTAGCCACGCTGATGTTTCCTTCACATCCCGTGCTCCATTTCTGGCCGTCGCGGAACCGGCGCTTCTTCTGTTCGCGATGCGCTCAGGGCCTTTTTTCTCGATCGATTGGGAATGCAACCCGCTTGACCCCCGTACTCTCGCAGCGGCCTCATTCCAGGCAGAGTAGAACCCGAAGTCAGTCGCCACCCCGCGGCGCGCGCCCCAGCTTGACCTGGTGGGTTGCGACGGCCTGGATCAACAGATCGCAATCACGGGGCACCGAGCATAGACTTCGTAGTCGACAATGATCTGGTTTTCGGCCTCTACCAGCTTGATCATTTTGCCGACGTCATTCGGGCTTGCCGGCATTGCTCGGTCGACGGATCGAACACGCTGAGAACCTTATCTTCCACAAGAGTGTCGCCGTGGAAGATGCGGGCCGGGTTTGACGCATCACGTCCAGCACCAGCGGCAACATCCTATCGGGGTCCTCGCGGAGGCCCTCCAGTCCGGTCTGCACCCGCACGCCGTTCCGCAATGTGCTGTCGGTCGAATGGTGAATGTTGGTTTCCACCTCGGACGTGTTCACGCGCATCCGCTCGCCTGCAATGACGCCGTTGTCCTGCGCTTTCGTCACGAGCAGATCGCGGAGCACCTCAGAGCCGGCCGCCAGACCCCACCGGCCCATGGTCTTGGCATCCGGCATCTTGCCACGGCCCACCCGCGAGAAATCGCGGCAGACGAGCTCGGCGCGCTCCTCTCGTCCAGAGCACCATAGCTCAGGTTCCGGATGTGCATAAGAACGAACAGGCGCAACACCACCTCTGCCAGCATGCCGAGCCGACCACAACTGCGGCTCTTCGGGCACCGCTTCGCCAGGGCTCGCTGCACCGCGGCTACGATCTGCTCGCCCGCCAGCACCTTATCGGCGCCCTGCATCCACTCGCGAAGATCACTTACTGGCAGAGCCCTTCGGGGGCTGCTCGGAGTCGATCAGCGCCTCAAGCGATAACGATGTTGATCGACCGCTGCGCCCCATGCGGTCGGCGGCCTCCTAAGCTCGAGATCTACTACTTCGTTGACGCGGGCTGCTTATGCTGTCTTAGACGCGACACAGGTGTCAGGCACCGGACAGACGACCGCGCATTGCGGCGTTTCGCAATGGCCCTCGCACTCCGTACATTTTTTGGCATCGATAACGTAAATGTCGCGCTTGAGGCTGATCGCCGCGTTGGGACACTCGAACTCACATGCCCCACAAACGGTGCATTGCGAAGCGACGATCTTGTAAGCCATGCGTTCCAACTCCTTAGGCAAGCGATGCCATTGGCGATTCCCTTCAAATCCCATGCCAAACACAGACGCGCTCAATAACAAGCACTTTTCCCAATTGTGCTGTCTCGGGTCTGAGACCATGTTGCATCTGCGACAGCAGCGAGCCCACTCAATGTCAACATGCGAACCCTCGGGCCTACTCCGAAGGTTAGTCGCGACTCGACGGCTGCGAGCTCCGTTGATTTGTCTGGCACGGCAGCGCGGAGCAAGCGACGCTCGACGATTCTGAAACCGACACCGCGACTAGAAGCCGCGAGCCGACCCACGTTTACGCCGGATCTCGGCAAACCTCCGGTCACAGGCTGTTGATGACCGCGTAAAGGCCGATAAAGACAACGACGTGGCTCAAGACTGGGGCGTCGCCGAGTGGCCCAATGATAATGCGCTCGACGGCTATTCCGCCAACGAAGGAGAGCGCCACAGTTAGCGGGATCACGAACCAGTAGGGAAGGCCCCATTGAAGTAGTTGCCAGGCGACAAAGGTTGAGAACATCGCCATCTCGCCCTGCGCAAAGTTCAGGTGGTGGATCGCCTGGTATATCATCACGATGGCGAGTGCCATGCAGGCATAGATGCCGCCCGTCGCGATGCCGGTTACCAGTTGGCTCAATAGAGATAAGCGGAATTGATCCCGTTCCGCCTGCACTCGATCGATTCAAGGAGCGAATATGAGTTCGATGATCAGGACGCCGCCCAAAATGCTGCGCCCTTCCAATCTGGAGGGACTGGCAGAGCAGGCTGAGCAACCCGTCAACCTGGAAGAATTGCTCAATGTCGGCCACCGTATCGGAGGAGAAATCAAGAACTTACGCAAGGCGCGTGGCATCACGCTCGACGCACTTAGCGACGCCGCGGGCTTGTCAAAGGGATATCTCAGTCAGATCGAGCGTGGGGTCTCGAGCCCTTCGGTGAAAGCTCTTCA
The DNA here is from genome assembly GCF_040547725.1 of Bradyrhizobium sp. LA2.1. Taxonomy (NCBI): domain Bacteria; kingdom Pseudomonadati; phylum Pseudomonadota; class Alphaproteobacteria; order Hyphomicrobiales; family Nitrobacteraceae; genus Bradyrhizobium; species Bradyrhizobium sp. LA2.1. The sequence goes on from NZ_JBEPQI010000036.1 coordinate 20,651, forward strand.
TAGTATCAGCCGAGCGTTGGGGGTCACAATCAGCTGGTTTTTTCCGCCGAAGGCCGATGATGACAGCGATTTGCGTGACTATGTTGTGAGAGCAAGCTCACGACGGAAACTGACCTTCGTAGGTGGCATTACTGATGAGCTTCTGTCCCCCAATCTTGGCCGGCAGCTCGAGCTTCTGAGATGCACATTCCCTCCTGGCTCCGAAAGCGGCAAAGAACCCTACACGCATCAGGGTGAGGAAGCGGGATATGTGATTTCGGGTGGCCGCCGAAAGGACGAGAAGATCATCCACAGCATCTTCTTTCCGATGCGGAAAGACAGCACTGAGATTGCTGACCACGACATTTGGCTGCTGAGCGAGGAATACCACTACTACGATTACATTGCGTCAGACGTTCCACTAGCAAGCATCCGCTGGAATGACAGCGAAAGTGTTTTCGAAAATGACATCGATCGGGAATTTCAAAAGCTGCTTGCCAAGCGCGCAGATGACAATGGCGGCAAGCGGCCAGACATTGCTCTGTTCAGTAAAGAGGGCTCCGCCATTATCGTCGAATTCAAGGCGCCGGGAGTATCGATGGACGAACATGTCGGCGACCTTTCAGAGTACGCTCATTTGCTTGCGGCCAAGTCAGGGGGCCGGCTAAGGAAATTTTACGGATATCTTATCGGCGACACTGTCAATCCGCTGCGACTAAGCGGAACCTGGACTCCGTTTTCAGTCGGCCAGGGATGGTTCCAGTCGAGCCCCCTTTTGGACCCTCGTACTCGGCAGCCATTGGGGCGAGACCTACTTTGAGCTGCTGCACTTCGGCGACGTCATTGAGCGAGCAAAGAAGCGGATTGGCGTATACCAAGACAAGCTCAAGCTGGATCTACATCGGGACGGTCATTGAAGCCGCGTTGAGCGTGGGGCAACGAGCTCATGGCTCGGCTGGAGGCAGGCGAGCGCGGGCCATGTGGTCCCCCGAGGCGTAGTGCGCGGCCAGGATCGCCGCCGTCGCCCGGATCCGCTTTCAGCCTCGCGACAGACCTGATGCTAAGGTAGGCAGTACCAGGGTTTGTCGCCGAGCTAAATCCTGAACGCCGACCAGCTTGGAGCGGCCGGCTCGATGGCGTTCGGATTTCTTGTGCAATTTCCCTTTCAGGTCCGACATGAAGGCCGCCCGCAGCCTTCGATACATCGTGTACCTGGGGCCGAGAGGCGCAAGTATTTTTACTACGCTCCCTTACGCCATCTTGCGACTATCAACGAAGGTCGACGCGCTAGAGAGTTAGCCCATCTGACTGAATCGTTGCGGATTCGCAAATCAGCGTTTTGGTGATTCAAGCTACCCGCCGGGACAGGAGGCCGGCGGGCATGGCAAAACCGCTGTCGATGGACCTTCGTGAACGAGTGCTTGCGGCCATTGCGGGCGGGGTATCCGGCCGGCAAGCTGCCGAACGGTTTGGTGTAAGCGCGGCGAGCGTCAGCCGGTGGCGGATGCGCGAGCGAGAGCAAGGGGATGCCCAGCCAAAAGCTCAGGGCGGAGATCGCAAATCCCACCGGATCGATGTCCATCAGGCGACGATCCTGGCCTTGCTCAAGGCAACCCCCGATATCACCATCGAGGAATTGCGTGATGGCCTGAGCAAAGAAGGTCTGCTCGATCGGGACCGGCTCGTCTTCATTGATGAGACCTGGGCATCGACCAACATGGCGCGAACACATGGCCGCTGCCAGCGCGGCGAACGTCTGCGAGCCGCCGTTCCGCACGGCCACTGGAAAACAACAACCTGCGTGGCCGCTCTAACCACGAGCGGCATCATCGCGCCCTGGGTGCTCGACGGCCCTATCAACCGCGATGCCTTCGAGACCTATGTGGAAAAGGTGCTCGTGCCCGAGCTTCCAAAAGACGCGGTTGTCATTATGGACAACCTCTCCAGCCACAAAGGGCCGCGCATACGCGAGATGATCGAAGCCGCCGGCGCAACGCTCCTCTATCTTCCGCCCTACAGCCCCGACTTCAATCCCATCGAGAACGCCTTCGCCAAACTCAAAGCAAATCTCCGAAAGGCTGCCGAACGCTCCGTCAATGGTCTCTGGGATGCCGTTGGCCGCATCGTCGACACTTACTCGCCCGCAGAATCCACAAACTACTTCGCCGCCGCAGGATATTTGCAACCTGATCGGCTAACGCTCTAACTCGTCCGCGTTTGACGCGAGCTATGCAGTGTCATCGAGAATATCGTTTTCTTCCGTCATTCTGGGTGCCAACATCTCAGCCATCTCGACCGTGACCTCTGGTGCGGCGGAGTGATGGAGATGACGAATGACGGAGGCCAAATTCCTTACCCCCGAGGAAGTGTCTGCGCGATACCGTGACGAGGTCACTGTGGGTAGCCGCGTCGATCAGCGATAAATACGCCATCGGCTAATTCCCGCCCCACGGATGCTCGTTACGAGTTAGATCGACTTGTCGAAATTCGATCATGCGCTCTCCTGGAACGAGGCTCGGTACAACTCCTCGATCTTCGCCACTTCCTCTGCGGTCAATTGCGTGAACTCATTCTCCCTTGCCCACTTGGAAAGCGCGCCGTTGTTCTGCCGCAGGAAACTGAACAGGTTGTTGAGCGTCCGCTCGGGCATATCGATCATGTTATCGATGCCAGCACGGAACGTGTCGAAGTTACGAAGGAAGTTAGTTTCGTTGGGCAGGTCCTGCTCAATCGTCTGGCGCACGCATTCGTACAAAAACTCAGCATGCGGCGTCGCATCGAAGAAACGGTAGAAGTCGGCCGTATCGTTGAGAACCTTTACATTGCCCTTCTGGGTAGCTTCCCATTGGACGCAGGGAAGCAACCTGCTAGAATAGCTCTCCAACACAGTCTTGTACTCCGTAATCCTATCGAGGATCGCCGACGACACCGGGAAATGCAGTCCAGCAGGATTAAACCCTCGGCGCGCGAGAACGTGATGCATCAGGTAGCGGTGGATACGCCCGTTGCCGTCTTCGAACGGATGGATATAGACGAACCCAAATGCCAGTACTGCTGCAGCGATGATGGGATCGAGATCGTTCTCGACATTATGGTCGAAAGCAATCAAGCCCGCCATCAGCGACGCAATATCTTCATGCCGCGCGTCAATGTGATCGGGAATGGGCCGCTGCGTATCCCGGTCGTGCTCACCGACGAAGCCGCCTTCCTGGCGGAAGCCCAGCTTCACAAAGCGCTCGTCGCCGATGACGATGCTCTGTAAGCGCATAAATTCCTGCTCATCGAGCGGCGCGCGACCCGCCTCCCCGATAGCGCGGCCCCACCGCTGAATACGATCCTGTGGCGGCCTTTCTCCCTCGATCACGTAGCTGGACTTCGAATCCTTCAGCAAAAGAAACGCAGCCGTCCGCGCGAGCAGGTCCTTAGGAACTGCGCTGACGACCGCGCGCGCGCGCTCCCTCCAGTCCTGCGCGATAAAGTCGCTCAGCGCAGCAGACTTGAACACGAGCGGGCAGAAGTCCGGCGTACCGGGAAGGTTGTTGCGGACACGATGCCGGGTCGAATTCTCGCCGGCCCCTGCGAACTGGAGTTCGGTATCGACCGCATCCACATATGAGACCTTGTCTGCGGGCGGCAGCTTTAGCTCACAGCCAAGCAGCCACTCGTACAGAAACCAGATACGACGGGCGTAGAGGCCGGTAGGCTTCTGCCGTACAAGCTCCGCGATCTCGCCTTCCTTAACCGCGAGGAAAAGCCGCTTCAGAACGGCAAGGTCCACGCCCTCGTTCTTGAGAGCAAAAGTCAAGTGTCCCTCAAGAGAGGCCTCCGGCGCGTGGCGCGGCGTATAGATGCGCCAGCCGCCCTGCTCGATAATGCGGTGCTTGCTGCCAATCGCCGAAAGGGTCCGGGGGACAGGAACGGGCAACTTATAAGCGTCGATCAGGGCAGCGTAACCCACCGGGACGGCAGCTTCCGGCAGCCTTCGGTCATGAAAAACGCTCACCGATCCTGAAAATTGCGCGCTCACTCAAAGTCCTCTGAAAAACACTCTCTGGCCGGGTCCCTGAAATTTCTTCTCCAAAGACGCCCATTGTCGAATTTCACTTCTACATCGTGAAAAACCTTCTCTCAATTAGCAGCAACCTGAAAAATATTGCAAAGTCGCGACATTTCCGTCATCGACCAGGTCGAAGTGGATGATGCGGAAATTCGCATAATCGGCCGAAAGTCAGTCCTGGAACGGCTTGTGATGGGCGGCGGCGCAGCCCCGCCGGAGTGCCCACTTTTATTCGCAGGTGGCGCGCCCGAAGAGATTCGAACTCCTGCGTGGTCGGATGCTCAGCGACTCCTCGATCCCACTCTTCACGCCAAGAGCGGCGTTCTTCGCCGCCCCGCTCGGCAGGGCCTCGAGCCCGCAATCATCACAACTTACGCTTCTATAAAATCACCGTGGTAGCTATTCGGTAGCTATTGATCGCTAACTCCGACGCCATTTGATTCTAAGATGTTGATTTCGCTGGTACAGTTGGGTGGGCTCGAACCACCGACCTCCTGTTCCACAGGACGACCGTCCCCGAGGCCGAAGAGTAGCCAGAAACGTAGTCCAGCATGGACGCGATGCCCGTAGCCGGGAACGCGATGGTCCCCCAAGCCCGGACGAGACCGGATGCCAGCGCTTTCCACTACTAGGAGTTTTGAGGTTGCCATTTGTCCAGATTTGGACTATATCCATATTTGAAAAAAGGAGCGGCCTATGTTAAATAAGCGCAAGCCGACCCCAGCTGAGGCGTCAAAAGGCCCTCAGCGACTTGATAGGTCACGATTTGCTCCGGCCAACCGAAGGCGGCTGAGCGCCCCAGCTTTACGGACTTTCCTCGCTATCGCGGATCTGTGGGGATTGACGGAAGAGCAGCGCCTGCTGGTCTTGGGGTATCCATCCCGGTCCACCTACCATAACTGGTGCAAGCAGGCGCGTGAGCACGGCGCCTTCACCCTTGATGTGGACGTTCTAACGCGCATTTCAGCGGTATTCGGTATCCACCAAGCGCTGGGGATTCTGTTTCCTCAGGAACGCCTCGGCGTTGACTGGCTGCGTAGTCCACATAACGAGATCGTCTTCGGCGGACATCGGCCGCTCGACCTCATCACCAACGGCTCTCAAGATGGGTTGCTCTCGGTGCGTCGTTTCCTCGACGGGGCGCGTGGCGGCCTCTACATGCAGCCAAACACGATAGACGAAGCCTTCACACCTTACGATGACACGGAGATCGTCTTCCGGTGACGGACGCTTTCACACCCTCGCCACGGCCTGCCCATCGCCTGATCCCCTCACAATTTCCTCCTATCGGGGTGTTCGATACGGTCGCGACGGCGGCCGATCTGTCAGCGGTGATGGAGCTCGTCGGTTGGACGAACGACCGTCTGGTGGCCGAACGTATCGATCGGCTACCGCAGAGCGAATGGGTATATGGCGCACCCAACTCCAGCATCGTCATGGCAGCCTTTCTCCACGTCGCTCCCGGCGGAATGAGATTCAACGGACCGCAGCTTGGCGCCTGGTATGCGGCCGATGATATTCGCACGGCGGCTGCCGAGGTCGGTCATCACCTGCGGCGCGAAGCTGCCGCTCGCAACACGGCCACGATGAGCCGGACCTACAGGGCATACACCGCTGCGCTGCTAGGGGATTATCTCGACATCACAGGGCAGCAACTAGCACGCCCCGACGTGTATGCGAGCGAACGTCATGATGCTTCGCAAAAGCTTGGCGAGGATATTCGTGCGTCAGGTGGTGCGGGGCTTCTTTACGACAGCCTACGGCGTCGTACCGGCATCAACGTCGTCGCGCATAGACCGCGCAACATCGTAGATATCGTGCAGACGGACCACTTCGAAATCACGGTCCACGCAACAGCACGCACGATCGACGTGCGACAACTGTCCAAATGAGAAATATATCCGACCAAGTTGACCGTACTGCCTGTATCGCAAATTTGCGCATGATCTGATGACACAGTTAGTTTCTATTCAAGCCGAAGCGCGCAAGTTTTCGCACGACGCGAAAATGCGATCCGCTGCGCGAGGACCAGAAGTCGTCCGATCGAACACGCCAGCAGTATCCAGGGCCTGGCATCGAGTTTCTATTATTGTTGCCTATCGTAAGGCTGATGGTGCTCGGGATTGTTCCGGTGCGACCGACGGTCAGTGGCATTGCGATGAAAGACATTGGCGTTCAAAAGCGCAAAGACATCGCCGGTTGCAACGAACCGGAGTTGACGCTTGCAATGCAGAGCGACAACGCGCCCGACCCTCGTCTCGTCGAGTTCGTGCGTCTGCTGGCTCGCCATGCAGCGCGGCGCTGGTACGAACAAGCCGACAAGGAGCATGGGTCGGAGCGCTCCTGACTCTACCGGAGACCATTTCATGAAGGTCGCGCTTTACGCCCGTTACTCCAGTGACAACCAGCGCGACGCGTCGATCGCGGACCAATTTCGCGTCTGCCGTGCCTATGCTGAGAAGCAGGGTTGGCGAGTCGTTGAGGAATATTCCGACCATGCGATCTCCGGAGCGTCGCTTCTGCGTGCCGGCATCCAAGCGCTTATTACCGACGCCATGCGCGGGCGGTTTCAAGTGGTGCTGGCGGAGGCGATGGATCGCCTCTCACGTGATCAGGAAGACATCGCCGGCGTGTTCAAGCGCATGGCCTATGCCAACGTAAAGATCGTCACTTTATCCGAAGGCGAGGTTACCCACCTGCATGTCGGCCTCAAAGGCACGATGAATGCCCTCTTCCTAAAGGATCTCGCCGACAAAACGCGCCGAGGCCAGCGCGGACGCGTCGCGCTTGGCAAATCTGGCGGTGGCAACTCTTACGGCTATGATGTTGTGAAGCAATTCAATGAAAGCGGTGAGCCGATACGTGGCGATCGCAGGATTAATTTTAAGGAAGCAGAGGTGGTACGCGCATCTTTCGCGACTATGTCGTTGGCAAGTCGGCGAAGCGGATCGCTGTTGAGCTAAATAGGGATGGCATCTCGGCGCCCGGCGGCGGCGATTGGGGCTTCAGTACAATCAATGGCAACACCAAGCGTGGCAACGGCATCTTGAACAACGAGATGTATATCGGCCGTATCGTTTGGAATCGACAGCGGTTCATCAAAGACCCCGAAACTGGCAAACGTCAGGCGCGTCCAAACCCAGCCGCCGAATGGATCATTCAAGAAGTAACAGAGTTGCGCATCGTGGATGACGGGCTCTGGAAGGCCGCAAAAGCGCGACAAGCTGCCATAAAGACAAAGCGCGAGGATGATGGCACCGAGGTGCAAAATAGCTTCCGCGACCGCCGCCGTCCAAAATACCTATTCTCGGGATTGATAAAATGCTCATGCTGCGGTGGCGGTTACGCCATGATCTCGGCCGACCTCATGGGCTGTTCGACGGCAAGAAATAAGGGAACCTGCGATAATCGGAGGAGTGTCCAGCGGGAGCAACTCGAGGCACGCGTCCTGAACGCGCTACGATGCCACCTAATGGACCCGGCTCTCTTCAAGGAATTCTGCGAGGAATTCACACGCGAGATGAACCGTCTTCGGATGGAAGGCTCGGCGTCGATCGAGGCGGCTCGCTCCGAGATCAAGCGGATAGAGCGCGAACTCGATACTCTGCTGAACCTGATCCTCAAAGGTGGCGCTGCAGATAAGATCAACACAAAGATGGTTCAGCTTGAGAGCCGCAGGGCCGAACTCGAGCAAGCATTGGTTGACGCGGAAGAACCACCACCCCTGCTGCACCCCGAGATGGCAAGTTTCTACCGAGAACAGGTCGGCGCTCTGCATGAGGCGCTGAAGGCTGATACTGAGGCAACCCGGCTGAAAGCTGGAGAGGTTCTGCGTTCTCTCGTGAAGGAGATCATCCTCACTCCCGGCGACGGGGAACTGAAGATCGATGTCCGAGGTGACCTAGCCGGAATCCTGGCGGTCGCTCTCAAAACGAAAACCCCAGCCACCGGGGCTGGGGTCTCGCAATTTGAGATGGTTGCGGGGACACGAAACACCAATACCGACATCCGTTGCAGGTCGGCTTGTAAACGCTCAGTTTTCCTTAGGCATGAGTGCCGCCCCACTCCGTCTTGCCTTGGCGAATCCTCGATCGGGGGCGATGAAACGCTCCAGCATGGGCACGATCAGCCGAACCGGATCGGCCGAACGCTGGTCGGCCTCACGGCCGAGGACTTCAGCGCACCGAAACCTCGACGGGTTTGTCGTCGGCTGCCGGGCCGAGTTTCTGCTTCGCCATTTGCGACGTGGCCGGAGAAGTGACAAAAGTCGGATTCGTCATTGTCGGTGTTATTGCTGGATCCAAGCGTTCCAGGCGTCAAGCATTCTGGCTTGGTTGGCTGCGATCCAGGCGGAATCGTGTTTGACGATGGCCTGGAAGGCTTCTTGCGAACTCGGGATGTTGGCGCGTGCGGCCTCGCTCATCATTGCCACGGCGTCGAGGCTCGGCGGTGTGACGTTAAGACGCTCTGCGAGTTTCGCCTGCACCGTCGGATTATCGAGGTAGAACTTCAGCAGAGCCTCCGCTCCGGCGGGGCTCGGGCCGTTGCGGAGGATCTGCATCGTGTCGGCGAGCATGAAGGCGCCATCGTAGGAAATCTGAACAGGTTGGCCTTCCGCCTTCAAGGCCGAGACGCGCGTACCCCAGATCATGCCGATGACGTATTCGCCGTTGCGAAAGCCTTGTTGACTCTGGTCGCCGGTGCGCCACCAGAGCTGGATTTGCGGTTTGATCTGGTCGAGCTTCTTGAGGGCTCGATCGATGTCGAGGGGGAAGAGGTTGTCAGCGGGCACGCCGTCAGCCAGCAGCGCGGCCGCGAACACGCGCCAGGGATCGTTGAAGCTCGGCAACGCACGCGGGCCAGGGAAACGGGCGATATCCCAGAAATCAGCCCAGCTCCGGGGCTTGGCGCCCGTGAAACGCGCCGCGTCGAAGGCGAGAAGTGTGGCGTTAAACGTGATCCGCACCCCAGCAGGATTGCAGGTCTTATCGATCAAATCTTTGCGCTCCCTGAACTGCTCGCATAAGACCGAGAGGTCGCGGGTGAAAGATCGATTCTGCGGTGACTCGGCGATGATGTCGACGTTGTTGATGATGTCCCACGTGACCTGACCTGCGTTCGCCATGGCCTGGGCGCGTGTCCGCTGCTCGGAATCGGTGGCGGTAACGGTGCTGACCTTGATCCCGGTCGCCTTGGTGAAGGGCTCGAACCAAACTTCCTTCAGTGTCCTGTCGTAAACGCCGCCCGTGGTTGCAACGACTACCTCGCCTGACTGTGCTACCGCCGCAGTTGAGAGCAGAAGGCTGAGCCAGATCTGCCGGATGAGCGTCGCTGCGATGTGTGCGCCGATGCGTCGACGAGAGCCGCGTGTGCTTGGTTTGGTCATGTAGGAAATCCCCTTGATGTCCGTTAACGGAAGCAACTGCGGATGGTGGTCAGCCGCCGCGAGCTGCTGGTGCCCTTGCGAATATCTTGGCAGGGAAATGCCGGAGCTGCCGTCAGAGACGACAGCGACGCTGCGCGGGCGTTCCATCAGACGACCACCGGTTCGGGGGCGACCGCTGGGTCGAGCGTGCCATCATAGAGAGAAATCGCCGGATGCGCGTCCGGATCGGTGGTGATCTCGATCAGTGTCGGCCGCTCTCCCTGCAACGCGTCGCGCAGCGCCGGCAGGATTTCCGCCGGCGTCTCGACGCGCACGGCGACGCAGCCGCAGGCGCGGGCGATCGCGGTGTGATCGACCGGGGCAAAGTGGCAGGCCGTGGTGTAGGCTCCGAACTTTACGGTCTCGGCATCCTTCTGATAGCCGAGAACGCCGTTGTTCAGCACGATGACCGTGAGCGTGATGCCCATCCGAACCATGGTCTCGAGCTCTGCCCAGGAATGGGCGAATCCGCCGTCGCCGACGAGCGCGACCACCCGGGCAGCCGGCTTCGCAACCTTCGCGCCAATAGCGAGCGGCACCCCCCAGCCGAGACCGGCGAGGCCGCGCGGCGTCAAAAAGCGCATGCCCGGCGCCAGTCCGCGCAACTGGCCGACGATCCACATTGAGGAGTAGCTCGCATCGGCGACGACGATCGTGTCGGGTGTCAGCAGCGTCTGCAATTCGGCCATCACGCGTTCGGGCCGGATTGGGCTCGCATTGTGTCGCGTGAGCGGCGCGCGGGCGGCTTCGAACCGGTGCCATGCCTCGGCGATGCGGGACTCCAGAGCGGGCCGTGCCAGGGCGCGCGAGGACAAGTCCATCGCGCGCAGCGCTTCCGTTAACGCGCCGATCGTCTCCGCGGCATCGCCGACGAGGCGAACTGCTTCGTAGTTGCGGCCGATTTCTTGCGGGTCGATGTCGATCTGGACGAGGCGCGCGGTCGGAGGCACGAGCCGCCAGCTATCGGTGCCGTTCTGGTTGTTGCGCGTGCCGATCTGCAGGATCAGATCTGCTTCGGCGAGCAGCGCGCGACTGTGTCGCCCGAGCGAGGCGGGCCCTACCAAGGCGCCGAGCACGCCGCAGGACAAGGGATGGCTCTCGTCGACCGCCCCCTTTCCCATATTCGTGGTGAAGACGGGCAACGCTGCGAGGTCTTGGAGTCGTGCCAGCGCGGCCGGGGCATCCTGCGAGAAGGCGCCGCCGCCAGCCATGACGACGGGATGCCGGGCCTCAGCGATCAGGCGGGCGACGGCCTCGATGTTGACCTGGGCCGGGCGGCTGCGGTCGAGGGGGAATTTGCCATAGCTCGCTTTGCGGCTGGCCGCGAACGGTGTAGCGGTCTCGCGCAGGAGATCCGCCGGCAAGAGCAGCACCGCCGGGCCGGGTCGGCCGCTTGCGGCAGCAATGAATGCGGCGTCGACATAGTCGTCGACGCGATCGGCGCCCGAGAGCCGCCGCGTCCACTTCGCGCAGGATGCGAACAGCGCGACGTGGTCCAGCTCTTGGAAGGCGTTCTTGTCGACCTGATGCCGTTCGACATCTTGGACGAGCGCGACGATCGGAATGCTCGCCTTCAGCGCTTCCGCCAGGGGCGGCACGAGGAGAGTGGCGGCGGGGCCGTTCTGCGCGGCGACGACGGAGACACGCCCCGACACGCGAGCGTAGCCGTCAGCCATGGCGCCGCCCATGTTCTCCTGCCGGTAAGCAATCTGCCGGATGCCTATGGCCTCGGCAGCGAGGATGACGGCCGAGGGCAGGCTCTGTCCGAAGATCACCTCGACGCCGTGGCGCTTCAGGGCATAGGCGATAATTCGTGCGACGGTGGGAGCGGTCTTGGTCATACTGCGAGGCTTTCGATCAGGTCGCTGCGCGTAGCGAGAAAGTCGTCGAAGACTGAGGCGACGCGATCGGTGTCCTCGGTCGTCATCGGGGTGGAGAGGCAAGCTGCCGCGCCACTGGGAAGAACGATGCCGCTCTCTGCGAATGTGCGGCCGAGCTCTTTCATGACATGCGCTTGCGCGGCGGTCGGCGTCGCCTCCCGGAAATCGCGCGGCAGGATCACTTTCGGATGGATCCGGAAGAGCGAGGCGGCGCCGGAAACCGAGAGAGGCACGTGGTGCCGCGCGATAGCGGCCGTGAGCTGTTGGCGCAGTCGGTCGCCCAACCTTTCGAGATGATCGAAGGCGGCACGATCCAGAGCGGTCATCGACGCGAAGCCAGCGACCATCGACAGCGGATTGGCGGAGAAGGTGCCGCCCTGGGGAAGCGCCGGGTTGCCTGCGGAGGCATCGAAGACACTCATGACCTCGCGGGTACCGGCGATCGCGCCGATCGGGAGGCCGCCACCGATGATCTTGCCGAAGGCAAAGAGGTCTGGCGTCAGGCCGTAACGTGCCGAGGCGCCCTCATAACCTTGCCGAAAGCTCAATACCTCGTCGGCAATGACGAGGACGCCGTGCTGTTTCGCAGTTCGCTGGATCGCAGATACGAATTCCGCTGTCGGAGCGATCAGGCCGGCCCGGCTCGGCATCGGGTCGAGCACGATCGCTGCCAGATGGGACGCGCGGGTCGCTATCTGCCGTTCCGCGAGTTCGACGTCGTTGAAACGGAGCGGCACTACCTCGCTCAGAACCGACGCTGGCATGCCACGGTAGTACGGAACAGCCGCCGGCGCAGCCGCCTGCCCCCAATTGTTTGGCGTGCTCGCCTGACTCACTTCAACCCAATCATAGGAACCGTGATAGGCGCCCTCGATTTTGGCGATCGCGGAGCGCCCGGTGAGGGCGCGTGCGGCCTTGATCGCGAACATCACAGCTTCGGAGCCGGTGTTGACGAAACGGATTGTCTCGACGCCGGGAACACGCTCGCAGATCAACTCCGCGAGGCCGATCTCGGCCAACGTCGGGTTCGCGAAGCAGGTGCCGGACTGCAGCTGGCGCGTCACCGCCTCGATCACGGGCGCGAAACGATGGCCATGGATGAGGGTAGTGAAATTGCCGTTCAGGTCTAGGAAGCGGCGTCCATCGAGATCGACGAGATAAGCGCCGTCGCCCCGCTCCATGTACCGCGGAATCGGATTCCGCTCGATCGTCACCCGTGTGGTTCCGTCGATAAAGACGTGCCGTGCGCGCTCGAACGCTTCCTTCGAGGCCCGTCCTACGAAGTTGTGACCTTCGGTCTTCGCTGCTGTCATTGTTCCATCCAGGAGCCGCGCGAAGGGCGGCGGTGGTCGGAACCAATAGACCAAGTATGATATTTGATGCAACAAAAATGTTCGATGCCAAGAAACCCGGCTTCTCTGCCGCCCAGCTTAGCGACGGGCCTCGATCATAAGCTTGAGCTGCACGTAACCATCACGGATGTCTTGTTCCATGGCGGACTTGACCGTGGCACCATCCTTGGCACGCAGGCCCTGCATAGCGGCCATATGATTGGCAACGCCTCGCCGATTCATGGCGAAGCCGGGGTAAAGCTCGTTTAGCGAAGGACCGACACGCAGCCAAAGGGATTCGATCATCGCGACCAGTCGCGGCCAGCCTGACAACCGGTAGATCAGGAAATGGAACTCGCGGTTGACCTTAAGGACCTGGCGATAGTCGGCAGAATCCAACCCGGCATTGATCGCCACCTGCATCCGTTCGAGCCCCTCAATGTCGGCAGGAGCCACTGCCAAAACAGAGCGGTCGGCGGCCAAACCTTCCAGGGCGAGCCGCGTGGCGGTGATCTCGTCGAGCGCTTCTAGTGTCAGAGATGGCAGGACGACCGTCTTGGGGCCTTCATTGATGAGAGCTCCCTCCGATAAGAGCCGGTTGATGGCGTCCCGTGCTGGAGTGGTGCTGACCCCCAGCGCGGCCGCGACTGACCGCACCGTCAGCTTCTCGTCAGGCGGGAAGGCGCCGGAGACGATGATCGCCTTCAGGCGATCATAGGTGAGCTCTCCGAGATTGGATTGCCGGGCGATAGGAGTGACGACACCGGCGAGCAGATACTCCGACATGGAAAGCCTCTTGTTGCGTGATGCATCAAATAGCCCTGGCTCCCCTCGACCGCCAGTGCCTTGACAAAGCCGCAGGAATGATACACCAAATATCAAAATCTGGATATCGGGCGACCGTTCCCGGCCGGCGAAGTGCCTCTCAGGGATTCAAAGAGTGATTATGATCGCCATGTCCAACAGCGATGCCTCAAACAGGCACCAGAGCCTGAATTCACTCAAAGGCGAGGCTATCGCCATCCAAGGCGTTTCGAAACGGTTCGGACCGATCGTCGGTGTCGATTGTGTCGATCTCCACGTTGAGGCCGGGGAATTCCTTTCTCTGCTCGGCCCCTCCGGCTCGGGCAAAACGACTCTGTTGATGATGCTTGCGGGATTCGAGATGCCGAGTTCGGGGTCGATCACCTTGGGCGGCCGGGATCTGACCCATGTTTCACCCAATAAGCGCGGAATCGGAATGGTCTTCCAGCGCTACGCCCTGTTTCCGCATATGAGCGTGGCACAGAACGTCGCGTTTCCGCTCAAAATGCGGGGCGTGAGGAAGGACGAAATCGCTCGCTTGGTCGAGCAGGCGCTCTCGCGTGTCCGGCTTCAGAATTACTGTGGCCGCATGCCCGCCCAGCTTTCGGGTGGCCAGCAGCAGCGTGTGGCGGTGGCGCGCGCCTTGGTCTTCCAGCCGCCGGTCCTTCTCATGGATGAACCGCTCGGTGCTCTCGACAAGAAACTACGCGAAGAACTTCAGATCGAAATCAAGACGCTGCACGCCAGCCTGGGCGTCACGATCATCTACGTGACACATGATCAGGAAGAGGCGCTGACAATGTCCGACCGGATTGCGGTCATGGACAAGGGGCGCATCCAGCAACTCGGCAGCCCTGTCTCGCTCTATCACGAGCCCAGCAGCAGCTTCGTCGCCGACTTCATTGGCAAGATGAATTTCCTCAACGGGGTCGTAACTGGGCTCGACGATTGCCGCATCGAGATCGCGATCTCGGGACAGACATTCGATGTCGCACGGTCTCAAATCGGTGGGCGCGAGGAAGTCGCCGTTGGACGCTCCGTGCGGATCGCGGCCAGGCCAGAAAGTCTGAGCCCAACGGACGAAGGCGAACGAGCCATAGCGGGCGAGATCGAAACCTCGATCTTCCTCGGTCCGCATCGAACGCTGATTGTTCGGACGGAAGACGGAACGCAGCTCCAGATCCAGGTTCCATCCTCCCATCGGGACAGCGGCGTCACGCCACGCGGGCGGACTTTCGTACGGCTGGACCCGGCCGCCGTTCGTGTCTTCGCGCGCGAGGCCTAAGCCATGGCGAACACGACAATCGCCGACGCAGAACGCTTGGTGGCCGGCCAGCTCTCCCGCCCCGCCTCGCTCGTTCTCGCGCTGCCGCTCGTCCTGCTGCTGGGGTTCGCTTTTCTCCTGCCGGTCGCGAAACTGCTGCTGGGCAGCATCTTCACGCCGACGCCGACGGCGGAGCAGTATCTGCGCATCGCCCAGGAGCCGATCTTCCTGCGAATATTCCTGCACACCGTCCAGACGGCCGCGATCGTTACGCTTCTGGCCTTTCTGCTGGGCTATCCCGTGGCACTGGTGATGTCGCGGCTCGGCACGCGCGCCGCGATGCTGGTCGCGGCCTGCGTCCTGATTCCGCTTTGGACCAGCGTGCTCGTCCGCTCCTACGCTTGGATCGTGCTGCTGCAGAGGACGGGGATCGTCAACAACGCGCTGCTGAGTTGGGGGCTGATCAATCAGCCACTGAAGCTGATCTACACCGAGGGGGCGGTCATCGTCGCGATGACGCATGTGCTCATGCCCTACATGATCCTACCGATCTTCTCCTCTCTGCGCTCGACTCCACCTGAGCTCGATCGCGCGGCGAGGAATCTCGGCGCCGGACCCTGGACCAGTTTCTTGGCCGTCACGCTGCCGCTTAGCCTGCCCGGCGTCTATGCAGGGGCGACCATGGTCTTCATCCTGTCGCTTGGCTTCTACGTCACGCCGGCCTTGGTGGGCGGCCCGCAGAACCTGACCATCGCAACCTTGATCGGTCAGCAGACCACGGAATTGCTCAACTGGCCTTTCGCCGGGGCTTTGGCCGGTGTTCTACTCGTGGTGACGCTCGGCCTCGTCGGCGCATTCAAGCGGTTCCTCCGCTTTGGAAAAGGTGCCTGATGTCGACCTTGTTTGAAACGACCCCCGCAGGGGCGCTGGCACCCGTCCTATCATCTAATCCAGCATTGTCGCCCGCGATCGGTCGATCGCTCCTGAACGGGTTCGCCGGCCTCGTATTGATCTTCCTGCTCTTGCCGACCCTCATCGTCATTCCGATGTCGCTGGGCGAAGCCTCCTATATCCAATTTCCACCACAAGGCCTTACGCTAAAATGGTACCGGGCCTATTTCGCCAATGCGGAGTGGATGAGCGCAACTTGGTTCAGCCTGCGGATCGCGCTGGCGACGACCGCGTCGGCGACGGTGATCGGCACGCTGGCCTCCTTCGCAGTCGTGCGTGGCAATCTTCCGGGTGCCCGTGCCCTGCAGGCGCTTACCTTGGCGCCGTTGATCGTTCCCCACATTGTGCTGGCCGTCGCGCTCTACCTCGTCTTCGCGCCGCTCGGTCTAACGGGCAACTTTGTCGGCTTCGCAATCGCGCACACAATGCTCTCGGTCCCCTATGTCATGATGACGGTGTCCGCCGCGCTGCAGCGGATCGATCCTGCCCTCGAACTCGCCGCATTGAATTGCGGTGCGTCCCGCGCCCAGGCATTCTGGCATGTGGTGCTGCCCAACATCGCTCCTGGGGTCGCGGCCGGCGCGGTTTTCGCCTTTCTGGCTTCCTTCGATGAGGCGACGGTCGCCTTGTTCATTTCCGGCGTCGAGGGCAAGACGATTACGCGAAAGCTCTTCGAAGATATCGACTACAATCTGACGCCTATCGTTGCCGCAGCCGCGACGGTGATGGTCGTTCTGTCCCTCGTCCTGATGGGAGGGGTCGAGTGGATTCGGTCGCGTAGCGCGAATAGCGAGAGCTAGACCATCAGACGCATGTACGCGAGCGTGCCAGGAGCGCCCCTCCCGCGGCATCGAGGAATTCGCCGAGTTCAAGTACATGCTCATGGGTAGGATCGGGGGTGCAATCCTCTTCTAAACGAAGTCGATTTTTCTTGGAGAGCTAAGAGCGCAACACGCACCGACCCAAGCAGAATGCGTCGGGATTATTCAGAGAATGTCGGAGATGGGCAAAACGGACAGCCTACGAAATGCGTCAAGGACCTCGGCGATCGAATTGCAACATCTTCGGTTTGCCGTGGCCGCCAATAACTGTGGAAGTCTTCGGCGTGCCGCGGACATGCTCTCGGTTCGACATTCAGTCTTGAGCCGCTCGATCAGTCAGCTTGAGCATCTAATTGGAGCCACATTGTTCGAGCGTTCTGCCGGAGGAGTAAGGCCCACGTTTGCTGGCCGAGGCGTTCTGAAGATCGCAAACTTGGTCCTGGAGGAGATTGACGCGCTCGTAGAGACAGCAAGATCTAACAGGCAGGGGAAAGCCGGGCGTGTGTCGATAGGCTTCTGCACCTCGATCTCCGCAGGAAACCTGCGCGCCACTCTGATCGAATTCAAGGAGCGCTTTCCCAAGATCGAGCTAGCGACAGTTGAACGCTCGCGAATTCGCTTGATGAATGCGCTTCGAGACGGAACAGTTGATATCGTCATCTGCCCGGGACGCCAGCCCTGCTCAAACGATAATATCCTGTCACTCTGGAGTGAACAGATTCTGATTTCATTGCCTGAGGATCATGCCTTATCCACACGCGAGTTTGTCCTATGGACAGATCTGCGACACGAAACCATTCTCCTCAGTCAGCAGGACCCGGGACGCGAGCTCGAGGATTTCCTGATTTCGAAGCTCGTAGCTCCGGCAGACAGACCCAAGATCGAACGACACGATGTCGGCCGCGGCATCATCAAGAGTCTGACCAGCATGGGACTCGGTGTCAGTCTCGTCACGGAATCAGACACCGGCGCGCGTTTCGCCGGATTGACCTATCGCGAATTGCGCGACGGATCCGGCGCGAGCCGCCTGGACTTTTTCGCAGAATGGCGCGCCGACAACGGAAACCCCGCCCTGAAGCAGCTTCTCAAGCTGCTGGGCGAGCGCTATTCCTCCCCTTCCGTCGGAGAGTGACCGGTGCGCCGTAGCTTTGCAAATCCCCGGTCTGTTGCCATGAACCGCGCCAGCATCGGCGCGACCAGCTTACTCGGGTCGGCGACGGATTGGCCGGATTCGCCTGCAAGGGCTTTCGCATAGGCGACGAGATCTCGATGCACGGCAGCCGGCAATTCAACGGTGACCTTGACAGGCTTGTCATTTGGAAGCGCCCCAATCTTGAGTTTGGCCATCTTCATTCCTCACCCTCTGTAAGGCTCTAATACGAGGTCGCGATTGACGATCACGCGAACCGGGAAACCCGGCCTGATGGTTAGCGTTGGCTGGATGTTGAGATTGCGTTGAACAATCTTTTGGCCAGTCTGATTTAGGCTATCGCTCGATCCGCGGCGAAGGGCTTGGATGATGTCACCGTTGTTGCCGGTGTCGGAGCCGGCTCCCACTTCGCTGCCGACTGCCAGTAACGTAGACAGGAGTGCCGCCTTGAAGAGAGCGTCCCAATGATTGTCGACTTCGTCTTCCAGGCCAGCATAGCCGCCTGAATCCGCGCCTGGTTGGCGTTCGAGCACGATCGAACGGCCGTTCGGCATGATCAAGCGTGTCCAGACCAGCAGTACGCGTGACTGACCGAATGCGATCTGGCTGTCATAGGTTCCGATCAAACGGGCTCCCTGCGGGATCAGCAGCAAGCGACCGGAGGGTGTGTCAAAAACATTCTCGGTCACTTGCGCCGTGATCTGCCCGGGCAGATCTGAGCGAATGCCGGTAATGAGAGCTCCCGGAATAACCGTCCCTGCCTGAACCACATACGGCGAAGCTGGTTTCGTGACGCGATCCGGGCTTGTGGTACGGCGATCGACCGACGCATTGACGAAGGCAAGTTTGCGATCCTGGCCGTTCTGCGCAAAGCCGTCGTCAGTTCCCGGCTTGGACGATGGAGCGGCTCGGTCCACGCTCGAAGCCTGGGCCGCAGCGGGCATCGTCTCGCGAATATTGGTGGAGGCGAACAAACGGCTCACGCGCGCAGCTTCGATCTCCTGGTCGCGGCGCTGCTGCTCCTGATCGAAGCCAGTCGTGGTTGTGGTTGGCGGCTGTCCCTGAGCGGCAAGGATTGGCCGGCCGAGATCACCAGGAAGCGGTGGGCCCAGCGAGGGCACCTGACGCGGAACGGCAGCATAGTCCCGCGGCAATCCGGCGAGGCCATCAGCGACGTTATGATGATCGGTGCTGTAGAGTTCGTCCGGCGCGGTCCCGCGGGAGCGGTTGTTTTGGAGAGCCCAAAGCACGGCACCGCCAACAAGAACCAATGCAACGGCGGTTCCTCCCGCAAGGACCTTACGGGACAGCCGCGTGACGCGGGGGTGATCTGCCCTCAACCGGAACCCGTGCGCCAATTCTTCCGACCTGTTCGGCTCGCCGGGCTGCTCGTTAGTGTCATCGCTCTGAAGGGTGCTCATGACGACGACCTCCCATTGGTCCGGACAATCCGGACTTTCTGCTGGTGCTCGCCACCGAGCCGCAACTCCGCGGCCGCAAAGAGCCGATCGACGATCAGGACGTTGCCGTAGGCGCGGTAATTCACGATCTCGGTCTTGCCGTCATGGCCAATGACGAAGAGAGGCGGCATCTCGCCTTGAACGATGCCCTGCGGAAACTCGATATAGACCTTGCGGCCGTCGTCATAGGCGGTCAGCGGCCGCCAGGGCGGACCGTCGCCCTCAATGGCATAGCGGAAACGACGCTGCGTCGGATCGGGCAACACTGGCGTCAAAGCCACGGGCCGCACCCTGCCCGGCCGGTCCTCCGGATAATACCAGGCGACTGAAGGCATATAAGGTTTCTCGCGGGAGCGTAGCTCGATCAGGTAGGTGCGCCGATCGGTGTTGACGACGAGATTGGTTTCGATCGAAGCGCGCGTGGGCTTCACCAGAATATGGACGCGGCGGGTATCTGTGCTGCCGCTTTCGGTATCGCCGACCACCCAACGAACGGTATCGCCTGCCGCGACCGGACCGGACCCCGTGAGTTGTTCGCCCTCCTCAAGCGCGATGTCGGTGATCTGTCCGGGCGCGGCGTAAACCTGGTACAGCGCACCCGGACTGTAGGCGTAGACCTGCGCTGCGTTTAAATATCCCTTCTTGCGGGGCTCGACCCGAGCCGCACTGTTCGCCGCCTCGACCCGGTTCACCGGCTCGGTCTCCTCCTTACTACCGGACTTACCGCCAAGGGCCGGTTTCCAGAGTGGCGGGACATGAAGCGGCTGCGGCTTGTCGTCGGCAGGCACCGGCGGCGGAGGCAATGGCGGAACATCACTGTCGTAGCTGATCTCGGGCGGCTCGAATGTGGAGCAACCACACAAAGCCGAAGCGCAAAGCAGCAGTGCCGGAAGTATCGCCTTTCGGAACGCCAGACCTTCCGATCTGAATGTGACGGAGCGAGCGCATGAAGCACGGCGCGGAGAAGCCATATTGCGAAATATCGTATTCACTGCCCAAGCTCCTTCGACCAGTTGATGGCGTGGACGTAGACGCCGAGGGGATTCTTGCGCAGCCGATCGGCATCGCGCGGCGTCTCGATCACGACGCTGAGAATGGCAGTCCAGCGCTCGGTTGAACTGAGAGATCCGTTGTCGTAGGCGCGTTGAACCCACGCCACCCGAAAACTCTCCATCGACGCGCGAATAACGCTCGATACCTCGACCGAGACCTGCACTTTGCCGAGCCTGGCAAAGGGATCGTTGGTGCGGGCATAGTCATTGAGAGCGGTGGCCCCACGATCGGTCGTGAAGTCGTAGGCCCGCAGCCAATTCTGACGCAGCACGATGGCGTCAGCCGGCAGGCCCCGGACATCCTCGATGAATCGCGCCAGGTGGTAGGCGATCTGCGGGTCTGTCGGCTGGTAGTCTGTATTGGCCGGTGCCACTCGCTGTGCCTGGCCAAGACGATCGACCTCGACCACCCAGGGCGTAATCGTGCCTTGAGTCGATTGCCAGACAAGGCTGCCGGCGAGACCCGTCGACAGCGCGAGGCATCCGAATGCCATCAATCGCCAGTTTTTTGCCTGCACGCGGGCTGACCCGATACGGTCGTCCCAGACTTGCGCTGCCTTTTGATAGGGCGTGACCGGCTCAGGTGTGCGGCCGTAGTGAACGGATGGACGTTTAAACATCAGTGGTTTCCTTCAGAGAGATCAATCGATGCGCCGCCTCCGCCATGGTCGCCCGAGCGAACGGCATGGGTGACGGCTGATGTGCCATGGCTGACGGTCTGGGCACGCTTCATGCGCCGCGCCCAATCGGGCGGACTATCCGGCGCGGTGTTCCCGGTCTCGGCGCCCCCTGCGGTTGGCGCCTGCCCAGCCGATTGAGCGCTGTTACTGAGAGTTGCCGCGGCCCGACGCAGCGGGCTTGCCACTGCCGAGAGCCCGGCATCGGCGACACCGCTCAGGCCGCCACTGCGATAAGCTGCGGACGCACCGCTTGTAAGCGCGGCGCCACCTCGCGCGGTTCCTGCTATCGCTCCTCCGGCAAGCCCGGCTCCGCCCGCAGCCAAGCCAGCGCCCGCGACAACAATGCCGCCCGCTGCAAGTCCGGTCCCGACCGCGGCACCCGCGCCGAGTTGAGGTCCGCCGGACACCAGGCCGTTAGCGATCCCAGGACCGAAAATGCCGAGACCGAGCAGCGATAGCGCCGCCAGCACCAGCGCCATAGCGTCTTCGATGGTCGGCTGTCCGCCGTTGAACCCAGACGTGAATTGAGAGAACAGCGTCGAGCCGATGCCAACAATGACGGCAAGAACCAGGACTTTGATGCCTGACGAGACGACGTTACCGAGCACACGCTCCGCCGCAAATGCGGTCTTGCCGAACAGACCGAAGGGAATCAGCACGAAGCCGGCGAGTGTCGTCAGCTTGAACTCGATAAGTGTCACGAAGAGCTGGATCGCCAGAATGAAGAAGGCGAGGAGCACTACGACCCAGGCGAACAGCAGGACGACGATCTGGACGAAGTTTTCGAAAAAGCTGATGTAACCCATCAGACCAGAGATCGAGTCGAGGATCGGCCGGCCGGCATCGAGGCCAACCTGGGCGATCCGCCCTGGCCGCAGGAAGTCCGCGGATGACAGGCCTGTACCGGAGGCTTTCAGCCCGAGACCGGCAAAACTCTCGAACACGATACGGGCAAGATTATTCCAGTTGCCGATCAGGTAAGCGAAGACCCCGACAAACAGAGTCTTTTTGACGAGCCGTGCGATTAGATCGTCATCAGTCCCCCAGCTCCAGAACAAAGCCGCGAGTGTAATGTCGATGGCGGCCAGTGTCGTCGCAAGAAATCCAACTTCGCTGCCCAGAAGGCCGAAGCCAGAATCGATATAGCGGGTGTAGGTATCGAGGAACTGATCGATCACGCCGGTGCCGGTCATGGCTTACTCGCTCTCCGAAAGAGGTGCGGACGGATAGCCCTGCGGAATCCGGCTCTGATCCTTTGGCGGCATTTCTAACGATTGATCGGGAGCGGCTGTGCTCTTCGCCTGACCGAAAAACCGGCGTCGGTTCTCAGCCCAGATCCGACGACAGTCGTCGTAGGTTGCCGTCTGTTCCGACGTGACCGTTCGGCACCGCGCCAGGCTGGAGGCGAGCGTGCTCGTGGTCTGTGGACCCGCCGAATTTGACGCCGTTTCGTCGCCATCACCGCGGAGCTGGATGGCGCATGCCGCCATCACCAGCATCAAGGATGCGGCTGCCGCGACAATCGGCAGTCGTTTGAACCTGTTGAACGCACTCATCAATGAAACATCTGCACGTTTGAAGATTGATAGCCTTGGCCCGGCGTCAGAAACCGTCGCAGCTGCTCGCGGCCCTGATCCTGCGCCGCTGCGCGTTGAGCCGCTTCAAGGCTCTGCGCCCTACCTTGGGCGGCGACGGTCGCCGTGAGATCGCCGAGCTGCTGAGCCTGAAGTGCGAGGATCTGGTTGCCGGCCTGTGTCGCCTGTAGCGCGCCACTTGCGCCCTGGCTCGACGTCACCAACGCCGACGTCTGGGTCCGGTTAGTGTCGAGGTTGCCGACAACGCCCGCCTGCACACGCAAGGCGTCCTGCAGCGCTGCGACCGAGTTCTGCCAACGCGATTGGGCGTTGGTGATGAGTGCCAGATTGGATTGGCTGCTGGTGGCCGGCGCATAATTGGTCGAGAACGCGCGGTCGATCTGCTGTACATCATAGGCAATGCGCTGGGCCTGAGCGAGTAACTGCTGCGTGCGCTGAATTGACGATTGAAGCTGCTGTAGCGACGAATATGGCAGGCTCGCCAGATTCTTCGCCTGATTGATAAGTGACTGCGCCTGATTTTGCAGCGATGTGATCTGATTGTCGATCTGCTGCAGCTCGCGCGCCGCTGTCAGGACATTCTGGACATAGTTGTTCGGATCGAAGACGATCCACTGCGCAGATACCGGCGACACCGCAGCAAACGACAACGCGACAGCACTCGCCGCCGCAAGAACGCAAAGACGTCTCATAATGATTGATCCAGATTGCTCAGATTCGGGATCAGATCCGTGGCCCACGAAGCGTCGCGATGTCGCAGCCAGGCGTGCACGAAGCCGTCGCGGCCGTGTTCTGCGAGCAGGCGTTCGATCGCCGCCTGATCGGTCTTGGAAGACGCCGCAGTAAAAGCGAGCGCGACTTCGCCCAGACCCAGCTCGAACATCCGGTTGCCACGGCGGGACTGGCAGTAGTAGTCCCGCTTCGGTGTTGCCCGGCTCAACAGCTCGATCTGCCGGTCGTTGAGACCAAAACGACGATAGATCGCCGTGATCTGCGGCTCGATGGCCCGCTCGTTCGGCAGCAATATACGGGTCGGACAGCTCTCAATGATGGCGGGCGCAATGCCTGATACGTCGATGTCCGAGAGTGACTGCGTCGCGAAGATGACGGACGCGTTCTTTTTGCGCAACGTCTTCAGCCATTCGCGCAATTGCGCGGCAAAGTCCTCGTCATCAAGTGCAAGCCAGCCTTCATCGACGATCAACAAGGTAGGTTGACCGTCGAGACGGTCTCCAATGCGATGGAAGAGATAGGCAAGCACCGCAGGTGCGGCGCCGGTGCCGATCAATCCTTCGGTTTCAAAAGCCTGAACCGAGGCTTCGCCGAGACGCTCGAGTTCGGCATCCAGCAGCCGGCCGTAGGGTCCTCCCAGGCAATAGGGTTGCAAGGCCCGCTTCAGCGCGCTCGACTGGAGCAGCACCGACAAGCCTGTCAGGGTGCGCTCCTGGATCGGAGCCGAGGCCAGTGACGTCAGGGCGGACCACAGATGGTCCTTGGCCTCCGGCGTAATCTCGATCTTTTCCCGCGTCAGGATCGCGGCGATCCAGTCGGTCGCCCAGCCCCGCTCGGAGGGGTCGTCGATCCAGGCCAGCGGCTGCAGCGCAACAGGTTCAGACGCATCGTCCGACAGCGCTCCACCCAAGTCATGCCAGTCGCCACCCATGGCGATGGCAGCCGCCCGGATCGATCCACCGAAATCGAAGGCAAAGATCTGCGACCCCGGATAGCGGCGGAACTGCAACGCCATCAGCGCCAGCAGCACCGATTTACCGGCGCCGGTCGGGCCAACCACCAGCGTATGCCCAACGTCCCCGACGTGGAGAGAAAATCGGAACGGGGTCGACCCCTCGGCCTTTCCGAACAGCAGAGGCGGGCCTGCGAAGTGATGGTCTCTCACCTCGCCGGCCCAAACCGCCGATAGCGGAATCATATGGGCCAGGTTGAGGGTCGAGACCGGCGGTTGCCGAACATTGGCATAGGCGTGTCCCGGCAAACTGCCGAGCCAGGCTTCGACGGCGTTCACCGTCTCAGTCATCGAGGTGAAGTCGCGCCCCTGGATCGTCTTTTCGACCAGACGCAGCTTCTCATCAGCCGCGCGTGGGTTGTCATCCCATACGGTGACAGTCGCCGTGACATAGGCTTCACCGATTTGGTCAGAGCCAAGTTCCTGGAGCGCGGCATCGGCGTCCATCGCCTTGTTGTGAGCGTCCGTATCGAGCAGCGTCGATGGCTCGTTCGTCATCACCTCTTTGAGGACGGCGGCGATCGACTTCCTCTTGGCGAACCATTGCCGACGGATCTTCGTCAGTAATTTCGTAGCATCCGTCTTGTCGAGCATGATCGCGCGCGTCGACCAGCGATACGGAAATGCCAAACGATTGAGTTCGTCGAGTATTCCGGGCGTCGTCGCGGTTGGAAACCCGACGACTGTGAGAACGCGCAGATGCGACGCACCCACTATCGGCTCGAGGCCGCCGGTCAGCGGCTGATCCGCCAGTAGCGCATCGAGATACATCGGGATCTCGGGCACCCGAACGCGGTGGCGCTTCGTCGACACACAGGAGTGCAGATACGTCAGCGTCTCAGGGTCATCCAGCCAGGCGCATTCGGGCATAAAACCCTCGACCAGCTGGAGCACCCGATCGGTGCGGTCGACGAATCCGCGCAACACTTCGCGGGCGTCGGCGTTCTCGGTCCGATCGCGGCCCTCGTAGAGAAACCGTTCGGCCCGCGCGGCGTCCTCAGCCGGCGGCAGATAAAGAAAGGTGAGAAAATAGCTCGATTCATAATGAGCTCCCGCCTCCTCGAACTGGGCTTTTCGCTCGGCATCGACCAGGGCGGACGCCACATCCGGAAACGTGCTTGCCGGATACCGGAATGCAGCATGGCGTTGAGCTTCAACAAAAACGGCCCAGCCCGAACCGAGACGGCGCAAGGCGCTGTTGAGGCGGCCAGCGACGGCGACGAGTTCGGCGGGCACTGCGCTGTCGAGATCCGGTCCGCGGAACCTTGCGGTGCGCTGGAACGAACCGTCCTTGTTGAGGACGACGCCCTCCCCGACCAATGCAGCCCACGGCAGGAAATCCGCAAGGCGGGTGTTTGAGCGGCGGTATTCGGCAAGATTCATCATGATTGAGAACTCAAATGCTGAGATGACCGGGAATGCGCAGATGGCGGCGCACCACGTCGACGAAGGCGGGATCACGCTTGGCAGCCCACACCGCGGCCGCATGACCGATCGCCCAGAGCAAGAGACCTGCGATCCAGAGCCGCAGACCGAGACCAAGGGCGGCTGCGAGCGTGCCGTTGACGATGGCGACCGCCCGGGGCGCGCCACCCATCAGGATCGGTTCGGTCAGCGCGCGATGCACGGGCGCCACGAAGCCAGCGACGGGCTCGTCCATCAGATCAAGACCCCACCGCCGAACGAAAAGAATGACAAAAAGAAGCTCGATGCGGCGAAGGCGATCGAGAGGCCGAACACGATCTGGATCAACCGGCGAAAACCACCGGAGGAATCGCCGAATGCGAGCGTGAGGCCCGTGACGATGATGATGATCACCGCGATGATCTTGGCGACGGGCCCCTCGACCGATTGCAGGATCTGATTGAGTGGCTGTTCCCACGGCATGTTGGAGCCGGCAGCCCAAGCCGGAGCGGCAACGAATAGAACCATGCCTGATGCGGTGAGCGAGATGGCGCGTAGAGAAAGAAGAGATGATCGAGATCTCATGTTTGGTCTCCTGCTGGTGAAAGACTGTAGTCGCCGGCTGGTCCGAGCCCGGTGACGCGGGCGAGTTCGGTGAGACGACGATCCGCGCCGCGGCCGGCTAGCACGGCGACAATGCTGATGGTTTCGGCGATCAGGGCGCGCGGAACGGTGATGACCGCTTCCTGAATAAGTTGCTCGAGCCGGCGCAGTGCGCCCAGCGCCGTCCCGGCATGGATGGTGCCGACGCCGCCGGGATGGCCGGTGCCCCAGGCCTTGAGGAGATCAAGCGCTTCGGCACCGCGCACCTCGCCGATGGGGATACGGTCCGGTCGCAAACGAAGCGACGACCGCACGAGATCTGACAGTGAGGCCACGCCGTCCTTGGTGCGTAAGGCCACGAGGTTCGGCGCCTTGCACTGCAGTTCGCGTGTATCCTCGATCAGCACGACGCGGTCGGAGGTTTTGGCTACTTCCGCAAGAAGGGCGTTGGTCAACGTGGTCTTGCCGGTGGAGGTACCGCCAGCGACCAGAATGTTTCGGCGTGCGGCGACGGCGCCCCGCAAGGCCTCAGCCTGATCCGAGGTCATGATGCCGGCAGCGACGTAGTCGTCGAGCGTGAACACGGCGACCGCTGGCTTGCGGATAGCAAAGGCTGGAGCCGCGACCACCGGCGGCAGCAGACCTTCGAAGCGCTCGCCGGTCTCGGGCAATTCAGCGGAAACGCGCGGCGCACCAGCATGCACTTCCGCGCCGACGTGATGTGCCACCAGCCGAACGATGCGTTCTCCGTCAGCGGCCGAGAGGGTCTCTCCCGTGTCCATCAAGCCGCTCGACAGCCGGTCGATCCACAACCGGCCATCGGGGTTGAGCATCACCTCGACGATCGAGGCGTCCTCCAGGTATCGCGCAATAGCTGGGCCAAGTGCGCTGCGGAGCATCCGCGCGCCGCGCGAGATCGCCTCTGCTTGAGTCGAATGAATTGCCACCGCCGCCCCCACCAAAGAGGCCGCTTAAGAAGCGCCCTCAGATGGGGATGAGTAGAAAAGGCAGGAACTGGCCCGGCGCAACAATGCTCCCAGGGCGATCGTAGATTGGCGTAGGAAGAGAAAGACTAGGCGGGATGAGTGATACCTAAGGCTTTGCTATCGACGTCTTGGCCACGAAGATGCTGGCTTCTGAGAAGTCCATCAGCCCCGGTCATCCGGTTTTTGGTTCGCGATGTCGTCCGGGATCTCGCGTAGGAAATTCTGGCCCTTCTGTAAGCGGCGGCCAAGGGTCTCGATAAAACCTTCAAACCGCTCGCGGCCCTTGATCTGGGCGGCAGCCTGCGCATCGTTCGGCAAGGGCGGCGTGATCGTCAGCCAGAAACGGACAAACAACGCCAGTGTTTCGGCGGTAAGGCCAACATCCCGCTCCAGCCTCTGCATTTGTCGCGACAGCCGATCGAGACGGCGTGTGAACGCCGCCTCGCGCCGATCCTCCCCATCCGGAGACAGAAACGAGGCGACCGCGGCTTCCACGATCGCCGATCGAGACAGCTTCTTGCGGTCGGCAAGATCGGCGATCTGCTTCAGAAGCTCCGGCGGGAAATACACATTCATCCGGTCCCGCATGGTCTCACAACTCCATGCCATCATTCGGGTCGAGCGAGACCTGGCGGGCGACACCGCGCATCTGGCGCAGAATGCGGGCTTGACTGGCGGCATCGTCCGACTCGTCGTCGAGCACAACGGCGAACTCTTCCGCAGGCCTCGGATCAGTCGTCTCCTTGACGATGGCGACGTGATCGGGGAGCTCGGGTTCGCGGCGCAAGCCGCTGTTGGCGGCATCCTGTTCCGCCTTCTGGATTTCACCAAGCAGTACGGCGTCCGGTGTCTGCGGTGTTAGAGCTGACCAACCATCCGTCCGTGACGACCGGCCGGACTTCGCCGGATCAGGCGGCGCCAGCACCCGTTCGGTGAAACGATGATCCTCGTAATAGCGAGCTTTCTTCGCCCGGATCGGCGGCGTACCGGCAACCATGACGATCTCGTCAGTGGGCGGGAGCTGCATCACCTCGCCCGGCGTCAGCAGCGACCTCGCCGTCTCCTGCCGCGAGACCATGAGGTGACCCAGCCACGGATTCAGCCTGTGACCAGCATAGTTCTTCATGGCGCGCATCTCGGTCGCTGTACCGAGCGCGTCGGAGACACGCTTCGCCGTGCGCTCGTCGTTGGTGGCAAAGCTGACGCGGACATGGCAGTTGTCGAGGATCGAGTTGTTGGCGCCATAGGCTTTCTCGATCTGGTTCAGCGATTGCGCGATCAGAAAACTTTTGATGCCGTAACCTGCCATGAAGGCCAGCGCGGATTCGAAGAAATCGAGTCGGCCAAGTGCTGGGAACTCGTCGAGCATCATCAGGATGCGGTGACGGCGATCCTTCGCATGCAGATCCTCGGTGAGCCTGCGGCCGATCTGGTTCAGCACCAGGCGGATCAGCGGCTTGGTCCGCGAGATATCGGATGGCGGCACCACGAGGTAGAGCGTCGCGGGCCGCGGATCGGCGATCAGGTCGGCAATCCGCCAATCACAGCGGGACGTGACCTCGGCGACGACGGGATCACGGTAGAGGCCGAGAAACGACATGGCGGTGGAAAGCACGCCCGATCGTTCATTGTCAGACTTGTTCAGCAGCTCGCGCGCGGTCGAGGCAACGACGGGATGCGGACCTTGCTCGCCGAGGTGCGGCGTGGTCATCATCGCTTGAAGCGTCGACTCGATCGGCCGCTTTGGATCCGAGAGGAATGCGGCGACGCCGGCCAGTGTCTTGTCCACCTCGGCATAGAGGACATGCAGGATCGCGCCGACGAGCAGTGAATGGCTGGTCTTCTCCCAATGGTTCCGCTTATCGAGCGATCCCTCCGGGTCGACCAGCACGTCGGCGACGTTCTGGACGTCACGCACCTCCCATTCGCCGCGGCGGACTTCCAGCAGCGGATTGTACGCCGACGACTTGGCGTTGGTCGGATCGAACAGCAGCACCCGGCCGTGCCTGGCGCGGTAGCCCGCGGTGAGCTGCCAGTTCTCGCCCTTGATGTCGTGGACGATCGCCGAGCCTGGCCAGGTCAAGAGAGACGGCACCACCAGGCCGACGCCTTTGCCGGAACGGGTCGGCGCGAAGCACAGCACATGCTCCGGGCCGTCGTGACGGAGATAGTCATGGTCGAGCTGGCCGAGCACGACGCCATCTGCGCCAACAAGCCCGGCTGCCTTCACCTCGCGCAGTTCGGCCCAGCGCGCCGAACCGTAGGTCTCGACGTTCTTCGCCTCCCGCGCCCGCCAGACCGACATGCCGATCGCCGCCGCGATCGAGATGAAGCTGCCGGATGCGGCTATGTAGGCGCCCTCGACGAAGACCTGTGGCGCATAGGCGTCGTAGATGTACCACCACCAGAAGAAGACCGGCGGATAGTAGACCGGCATCCCGACGAGTTTGAACCAGGGCTGGCCGAGTTCAGGCTGGAAGCCAAGCCGCCACGCCGTCCATTCGGTGGCGCCCCAGATCGTGAGCAACACGATCAGGAAGACGACGATGATCTGACCCCAGAGGATTTTGGTCGCGGACATGGGAGGCGTCCTTCTTGTGGTTAAGCGTTGTGGAAACGATGGAGCTACAAGCCAAGGTCTCGTTTGCGACCGAGGGCCCACTCGATGCCGCCACCGCCCTTGGTGTCGCCGGCGACGTGCTGGCCGAGCTTCTTCTCGATCTCGCGCGACCAGGGCACGAGCTGGAAGCCCAGGCCGTTGTCGATCATGGCGATGCGGCCGGAGGCGAGCGTCAGGCGTTGACGATAGGTGCCGCTCACATGCTCGCCGGTCGCGGTCTTCAGGTGCGGCAATCCCGTCTTGGCTGAGAGTTTTGCACCCACTGCGTCCAGTTCGCGTCGACGCAAGGTGTCGAGGAGATCGCGCTGCATGATGACGCGCTGACCCTGCCGCCGGGCGAGCCCTTGGCCTGCGAGATGTTCGGCGCGAGCCTGCATGGCGTCGTGCGCTTCACGACCGAACCCGCCCATGGAGAGCGGCATGGGATCGCGCTCGACAAGGCGATGGTCGATCCAGGTCGCCCCAGGTGCGGTGATCTGCTGGTTGAGGTCGAAATCGCTGCGGTTAGCGAGCACCAACATCGGGCGCAGGTCGTCCGGGCCTCCGAAGCGGCGCACCTCGACGATGCCGCCGATCGGCGGCGCCTGCTCGAAGGCCTCAACGCCCCCGAAGCGGACATGGTGGGCGCGTCCGTCCGTACCGTCGATCACGGCATAGGCCTCGCCGGTCAGTTCGTTATGAAGTCCCTTGTCGACCAGCCGGCCGATGATCGGCGATCCCGGCTTCTCACTATCGATCATATAGTCGGCGACGCCGCGGGCCTCCCCGCGCTCCGTGAAGGCGCGGTGCATGGTCTTGATGATGTCGCCGCGCGTGCCGAGGTCGCGGAGATTGCGCTCGGCCTCCAGTCCGACCATCCATTCGGCGGGGCCGGCAGGCGCGGCAAGACCCATCTTCTCCAGATGCTGGAGCCGTCCAATCATCAGGCGACGGATTTCCGGGTCGGCCGCGCCGGGATTTTCGGGGCGCAGGTCGATGGCGCCGGTTTCATCGGCGGCCATTCGGATCTCGACGTCGAGCCGCGTCCAGCGTTCGGCCGTGATCTCCTTTTCCAGGGCGTTACGAATCTCATGCTCGGGCTTGGGACCAAGCTCGATAGATGCCAACTCCTCGGCGCGCGAGCGCAGGCCCCGGCTAATGTAATCTCGTGAGATCACGAGGTCGGCGCCGGTCTGATCGACGCCGCGCACGAGCAGATGAACGTGCGGGTTGTCCGTGTTCCAGTGATCGACGGCGACCCAATCGAGCTGAGTGCCGAGATCGACTTCCATTTGCCGGGCGAGATCGCGCGTGAATGCTATGAGATCGGTCATCTCGCCGGCGTCCTCGGGCGAGACGATGAAGCGGAAATGATGCCGGTCGTCCTTGCAGCGAGCCGCGAAGGCCGCGTCGTCAGCGCCATCACTGCCGGCATCGAACATCACCGCTTTCTCACTGTTACGCGTGACGCCGTCGCGCTTCAGATAGGAAAGATGGGCGGTCAGCGGCGCGGAACGGAAGGATCGTCCCTGGTGACGAACGACGCGCGCCTTCACCACCACGCGGCGCGCCGGGCTAAACAGGCGGTTGCGGCTAAAGCTGATCCGGCCACGCCCGAAGGTCGAGCGCCCGTAGCGCAGGGAGAGCTTACCCGCCGCCGCATGCGAAGGGCTGTGACCAGCCTTCTTCGCCGCGCGCAGCACCTGGTTGATGAAGCTCTTAGGCTTTGGCGCTCGCGTGCCGCGGATGCGGCCAGGCCGGACGCGTAAATCGCTGTCGCCCGCGCTCATGGCAAAGGCTCCACGAACGCGGAACGCCGGACAGTGCCGAAAACACTGTTGAATTCATTGGCGAAAGCATCAGGCGCGGCACGCGCCCCGACCGACCGGCACGGCCGAACCCAAGCCATTCCAATGGCTTGTGGTTCGACCGGCGAGCCGCTTTTATCTCGCCGTCCTGCTGTCGTGCCTGCCCGCTGTGCTCGCCTTTCCGCCCATTCCTCTCCAATGTACGCCACGGCATGCCAGCTTGCGCATTCGATCATCGCGAGCCTCCTGCATCAGGTCTCGCGACGAACAACCCTGTTGCCTGTGGCACGATAGCCGAGATGTCGTGAACGGAGGCCGCCGTCGGCGCCCGATTTGACGAACGCCCAGGCTGCAGCGGGTCAGCGGTGTTCGAACTTTCAGATCGCACAACAAAGAGCGTCGCTTCTGGTGGCCGCAGACTCGCGATGGCACCAGAAGCTGCGATGTCGCTACCGATGACAGGAGCTAGCTTCTGCAAATAGGCCAGGGTCTCAGCCGGCAATGGACGACCGGCGCGATGTTGTTCGTAGCGACCAGGTCCCGCATTGTAGGCCGCGAGGAAGCCCGGTGAGCCGTAGCGGTCGTGCAGTTTCCGAAGGTACGAGGTCCCCGCAAGAATGTTAGCGCGGGGATTGTAGGGATCATTGCCGAGGTCGTACCGCAGACGTAACTCTGCCCACGTCTCGGGCATGATCTGCATCAGTCCCATGGCGCCTTTCGGTGACCTGGCACGCACGTCTCCGGCGCTTTCGACGTCTATGACTGTGCGTATCCAACGCTCCGGTATGCCGAAGCGACGTGAGGCTTGCTCGACGAAATCCGCAAATGGATCGCCGGTTGCATGCCTTGCTGAGTGGTCCGCAGGTTGCGTCTCGGCGACAGCAGGAACGTTGCTCACGATCAGCGCAGCGAACAACGGTACGACAGCGAGCAGGCTCCTCTCGAACAAACGCAAGCGTGCCGCTGTGCTCGCGCCCGTCCAGGGTAAAGCCGCTTCGCGCCGGCCTTCCGGCCGCCCTGGACCGCCGCTGTGCGCGACGGCTGCGCAATCGTTGGTCGGGACGGAGGAATGGTCCTGCACTTGATCGAACAGAGGAATAGCAGGATGCAAATGCAGAACACGCACGATCATTCCTCCCACGTCCACACCGGGAGGGCACGGCCGATCACGGCCGACGCCGGTAGGAATCCAAAATATCGGCCGTCAAGGGAGTCGTCCGACTGCCAGTTCATGAGGAACAGCTCACCGTCGCCGACCACGCGACAACCCTGCCATTTCGGCAGCGGCCGGCCACGCCCGTCGCGATCGCGCGCCTCGCCCATTTCAATGCCGTCAACCGAAATCGCAAACCCGTTTCTGCAAACCGTCTGTCCGGGCAGCGCAAGGACCCTCTTGAGCATGGGGATGCCGACCGGCAGATAGCCGTTCAGGTCGAGAAAGGTCGCAAGCGGCTCCGGCGGCTGAACCGCGACCAGCTCCGTGACATGGAAGCGCTTCTCCGATCGTACGCTATAGAGACCGATCGGAACGCTGGCCGAGGCGTTCCAAATGTAGCGAGGAAGCGGCTCCAGGGCGATTGTGGAGACGAGCGCGGCAGCAACCGCAAACGTCGTCGTCAGTATCTTCAGGCGGCCCGTCATCGCATTACCCTCTGACGGTGAAGCCAGGCCTGGTGGCGCGCTTTCGTATATGGACGCGGGTTCTCGTTGACGGACAAACGGTTATGAACGTGATGCCAATGATCAGGAGCTACGTCAGCGGGATCGATGCCGAGCGCCTCGACGGCATCGGTCATTTGCAGAACGCGTTCGACCTTCGGCCAGCCCGACAGGCGCAGAAGAATCTCTCCACCGGGTGTCACATAAGGGACGGTCGAGCAGCGCTGTCCAGGCGCGACCGCGCGCAAGATGTCGACCCGCGATATGATCGTTCCAAAGTCATTGGACGTCCAGCGAACGAAAGCAAAGATGCTGCCGGGCGCGAATGAGAGAACACGCCGGTGACGATCAAGCTTCCGTTCCTTGACGATGCGACCGAACCGAATGCGGTTTTCGATACGCTTGTCGAGCCACAGCACTTCCACTTCGGTGAGATCGCTCATGCCGCCGCTCCCGAAGACGGGAATGGGAAGCCGTAAGCATTGGCGGCGGTGAAGCACCTGTACCGCTTCTGCCGACAAGGAGGATTGACGGCGCGCGGTTGCCAATCGCCTGCGATGCGGTTTCCGGCTTGGTCCGTTAGAAGAAATCCGAAGGATTTCTGGTTAGTAAAGTTAGAGCGGCTGGAAAGCACGGAGAAGCAAGCTCTTAAGCTCGATTCCGGTCCCCGATAGCACGAGGATTGGGTCCCCGATAGCACGAGGGTTGCGGTCCCCGATAGCACGAGCTGATTCACAGGTTGTCCTCCGAATTTGGAACGAGACCGCGGCGGCGCAGGCGTGCCGTTAAGGGATCAACAGGCGCGGGCGCGAAGTTCAGCCGCTCGGCGCCATCAGGATCGCGTGTGAGCACGAGCTGATAGCCGGGCAGCGTCTGGCGCTGAACGATCTGCCTTACGTCGTAAGCAAAATGCTTGAGCGGTGAGAGGATGCCGGACTTGGCATGGAGGTGCACAAGGTCAAAGCTCCAGCCACCATCTTGACGCCCGCCATGTTTGCGCACGAGCCGGTAGAGCCAACGCTCAAGCCCGCCTGTCAGATCGAAGTAGGCGCGGTCGATCGTGAGCACGAGCGCGTCCTCGATGACGCTCGCATAGAACCAATCCGGCAAAATCAGCTCGAGTCCAAGTGGGCGACCATTAGCATCGGCAGTCTCCTTCCACTCGTTGATCCAGGAGAAGCGATGCCGCCGCCGTTCTGCCGGCTGACGGATCGACGTCATCACCGTCGTTGACTGCAACCTGTCGAGACCCGCCTTCAGCCGGTCATAGTCGCGCGCGCTGGTGCCGCGGCCGACAAACGTCAGTATCTCGTAAGGCGTTGCAGCCATCAGGCGCGACGACTTCAAGCCGGCGTCACGGGCTTCGACAATCTGGGACGCGGCCCAGATCAAAACGTCTGCATCCCAGATGGTCGCCATGCCGTGTTCCGGCACGGCTTCGACACGAATTGCGATCGTACCCGCGCGGAAATCGATTGGTACAATCCGCTTTGTTTTTGCGAGCGAGAAGAACGGGTAAGCCATTAAATCCTGCGCATCTCGGGGCGCGAGATCGCCGGGCAGCGCCCGAAAGAGTTCAAGCTGGTCGCGCTCGGAATGGTGTTTGCGCCGCATGGTCAATGCTCTCACGCGGCGATCAGCGACGTTCCTGGCCCGCATACGGGCGCAGCACCGGGTGCCTCTTTGCGGGCAGCACGGTCCCCTTCCCGGGGTCGGACGTCGACGTCTTGGCGCCGAGATCGGCCCACGCCTTCAGATCATCCAGGGCGTAGACGACACGTCCGCCGATCTTCCGATACGTCGGCCCGGTGCCGTACGTGCGGTGCTTTTCCAGCGTACGACCGGAAAGGCCAAGGTAACGCGCGGCTTCTGGTGTACGCAGGAAGCGCGGAGGTAGACCGGCGGTCGAATCGGGCATTTGAGAACTCCAAGGTGACAGCGCACCGCGCATAGCGGAGCCGGCGTGTCTGCGGTCATCATGGAGAAGCGCGATCTCGGAGGGGGATGCCGAATAATGAGGGTATGATTTTCGATACCCCTCGGCCGAGGGGCTACTTGTCCCTGCGGCCGGGCCGCAGAAGTTTGCGGTAACCTCCGCGTACCAACGCGAGGCCGCCTTGCACCAGGCGGACTGTTCGATTGCGCAAATCGTGCGTCTTCCAGGCGCGATCAGGGATGCGCTTTTTGCCGAACAGCGCTTCGGCGACAGTGCGATAGCTACCGCCAGCGCTGCGAGCATCGAGCGCACGGATCGCGGCGCTCAGACGTTCGCGCCGCTGTTTAGATAGTTTGTAAAATGCAGGACCTGGCGCGCGTCCATTCATCGCGCGCCACAGCCGTCGGGCTGCATACGCGCGAGCTTCCAAATCGCCGTCAAACGGCAATTCGGCTGCGTATGACGCGCCGAGCACGGGAGGCTCTTTGGACCAGACACAGTGATCCATCGCCCCGATGCGAAGCACGATATGCCAGCCGTCGGCTGCGCGGCGCATCTGCCCCGCTGTAAGGTCGTGCAGTGGCCGAGAGGCCGAACTGCGATCGGCAGTCGACGCGACCGTGACTTGAACAACGGTCGTTAGAACCTCAGGCGCCCAAAAGATAATCTGCTCGTCGAAGGACCGCTGGGGGTCATGGGCGAAAGCAGATGCCCCACCTCCTCCTGAACTCCGTGGTCGCTTCGTCATTTGGGCTGCTAGCGATCATCGCTTCGTAATCGCGTCGATAGTCCACGTTACGACGAAGACATTCCCAGGCGATGTCGGTGATTTCGGCGTCTTGTAGGCTCTTGTAGGAATCCGGCGACCGCCAGTCGAATTCAGGCATTGCTTCCGCCCCATTGCACGCAGCTAACAAGGATTGAGGCGCAATAATTATGAACGAGGCGGTTGTAGGAAGCCCCTAGTTTGGCACCACGTGGTGCATGAGAATGACCACCGGTTAGCTGGAGAAAATGCTTTTGGCTGCAAGGCTCCAGTCGACGATTTTCTTCTACGTTGAGCCCGCGCCACGTAAGAGACGCCCCTGTTCGGTCACCCATTTGGCGCGCGCAAGATGACTCTGGTATGCGTTGCGTGCACGGTCTGGCTCTCGCTCCGGATCGATATGCAAGACGATCCGAGCAACTTCTCGCCAGTCCGCCCCCTCACCTTCCGCCTGCAGAAGACGCATGTAGGTGACGACGTGCAGTTCGTCATAGGCCGTCAGCGCCGGCTCATTCGGCGCGACATCCGCAACGTCAGGATCTAGCTGCGGTTTTGTCATGACCGTCCCAGCAAACTGCGAATGATTCTAGCCTTCCCGGAAGGCCGAGATTGTCCCGACGTCTCATTTTAGCCCCATTCCGATCCAGCCGACCAGCGGACAGCATGAAATACATACTATAGGAGATAAACCTCATAGTATGTAAAAACGCAACTTGCGCCGATGGACATGCGCAAGTTGGTCGGCCGGAACTTCGCAAGACTACGGAAGCAGAAGCGCTTTACCCAGGAGAAATTCGCCGAAGTATCCGGCTTCACCCAGCAATATATCAGCGACCTCGAGCGGGGCCGCCGCAATCCGACTGTCGTAACCCTGTTTGAACTCGCCAACACCTTGGGTGTCAGTCACGTCGATCTCGTCCTCCCAGATGAGGAGGCGCAAACCGAGCGATCGAAGCCCGCTAAGCGGAAGTGATCGCAGACAGTGATCATCGCGGATCGAGCCTAAGGTGAGCGCCGGACGCGGACGAGCATCTCGCCGTCGATCGCTTGCTTAGTCGACGAAGGCGCAGTGGGGCAGCCGAGCGCAACAGCGGAATCGCTCCCCGATTGCGGCGCCGCCTCCTGATGCAGGTGATAGCTCGATCAGGCGCTCCACTTTCCTTCGGGCTCGCGCTCGATCATAACAGCGCAGAAAGCAACACCCCGCTCGTCTGAGCGGGGTGTTGGAGCTGGTTCGGCTTAGTCGCCGTTGGCCTTTCGAGTGCGGGACCAGATCAGGGTGAAGGTCTCGGCGTCTTCGTCGTCGAAGAGGTTGGCGTAGATCGGAGCATTGAAGCTCGGATCGTCGAGCTTGACCGAGAGATAGTCGCGGCCCTCGGTGGAGCGCTTCGACCAGGCGGCCCCGATCTCGGCGCGGCCGACGTAGACCCGGTGGCTTGGAGCGTTGTCGTTGGTCCGGTCGGTTTCGGGGACGATGCGGACGCCCTTGGTCTGGAGGCTCAGGGTGATGATCTCGCCCTGGAATTCCTGGCCGGACTTCTTGAAAGAGCCGATGTTAGCCATGTCACTTCTCCTTGCTGTTTCCGAGCCCGCGACCACCGCGGCCTCGATGGCGATCTGAAAGCCGAAGGCGATCGACGCCGCACCCTCTTGGGCCGCAGCGCAGCGGAGGATGGTGGCGGTGAGACTTTCTTGCCTCGCGAGGAATGGGCGAAGCCCAGGGGAAGAAAGTCTCACTGCCGCCATTGCGGTTCAGGCGATCGAGGCGCAGCCGGCCTTCGGCTAGATCAAGCCAATGAGAGGCAAGGTGCTCGCGTGCGCTGAACAGCATCTCGGAGACGTGCCAGCGAGGGATCGGCCCGAACAAGAAGCCCAGAGCCCCAAGAGAAGGAAGAGAAAACCTGGCGTACAGAAAGGCGGCCAACCGTCTCGAAACGGCCGGACCAATAGCAGAGCGTCGAGAGGCCTCAGGACTGCTCCGGCGACGAGGTCGTCGTCATCCAATCGAAGCCCCCCGCCGAGGGGCACGACTATCTCTCGGTTACGCGCAGGTCGTTCATTCTCCGATCAATTCCAGACGAAAGGACGAAGCGATGCCGTCCGATCACCCGTCCCTGGCCACCGATCCCAAGGATGGTCTGAGAGGCGGCTGAGCCGAACCAGCACTAGCACCCTCTCTGAGAGCGGGAGTTGCCAGTACCGCCACACGTGCCCAAGCGGTGCCACCAACGACGACGCCGCCGACCAAGGCAAACGCTTCGCGCCACCGCTCGGAGGGAATGCCTATACCAGCGAGGTTGAGAGTCACTTCATACCCGGCCCACGACGCGGGAACTGCGAACACGAGGGCAACGACAAGACGGACGATGGGGGAACGCGCGGCGGAGAAGAGACACCGGCCGACGGAAAGTCCGAATGCGCCCGCGACGAAGCCGACGATGATGGCGGCGATCGGACTGAGGCCAATTCGATACGCGTACAACCCAGCGGTCATGCCGACGAAGAACGGCAGAGCGTAAACCGCCAGCGTAAACAGTACCCAACAGACGACGCCGAGCCCAACAATACTGAGAAGAATTCCAATGACGACCATGGTGGGGTCCCGTGACAATAGTTGCGCCTTCCACCACCACCACGGCGCGATCCAAGAATAGCTGATCTCGCGAGCGGTTGGAATCCCTCGCAGTCGGCCAGACTTGTACCGAATAAGCGGGGCGAGCGCGTGGGGCTCGTTTCGCAATTGCGGCACAGAGCGGACATTGCCGCTCTGCTGGTACAGGGAGTTGCGGCGGCGCTTACGCGCCGCCGTTGCCGAATTTCCAGACGGGGATGCCAAGCTTCCGTGCCTTATCAGCCAGGTTCTCCTGAATGCCGGTGCCGGGGAAGACGATGACACCAATCGGCAGCACGTCGAGCATCTGATCGTTGCGCTTGAACGGTGCTGCCTTGGCGTGTTTGGTCCAATCGGGTTTGAAGGCGATTTGTGCAACTTTGCGGTGGTCGGCCCAGCGGGCGGCGATGCGCTCGGCGCCCTTCGGTGAACCGCCGTGCAGCAAGACCATGCCCGGATGCTTGGCATGGACCTGATCGAGCTTGTCCCATATCAGGCGGTGATCGTTGCAGTCGAGACCGCCGGTGAAGGCGATCTTCGGCCCCGCGGGCAATAGCATCTCGGTCTCGGCCCGTCGTTTGGCGGCGAGGAAGTCGCGACTGTCGATCATGGCCGAAGTCAGGGCGCGATGGTTCACCATCGAGCCGCTGCGCGGATGCCAGTGCGACCCAGTGTGGCGTGCAAAGTGTTCGGCCGCCTGGTCGCGGAAATATTCCATGCTGTTTCGCCGCTCGATCAGCGTCATGCCCTCGGCAGTGAGACGTTCAAGTTCGACCGAGCGGATTTCGGAGCCATCCTGGTCGCGCTGGCTGCGCTTCTGCGCTTGTTCGTTTTCGTCGAGTTCGCGTTCGATGCGCTCGTTGGCGCGGTGGAAGAGATTGACGGTCGACCACAGCAAGTCCTCGAGGTCTGGTTCGAGGCGTGTTTCGCTCAAGCTCGCGATGAGTGCGTCGAAGATGTCGGCGACGGCAGCGGCGACGATACGGGCTTCGGGCAGCGGTCTCGGGTCGGGTTCGTCCTGGAAGGGGCGATAGCCGTGAAGCTGGAGTTCGGTGAGGACGTGATCGGTCGGGGATGTGGCGTATGGCTGGTTGTAGTCGGTCTCGGTGCGCTCGATCGTCATGGCGGCTTTCCTTGGTCGGATTGGTCGCGCTCATCGCGGCCTTCATGGCGACGAAAGGCGGCGGGCGGACCGGACCTGCACCGCCGAGCGCAGCGACAGCGGCCGTAGCGAAGCGAAGGATGGAGGGAGCCGGCTATTTTGCCTCGCGATGTAAAGCGCCCATTAGGGCGCGACGGAAAATAGTCGGCGGACGCCATTGCGTGGCCGGACCGCTTGCCGCAGGGTCGCCCTCTCAAGAAGGCCGTGAGCGCGGCCCTCTCCGAACAAAGAGAAGCCAGAGGATTGGGGGCGCACCGTCCGGGCGGAGTACCAGCCTCGTCCCCTGTTCTCGTCTAAACCCCCGCGATCAAGAACCGACCAACGTCCTCCAGGGTGAGCTGGATGCGCAACGCTGCACCTAGCGCGTCGATGTCAAAATTCCGCAGATCCTCGTTGAAATCTCCACACTGCGGCGAGAGCACCGTTGCCTCGATTCCGGCCGACTGCGCCCGGTCGAACAGTCCTGCCACCGCGCCATCCCCGGCCCGATCGTCGTCACGGGCGATATACAGACGGCGTAGCGCTGCAGGAAACAGGATGGCTGCGAGATGCGCGGCCGAGAGTGCTGCGGCCATCGGCATGGTGGGCATGATGCAACGGAGCGACAGCATGGTCTCGATGCCTTCGCCCGCTGCCATGACGTCACCAGCCGGACCGAAGCGGACCGCGTGCCCAAGAAGGTAACCCATCGCCCGGCGTGGGGTATCGACCGACGCCTTGTCGCGCCCTGACGGATCGAGCCATGTACGGTGCGCGCCGGTGAT
The DNA here is from genome assembly GCF_040547725.1 of Bradyrhizobium sp. LA2.1. Taxonomy (NCBI): domain Bacteria; kingdom Pseudomonadati; phylum Pseudomonadota; class Alphaproteobacteria; order Hyphomicrobiales; family Nitrobacteraceae; genus Bradyrhizobium; species Bradyrhizobium sp. LA2.1. The sequence goes on from NZ_JBEPQI010000036.1 coordinate 61,142, forward strand.
GTGGCCTTTCAAATCGGTAACAGCCGCAATCATTGCGGGCCAGATTTCGGTCGCGGCGTCTACCTCGGGACGATAGTAGCAGCGCGGATGGGATCGCAGGCTGTCGATGCCGTGCAGATTGGTGATGCCGCGTCCCCGCAGGTAAGTCTCCACAACCGTGCCGGCAATCGGCTGCGACATGCCGAACAGACGCCATGCCGATTCCGGCGAACCGGTCGGTACCGATGGCGGGCGCGATCGACCGTCGGATTTCGGCTCGGATCGCGGCAAGCTCAGAAAGCGTCGGGCTTCATTGGCTACGTCGTGAAAATCGACCAGGCTGCAACTCTCGCGGATCACGTCGAGCAGGTCCCCGTGCTCGCCGGTCGCCGCGTCGGTCCATTTGCCGGCCGGGCGGCCGTCCATGCCTTTTGGTTTCAGGCGGACAAACATCGATCGGCCGGACGTGTTCCTGACGTCGCCGACCAGCCAGTAATTGCCGACACGACGCCCGTTGGAGAGATAATGACGGCACACCGCCTCGGCCTCGCGCGCGAGGCGATGTGCCAGTTCTGCCGCACTTCGCGGCATGTCACGCCGCCGCGCGATCGGCGATGCGGGCAACCGGATAGCACTCCAAAACCTTGGCCAGGATCGCGGGGCCAGTCGCATCGACTGGGACAAAGAAACGCAACTTCCACGAAATGATCTCGCCGAACAGGCCGTAGGCGCGCAGCCGATCCCGCATCGGCTCAGAGAAACCAGTCAATTCGATCCGGTTCACACCCATTACGCGGACGCGCCTGACTTGGAGACCCTCGGCGAGATCGAGGATGGTCTTGCCATCGATCACCGCAGTAAAGGCGTCGTCCGGCGAAAGATGAGACGTTCCAGCTTCCAACGCACTGGCGACCCACGCGGGTGAGACCTTGCGGCCGATGATGCGCTCGCCGGCGTCGGTCTGCAGCCGATAGACCCTGGTCGACTCGTTGGGCAGGCGCTTCCAGATCGGCAACAGCAAGCCCGCAACGATGTGAATCTCGCTGTCAGTGAACTCCGGAACCTCGGCGACTTCGGCCTCCCAGGCGCGGACGAAGGTGTCGCGGTCGGCCTCCCGCCAGTGGGTCTGCGGCATCATTGCCAGCGGTATGGTCGGATGCTCCATGGGGCGGATGAGACGAGCCCGGCGTTCGACCTCGCCATCGTCGAGCATCAGGCTTCGGGCCGGGACTTGCACGGCGGCGCGACCCGACTGGCTGTTGACCAGAAGAACCGCGCGGGGATCTGAGAGACGCTCCCGCGCTTCATCGAGCGTGACCGGACGATTTCGCTCGCGCTTGACGATCGTGAGCAAGCGGGTCTCGGCGGAAGTGCCGGGATGGGTGTAAATCGTCTGCCGGCCTGCGACGACGAAGCTCTCGGCCGTCAACGTTTCCAGTCCGACATCATAGGTGCCGGACGCGATCGCGCCCTCGATCCGCGCGCTCAACAATTGCTCGAACGCGGTAAACAGGATGTTCTGGAGATCGATAGTCAGCGCCAACAGCCTGTTGAGGAAGGTGGTAATCGGCGGCAACTCGTCCTTGATGCCGTTGTCATCGGTTAGCTTCAACCCGGTCGCGTCCTCGAACGTTTGAAGCGAACAATCCCTGACCTTGCCGATGACCAGCAGGAGATAGAGCTGGCGCAGCGCGTCGCGCGCGTAGTGACTTTCGAGATTGTCTTCGGGGCGGAACAGGCCCTGCCCGCCGGTCTGGCGTTGTCCCTTGGTGATGGCTCCCAACGTGTCGAGACGCCGCGCGATCGTCGAGAGAAAGCGCTTCTCGGCCTTCACATTGGTGGCGATGGGCCGGAACAGCGGCGGCTGCGCCTGGTTGGTGCGATTGGTGCGGCCCAATCCCTGAATGGCCGCGTCGGCTTTCCATCCGGCTTCCAGGAGATAATGCGTCCGCAAGCGTCGGTTCTTCGCCGACAACTCCGCGTGATAGGAGCGCCCGGTACCGCCGGCGTCAGAGAAGACGAGGATGCGCTTGACATCATCCATGAATGCCTGGGTTTCGCCGAGGTTGGCGGAGCCGGCGCGGTTCTCGACGACGAGGCGGTCGACGCCATCAGATCCGGTCTTGCGAATGATACGCCGCGAGCGGCCTGTGACTTCCGCCACCGTGTTGGTGCGGAAGTGCTGCACGATTTGGTCGAGCGCACCATGAACCGGCGTCAATGACGCCAACTTCTCGATCAAGAGGTCACGGCGCGCGAGGGCGTCCCGGCATTGCACCGGCTGGCCATCTCGGAAGGCCGGTCGCGACGACAGGTTACCTTCGCTATCGGTAAACGGCTCGTAGAGTTGGGTCGGGAAGCTGTGCGCCAGATAATCCAGCACATATTCGCGCGGGGTAATGTCGACCTGGACGTCGCCCCATTCCTCGGTCGGGATTTCGGCAAGCCGGCGTTCCATCAACGCCTCGCCGGTCGAAACGATCTGGATCACAGCGGCATGGCCGTCTTTAAGATCGCGCTCGACTGACGCGATCAGCGACGGCGTCTTCATCGCCGTGATGAGATGATTGAAGAAGCGCTGTTTCGCAGATTCGAACGCTGATCTGGCAGCGGACTTGGCCTGCGCGTTCAGCGTGCCGGTTGCCCTGGTAATGTTTGCAGCCCGCATGGCCGCGGCGAGATTGTTGTGAATGATCGCGAAGGCGCCGGCATAGCTGTCATAGATGCGGATTTGCTCGTCGCTGAGCTGATGCTCGATCAGCTCATACGCGATGCCTTCGTAGGACAGCGACCGCGCCATGTAGAGGCCGAGCGCCTTGAGGTCACGCGCCAGCACCTCCATTGCCGCGACGCCGCCCGCCTCGATTGCCTCGACGAACTCGCTGCGCGTCGCGAACGGAAAGTCCTCGCCGCCCCACAGCCCGAGGCGCTGAGCATAAGCGAGGTTATGAACCGTGGTGGCGCCGGTCGCCGAGACATACACGATGCGCGCGTTCGGCAGGGCATGCTGAAGGCGGAGCCCGGCACGGCCCTGCTGCGACGCGGCCTGGTCGCCGCGTTCGCCCTTGCTGCCTGCGGCATTCTGCATCGCGTGGCTTTCATCGAAAATGACGACACCGTCAAAATCGGCGCCCAACCATTCCACGATCTGTTTGACCCGCGAAGCCTTCTCGTCGCGCGCGTCGGATCGCAGCGTGGCGTAGGTGGTGAAAAGGACGCTTTGGTCCAGACGGATCGGCGTGCCCTGGCGAAAGCGCGACAACGGCGTGACCAGCAGCCGTTCCATGCCGAGCGCCGACCAGTCGCGCTGGGCATCCTCGATCAGCTTGTCGGACTTGCTGATCCACACTGCGCGACGGCGGCCCTTCAGCCAATTGTCGAGCAGGATGCCGGCGACCTGACGGCCCTTCCCCGCGCCGGTGCCATCTCCTAAAAACCAGCCACGCCTGAATTGCACGGCATTGTCCGCACTGTCGCGCGCCGCGCAGACGAGGTCAAAAGTCTCGTCAATGGTCCATGATCCCGCAAGGAGCTGGGAATGCGCCTCGCCCGCGTAGATGACGGACTCAAGCTGCGCGTCGGACAGCAGACCGTTGGCGATGATGCGGGCCGGCAGGTGCGGCCGATAGGACGGGACCGGCGGCGCCACCGACGCCATGGCGGCTGATTGGACCAGCTTGGTGGGATGTGGCTGAGAGCCGGGAATACGGATCGATTGAGGTGCATATTCCTCGTAAAGCGCCTCGGTGATCCGACCGCCCTCGGCCGGTGTCCAGGCAACGGTCTCATAGGCAAGTGCAGCCCCTGCCGGATCCGCTGTGGGAGCGGCGAAGCCGGACGGTCGCATCGCATAGGCGCGGACGGTTCGCGGAATGCTCGGACATGCGTTTGGCGAAGCGGCAACTGGCATCGCGATCGGCAGTCGGGCCGGAACGTACTCCGTGACCCATCCGAGCAGCGTGGCAACGTCTGGCGCTACGCCAAGAGGCGATTGGAATGCCGTTGCGTCGTCCGCTGGAAACCGATCGATCACGGTTAGGCGCGTCTCGATGGTGGTGCCGTGCTTGGCGAAAACCGCGCCAGCGATGGCGGCGCTGAACACAACGCGTCCTCGTTCCTGCAAGCGGATGAAGGCATCGCGCCAGACCGGATTGTCCGGGGAACAACTCGCCACTGTGATCGCGACCAACCGACCGCCTTCAGGGAGCCGCGCTAAGGCCGACGCGATATGTCGTAAGGCGGCGTCGGCCATGCGGCGATCGACGTTGGCGCGGGCCGAGAATGGTGGGTTCATCAGCACGACGCTTGGCTTGATGGCGGTGTCAAGATGATCGTCGATATGCGCGGCGTCGAAGCGGGTGACGGCGATGCCGGGAAAGAGAAGTGAAAGAAGTCCAGCGCGGGTTTCGGCGAACTCGTTGAGAACGAGCGAAGCACCAGACAGCTCGGCCAGGACGGCGAGCAAGCCCGTGCCAGCCGATGGCTCCAGCACGACATCGGCAGGCGTGATCGCCGCCGCGGTGCTCGCCGCGAAACCAAGCGCGATGGGCGTGCTAAACTGCTGAAGCGCCTCGCTCTCTTCCGAGCGGCGGGTGTGGGTTGGAAGTATGCCGGCGATCTTTGCCAGCATCGGCAGCATCGCGGCGGGCGAATCGGCACGCGCGCGCATGGCAGGGCCGAACTTGCGAAGGAACAGGACGGTGGCTGCCTCACAGGCGTCATAGGCCGTCTTCCAGTCCCATCCCCCATCGGCGTCGGAGTTGCCAAAGGCGTTTTCCATCGCAGCGCGCAGCATCGGCGCATCGACGCGCTGACCGCGCTCTAGATGGAGAAGGAGTTGTTGCGCAGCGCTGGCGATCGCGCCGGCCTTGTTCAGAGAAGTGGGCGTAACGGGAAGCGGCGCGGCCGCAACGGCAGCCACGGATGCGGGAATGATCGTCATGGAGGAAGCCTCGGAGAGCGGGGAAGGATCGAGCCGCAGGGCGCTCTCTCGACCGCGTGGGCTCAAACCCATCCCGGCCCACCTCTCACTCTTACGCAGACGCTGGCGCTGACTGACCGCCAAAAAGATGCGGCCAGATTTGCCGAGGAAGTGGAGGAAATCAGCCCTTTTGTCTCGTGACTCAGCGCGCTATCTTTCTGCCCATCGAGAATCGCAACGAAGTGACGAGATGAACGACCAAAAGCTCAAACGACGGGTCACGCCAGCCGAACGAGAGGCGCTGAAAGTATTCGGGCAGGTCAAGACCGAGAAGCCCGTAAGCGAGCACGAAAAGGCACAAGAGGCGTTTCACGGAAATCGCGAACGCTTGAAAGCATTGCGATTGGCGCGGGAAGCCGCCGAAAAGGCGAAGCGAACATGACGCCGACGCTTTTTCCTTCGGTCTTTACGATCGAGATCGGCGGCAAGCCAACGGTGACGTTCGAAGCAAAAAGCCTCCGTGAAGCAAGCGAGATTTGCAATGCGCCGTGGCTAGGTGAAGATTTCGCGTCAGCACATTCCAATGGCGCGCCGTTGTGGGATGGCAAGGCCCAACTGAGAGCGCGAATGGGCTACGAGGACGAGATCGCAACATTCGGTGATGCTTCCAAGGATGCTCAACCATCTGATGGAATGCTGCTGGTCTATCTCGTCGAATTGGATGACAACGAGACCGCAGAGAATTCCGAATCCAGTTCAGCTACGCAACCGCGCTGAGAAGCGATGGCAAGAGATTCCCGCGAGCTGAATCAGGGACGATCTCGGACGTCCTCGAAAGAAAAAGCCCGGCATGGAATGCCGGGCTTGGGAAGGACCAAGGATAAGTAGGTATGGGTCGGCCGGAGCCCCCACACCTGGGAGATTATTCTGCCGCAATGATGTGCGGCCGTTCGTCGTCGGCCTCGGTGTCAGCTTCGTCCTCGCCGGCGGCGAGGAACTCCGGCAACGCCTCGGGATCTGCAGCGGGCTCTCCGACCGTACCCACCTCATCGAGACGAAGGGGTTCCGGCAACCATCCGGTCCCCTCGAGCAGTCTCTCGGCCTCCCGCGCCATGTCGACTTTCTTGAGGTGGTCGATGAGCTGCACCGATTGCTCGCCCTTTACCTCACGCACCGCTTCAAGAATGCGAGGTTTGGTGACCCGGCCGAGATAGTTGTCGACGGTCGGCTTCCAGCCCACTGCTGCCATGTCGAGTCCCACGGAACGGGCAAGAACGTTGGCGTGATCGAGCCTTCGGCCTATGCCGTGCGCGGAGACGCGGCCCTCATTGTAGCGGTTGGCGGGCTCGTAGAGCGCATTGACCGCGGATGACGCGCAATGCGCGAACAGCGCGGCCTGCTCTTTCCCGTCGAACGCCGTGAGCACGTTCCATAGATCAGCTTCGTCCTTGGGCAGGCGGGCTTTCCATCCGTCATTGCGCCCGTCGATAGCTTCCGCTGATGCACTCTCCTTCAAGCCGGGCGCTTGAGCAGGGGATGTCGGGGTCCGGATCGTGATTTCCAGGCAGCCGCTCGACGACGAGAAGCGGTAGAAGGTCGCCAACACGAAATTATGCAGTACCGCCTGGAAGGCAACGGCCGGATCGTTCGCCAGCGCATTGCGCAACGCCAGTGTGCGATGTGCAGTCAGGTCCGTGATGAGCCGATCCGGTAGCGGCTTGACCGTGTCGTCGTCGTCCTCCTCGACGGGTTCGGTTGGCGCACCGCCGACAGTGATGACCGCGCGTTGGACCACACCATTGGTAGTTGGCCCGTCATCGTTGGTCTCTCCGTCGCCTTGTACTTCGCTTTCGGGCTCGACGATCACGGGTGCCTCATCTTCCGGCCGCACGTAACCACGGGCGATCGCCAACAAACCCTGGGCATCGATGCTGACGAACACGCCGGCGCGGGCGATCTGGGCTGTCAATCGGCCCTTTAATTGCGGATTGATGTCAATTCTCTTTTTGAAGCCATTCGGCAAGACGGTAGCGCTCGCCCCGTCGGAGCGGGTCGGGT
>NZ_JBEPQI010000037.1:0-67312 GCF_040547725.1 Bradyrhizobium sp. LA2.1
CCGTGCGATCTTTCCGCGAAAGGCGGACTTCTCTTGCTTCAGGGATCATCCATATCTTGAATCACGACTCACGTTCCAAGAAAAGTGGGTACTAGATCGACGTCAGCATAATGGGATTGGATTCGGCGAAAAACGTGTTCGAGATGCCCGGCGCCGATGCATCAGAAGCAATGCTTTTCTGCAAGAAGCTGCGCCGGGAAGAAGTACTCAAAATTCTTGCCGGGCAGCCCGCTTGCATGGTCGCCATCGAGGCCTGCGCCAGCAGCGATTACTGGGACCGCGAGATCGCGAGGCTGGGGCATGAGGTGCGACTCATGGCGCCAGACTGCCAACAGCCTTTCGTGAAGCAGAATAATGATGTGGCCGTTGTGTTTCGCGCCCGCGACCTTCTGGTACTTCTACGTACCCAGACCATCAACGCGATCCACAGCGATCTGGCCGAATCCGAGATGGTCGCGGCGCGTGGCCCCATCTTGACAAACTCGTGTCGGCGAGTGAGGACCATGACAACGACGGCGCTGGCTCGACCGATCCTGCTTGCTCGCGGAGCAGTTGCGATCGCTCGAAGAGAGAGGTGGCGCTGTTCGACCGTGAGCTCGCCCGGCGCGCGCAGGAGGGTGCCGAAGCGAAGCGGCTGATGACGATCTAATCGGGTCGATCACGGCGACGGCGCTCGTGCCTGGCGCGCCCGGGGTTCAGGCCATCAGGAGGGAACGCGACTTTGCGGCCTGGGATGGGGCTCACGCCGCTGCAGTGCTCCACGGGCGGAAAGCAGAACCTCGGCGAGACATCCCGCGTATCCCTCCATTGAGGGCCGCCTTGCTTGATGAGCGGGATCGCTGCAGGTCCTAGGGGTAATCCTAGGAGAAGCGCTATGACGATTTCGAGGGCGGAGGTAATCACATCGGTCGAACGGCGGCGCCGGTGGTCGCAGGACGAGAAGGAACGACTTGTTGCAGCATCGCTCGAGCCCGGAGCCAGTGTTTCCGAGGTGGCTCGCGTGGCCGGGCTTCATGTGAGCCAGCTGTTCAGGTGGCGCAAGGAGCTTTGCAAGCACGCTGAAGCGAGTATAGCGCCGTTCGTGCCGGTCGAGATTGGGTTGTCTGTGCCGCCGCGGGAGCTGGCCGAAGCGCCGTTGACGACGACGGCGCGGCGACGCAAGAGCGATGGCATCATCGAGATTGATCTTGGCACCGGACCCCGCATTCGGGTCGACGGCGACGTTGATGGAGACGCGCTGCGTCGTGTTCTCGATGCTTTGGTGCGCCGATGATCCCGGTTCCGACGGGCGCGCGAGTGTGGCTCGTGACAGGCTACACAGACATGCGACGAGGCTTTCCGTCGTTGGCACTGCAGGTGCAGGAGGTGCTACGCAAGGATCCGCTCAGCGGCCATTTGTTCGTCTTCCGAGGTCGCCGCAGCGATCTTGTGAAGGTGATCTGGCACGATGGCCAGGGGGCATGCCTGTTCACCAAGAGACTGGAGAGAGGAAGGTTTATATGGCCATCCGTTGGGGGTGAAGCTGTGACGATCTCGCCGGCGCAGATGAGCTATCTGTTGTCCGGAATCGATTGGCGCAACCCGCAAGAACCCCAGCGTCCGACGCGGGTCGGATAGCCATTTTTGGTTTGAATCTGCGGCTTGATCTGATTCAATGGCTTCATGATATCGAAGCCGGACGACCTTCCGTCGGATCTTGTCAGTGCCCTGGCAGCGCTGCAGGCCGAGCGCGAGGCCCGGCTGCATGCCGAGGCGGTGGCAGCCAGTGCGCTGGCGGAGCTGTCGGACAATGAGGCGCTGATCGCGCATCTTGAGCTGCGAATTGAGAAGCTCAAACGCGAACTACACGGGCAGCGATCCGAGCGCTCGGCACGGCTGCTCGAGCAGTTGGAGTTGGAGCTCGAGGAACTCATCACCACGGCGAGCGAGGATGAGCTCGCCGCACAGGCGGCGGCAGCGAAGACGCAGAACGTCCGTCCCTTCGCGCGTAAGCGGCCGGTGCGCAAGCCTTGGCCCGACGATATCGAGCACGAGCGCGTCGTTGTTGAAGCTCCAACGACCTGCGCCTGCTGCGGTGGATCGCGGCTGGCGAAGGTCGGCGAGGATGTGACCAAGACCCTGGAAGAGATCCCGCGCCGCTTCAAGGTCATCGAGACGGTGCGCGAGAAGTTCACCTGCCGGGATTGCGAGAAGATCAGCCAGCCGCCAGCGCCGTTCCATGCCACACCGCGTGGCTTCATCGGTCCACAATTGTTGGCGGCGATTCTGTTCGACAAGTTCGGCATGCATATCCCGCTCAACCGCCAGAGCGTGCGCTTTAAGGCCGAGAGGATCGATTTGCCGCTATCGACACTGGCTGACCAGATCGGCCACGGGACCTTTGCCGTCATGCCGCTCTTCCACTTGATCGAGCGTCATGTGCTTGCGGCCGAGCGCCTACATGGCGACGACACCACCATCCGTATCCTGGCGAAGGGCAAGTGCACGACAGGGCGGATCTGGACATATGTGCGGGATGACCGGCCCTTCGCCGGGCCCGCGCCGCCGGCTGCGGTCTATTACGCCTCGAGCGACCGACGAGGCGAGCATCCTCAGAAGCATCTGGCGGTCTTCGCCGGCATCCTGCAAGCCGATTGCTACAACGGCTTCGAGCCGTTGTTCGATCCGCAGAAGAAGACACTGCCAATTACGCCGGCGTATTGCTTTGCCCATGCACGGCGAGGCTTCTTCGAGCTGGCTGACATCGAGAAAAATGCTCGGGAAGGCAAGAAGGGCAAACCGGTCTCCCCGATCGCACTGGAGGCGGTCAGGCGGGTGGACGCGTTGTTCGAGATCGAGCGCGCCATTAATGGCTGCAGCGCCGACGAGCGAGGCGCCGTGCGCCAGGAACAGAGCAAGCCGCTTCTCGACGACATGCACGCCTGGCTGCTGCGCGAGCGAGACACTCTCTCGCGCTCGTCCGAGGTCCTGAAGCCGATCAACTATATGCTCAGGCGCTGGGCGGGCTTCGCCCGCTTCCTCGACGACGGCAGGATCTGCTTGACCAACAATTGCGCTGAACGCGCTTTGAGAGGCATCGCCTTGGGACGGCGCAACTGGACCTTCGCTGGCAGCCAGCGTGGGGCCGACCGTGCCGCCATCATGCTGACGATGATCACGACGTGTCGTCTCAATGACGTCGATCCAAAGGCCTGGCTTGCCGACGTCCTCGCCCGTATCGCCGATCTTTCTGCATCGCGGCTGCACGAACTGCTGCCCTGGGAATGGAAGCTTCTGCGCCAAGCCGGCAAATCCGACGATCAGCAAGCCGCCTGACTTCACCCAACACCATCACATATAGCTCGCCGTGCCCGCGCGCACGCGTCAATCAGGCGGCCTTCGTCGTAGGCGTACCATCCCGCATGGCAAACGAGCCCTGCGCCAATCGGCGCGAGTGCGGCGGTGCGCTGGACGATGCGCAAAGGCTCGACAGCAGATCACATGGCTTGCGCGCATGCTTGCCCGTAAACCGCTCATGCTGGTGATCGTCGCCCCCGCCACAACATGGCACGCAGCGCTTAGGCATTGATGGCGAGAGGCGGAACTTATCGAGCTCCGGCTGCGGCGACGCACTTCCGCGACACGGACAATGAGAGTGTAAGAAAGTCAACTGTAGAGGTTAGCGCAACCGTCAAGCGAGATGTGGATCAGGAACATTAGATCATGGATACGCGCCTCGAGCACGCGAGGTTGAAGTGGATCCGCCCCGCGAACTCCCCATACGGGCCGGCGGCATGTGACAGCCGCAGCAAAAGGCCAGACGCACGTTATGATCACAAGACCTTCTGGCCAGCGTTGGTGCGAGCAGCTGTTCGAGATAAGCGAGGAAGGCGTCGCCAACCATGACTCCGTCGATAACCGGTGGAGCAGTGAGGCCATCGGTGCGATGGCCCGTTACGCAGATCGATGTTTTCCTTAGCCGTGGCGAAACGCACAAGCTACTGACCGCGCGCCGCGTCGCTCGTAGTTGGTCAGCCACGCGAGGTCTGTGTCCAGTAACGGAAAGGCCATTTTTGAGAAACTCCGAGTCGGATCAGCCGTTGAGCTTAGCGACGCTATAGCGAGATGCTATGTGCGTCTCGGTCAACTACCAATGTTAGGAATTGATATGGATCAAAGACGCATGTCACTGATTGGTTGATGGAGCGGCGGACCAATCAAACGTCACCTGAAGGGTGTTCGGCATGCAACAACAACCACAATCTGATCTCGCCAGCGGCCCTGATCGACGCGCGGGCTCGTCGCCTTCAGAAATGCAGCGCGCTCAGGTCTGTTCCACCCGCAACCTTCCCTTCCTCCTAGAAGCGCACGATGGACTCTCCGGCGCGATCGACAAGCACGCAAATTTCAAAGACCGCTGGGCGTTTGGCCGATCAATTGCCTGCTATCTTGGCCATGCCGCCGCTCCGCCTGTGTCCATTGATGCAGATTGCAATTTCGCGCACTTCAAGAATGCGCACCAGCCGACACCCAAGTGCGATCAACGTCGCGCTGCCCGCGTCGCGCTCGGTGATAGACGTTTTCCGGGGATAAACTCGCTTCTTGACGAGCACCATTCCGTGGCCGACTGATGACGTCTCAGGCCGGGCGCCGGCAGTGAAGGATGCCGTTATCGCGGGCGCTGGATCGATGATGGAGAGCTGGCTCGGCAAATTCGGACAGTAGCTTGAGTGGATTTTCTGCCTGACAGCGGCGAGGATTCTTGCCGCGAATCAGGAGCGAAGATGACGAAGAAGAGCCGCCGGACGCATTCTCCGGCATTCAAGGCGAAGGTTGCTTTGGCTGCGGTCAAAGGCGACAAGACGCTGGCGGAGCTGGCGCAACTGTTTGATGTTCATCCGAACCAGATCACGATCTGGAAAAACCAGCTCCTGGAAGGCGCCGCCGGCGTGTTTGGGCATGACAAGGCATCGGCCGAGACGCCGGTCGATTTGAAGGCGTTACATGCCAAGATCGGCGAGCTGGCGTTGGAAAACGATTTTTTGTCCGGCGCGCTCACCAAGGCGGGCCTGCTGAGCGCAAAGCGATGATCGACCGCGGTCATGATCTTTCTATCGTGCGCCAGGCGAAGGTCCTGAAGCTGGCTCGCAGCACGGTCTACTATGAACCTCGGCCAGTTTCGGCCGAGGACCTTGCCTTGATGCGTCGGCTCGATGAGCTGCATCTCGATTATCCCTTCGCGGGAGCGCGTATGCTGCGATCGTTGCTGCGGCGGGAGGGCGTATACGCCGGTCGCCGCCACATCGCGACGCTGATGAAGCGCATGGGGATCGAGGCGGTCTATCGTCGCCCGAACACGAGCAAGCCGGCACCGGGTCACAAGATCTACCCGTACCTGTTGCGCGGATTGAAGATCGAGCGGCCCGACCAGGCGTGGGCAATGGACATCACCTACATTCCGATGCGGCGTGGCTTCGTCTATCTCGCGGCGGTCGTCGATGTGTTCAGCCGACGGGTCCTGGCCCATCGCGTCTCGATCACAATGGAGGCCGCCTTCTGCGTCGAAGCGGTCCAGGAGGCGTTGGCGAAGCACGGCAGGCCCGAGATTTTCAACACGGACCAGGGCAGCCAGTTCACCAGCCTCGAGTTCACCGATGTGCTGCTGGACGCGAAGATCGCCATCAGCATGGACGGCAAGGGCGCCTGGCGCGACAACGTGTTTGTCGAGCGGCTCTGGCGCACGGTCAAATACGAAGAAGTTTATCTCCGCGCCTACGACAGCGTGTCCGAGGCGCGAGCGTCAATTGCCAAGTATCTGGCCTTCTACAATCAGGGACGCCCTCACTCGAGCCTTGACGGGCGCACGCCCGACGAGGCTTACTTCGGCACGCAAGCTATGGTGATGGCCGCATGACCGTCGCCGACGATTTTGTCGTCGCTCTGGTCGGGCTACGCCCTCCCGAGGCAACGACAAAATCGTAAGGCCCCGCGTTCAGCATAACCCGGCAGGAATCCACTTAAATCCCGCGGGGCGCTGTCCAAACAACCGGGGCCAGCTCTATGGTCCCGGAAACAGGATCCTGAAAACCATTCGCGAGCGATAATCATTCTCCATGGGAAAGCTCGCGCTCACCCTTGATGGAGTTAACCATCAAATGCATGCCCAAGCCATCCACATCTGGCCGCACCAAGCATCATACTGGACCAAGAGCGCTTACGCAGCTCCCGCCGAATTGGCAGGTATCATTATTTTCTCCGTCTCACTTGACGACCCTCTGGGAAGCGATCCGACCGTCCAGTGCATCGAGATACAGTAGAGCGAGCGTTCTCAATCGTGGCGGAACGCCTTTTCAACAATAGCTTCGCCTCCAACAAGCGCTTGGCGGCGTGAGGGGAGAATTAATGTTGGTTGCTGTTGTCGGAGCTGGAATTATGGGCGCGTCGCTCGCACTTCATTTTGCCGGCAACGAAATGACGGTATTGTTGTTTGATGGCGCCGCCGCTGGCTCTGGTGCGACCGGATCAAGTTTCGCGTGCCTAAACTTCTTCGCTGGGGCTACGTCGGGCTACATGCAGTTCAGCTCCGAAGCCCTTGACTACCACGTGGAACTTGCACGGCAGATTGGTCTGGTGGACACGATTAGAGCAACGGGAACATTACGTTGGTCAACCGACTCCATCCAAAATAAAAAACTGCTTCAGGCAGGCAGTATGGCCGAGGGGCTAGGAAGAACCGTAGAGTATCTGTCACGAAATGATGCATTGAACCTTGAGCCCAATCTGAGCATCGTGGGATGTCCCGAAGTGATTTTGCGCGCTCCGCAAGAGGGATGGCTCGATTCTGTACACTTCACAAAGCGCACGATCGACGCTGCTGTTGCTACCGGGCTCGCCCATCGTGTCCGTGAAAAATGTACTAGGATTGAGCCCCTCAAGCAAGGCGTCGTGGTCTGGACCAATCGTACTTGCTACCTTGTCGATGCAGTCGTGCTGGCTAGCGGCGTCGGAATCAACTCCCTGCTCGACGATCTCGCGTGTGAGCCATTGGTTGATGAATTGCGTGATGTGCTTACGCTAATACAGTATTTCGGCCCGCCGATCGAACACGTTGTCTTTGCCAACCATATTCATTTCCGGGCAAACGGGCCTTCTTCTCTCATCGTCGGCAATGCCTACGATCCCGTGGGCCTCCGCGACTCAGATGTAGCGGTCAAGGCTGTCAGAGAGAATGTATCCTTAGTAAGGGGCGAGCTCAAAGACCCCTCCGTTGGGGAGTCCATCACCGCGCAGAAAGGCACTCGTCCGGTTCCCAAGGATGGCTACCCGATCGTCGGGCGACTGCCTGGTCAAGAGCGGATATTCATTGCCGTTACGCCCTCAGGCGTCACACTTGCCCCATATATTCCGCTACTGCTCACCACGGAAATTGCAAACGAAACATCATGCGAGGCGCTTGGCGCGTTTCGACCAGAGCGATTCAATCCTCCGATAGGAAACAGCCCTCCAAGACTCCAGTAGTCGCTTTAGTCTTTGGATGCATCTAAATCGGAAATCAAGAGTTGGTCGGCCACCACTTCCCGGATCAGGACATGCGTCAACCAATTTGCCGCAGCTAGAGATCACACGATCGCGAGATCGCCGCCAAAGGGCTCCATCACATCGAAATCCGAGCCAGCAACGGCAATCCCGACCAGGCCGTTTTTGAGATCAGGTATCGCAAGCGATCCGGCGCTCCAGTTCGAAATGCGCGAATCTGGTTGATGATCGGTGTGTTGCGACATCAGCCACTCGCGCGCCTGATGCGGCGCCTGCAGATCCAGTTGCTCGCGGTTTCGACGAACTTCATCTTCGGGCGGTGCATGGCTTCGCCTTGCGTCGGCATCATCGAAGTCTTTCTTATATCCCTTGCCCCACGGGCGGGCATGTTTTGCCGGCATCAACCTGGTCCTTATGACCAAGCCATGCGAGCTTGGGGCTCAGGGCTCGTCGCGGCGTTCGGAGCGGACTTTCATCCAATTCTATTGGTCATTGTTGAGCCGCTCAATACCCACCGCATTCTGATGTCCACCATCTTAGGAGGGAACGCCCTGACAATCTAGGAACGACGTGCTGTGATGATTTCGGCCTCGTAAGGCATCTCAACGAGCCCGTTGCTGTTACGGTACTGCTCGAAGAGGCTACCGAGCGCTGAACGAATAGCATCATCCCCCTCACGTTTGATTGCCTTCTGCACGATCGTAAACGACAGCGCACGATGCTCGAACCGTTCGCGATTGATCAGCTCGGTAAACACGAATGTTTCTCGCCTGACGTCTTTCAGATCGGCTTCGGCTCCTAACTCGACCGCAATATCAACCTCTGAGTAGCCGCCGTCAGGTCTGGAATGCCGATGCCGCTTGTAACCGGGGAGTGCGGCCTCGATGACCGAGAGAAAGCTATCCACGAAGGCACTGCCCTTGTCGTACGGCTCATATTGAACGATCGCGAGGACGCCCCCGGGCGCCAGGACACGTTGGGCCTCTCGATAAAACGCCGGGCAATTGAAGCGATGTACTGCGCTAGCAGCCGTCACCAATTGAGCGGCACCGTCGGGCGCTTGCAAATTTTCGGCGACCCCACTCACATAGTGCACTGGCATGCCGGCTAGCCTTTGAGACTCCGCGTGCCGCCGCATATCTTCATTCGGCTCTACAGCGAAGATCTGAAAGCTAGTGCCAAACACTGCAGCAAGGCTTCGCGTGAATAGACCGGTCCCGGCGCCGACCTCGATGATGCGACCACCCCTGGAATCACGGAGCACAGACCTCAATTGTTCTGCAATGCGCGGCGGGTACTGCGGGCGACACTGATAAAAGTGGCCGAGACCATCAAAATCCTCCCAGGGCTTGTGCATCTGGCCCGACGTAGGTTGGCTCGTTGTCGTGCCTTCTATGGACATGTGGTTGTCTCCCTGGCGCTACGCCTTGGCTAGCGGATACCTGTCGTACTCTGCCGCGATGATCGTAAGTGCACTTTCGAGCGTTGAATCGTCTGATGGGTTGCCGAGGCCGAACCGAATCGCTCGTGGCACCCCCCCTTCACCGATCGCGAATCCATCGCTAGTCGAAACGAGCACGCCAGCTTGCGCAAGCCTCGTGGTTAGATCGGCACTCGTCACGCTAGGCGGCGTTGGCATCCAGACGTGGAGCCCTCCATCCCCAAGTCGGTGATCGATATTTCTGAGGTATTGATGGACCAAAGTGTGCCGCGCGGCGGTTGCGCTACGAACTGCATCGAGAATCTGTCCGATTGACGCAGTCTCAATCAATTCTGTAGCGAGTGCGGCGCTAAGGGGCGCGGTCATCCAGAAGGTCGCCCGGACTCCCGGCCAGAATAGGTTCGCCGCGGCCTCCTTTGACGGCGCAACGACATAGGCCACCTTCATTCCCGGTGCAACGCTCTTGGCCAAGCCGAGCAGATACCACGAGATCTCTGGGGCAAGGGCAGAAAGCGGTGGTGGCGCATTTCGAGGAATAAGGCTGTAGATGTCGTCCTCGATGATGGAGACGCCGAACTCTCTGGCGATCGCGACGATTTCTTTGCGTCTTTCCAGGGACATGGTGACGGTGGTCGGGTTTTGAAGTGTCGAAAGAGGGTATAGTGCTTTCGGACGATGCATCTGACACGCCTTCCGAAGCGCATCTGGAATCATGCCGTCGTCATCCAGCCGGACCGGCGCCAGCACTACACTGTAACGTTCTGCAAATCCCTTAATCGGTGGATAGGTTAGCTCATCGACGGCCAGCACCCCGCCTGCACCGACCAGGCCGGGAATGAGCATGTTCAGAGTACTCTGTGTGCTGCTTGTTAGGACGATACGCTCGTCGTCAGCTCGATAGCCCAGGCGGGACGCGCACAATTCAGCACCGGCTCGCCGGTCGGCTTCGGTTCCGCACCAACGATGGTGTCCGATAATCTCGCTAAGAGCACCCCTTGCCAAAATATTAGTTGTTGCGGTGCTGACGACTGGATCAAAGACACATGGTACTGGCGGCGGCGGATTCAGCCTGAGTGCAATCGGGTTCTTGAGGTGTTCGCCAATCTGGCTCTGAATTGAGGTTTTCACAGCAGGTACTGCTGCAAGCGCATTGTTCATTAGAGACCCCCTAGACTGGTTCGGCTCGCCTACTTCCGAGTAATGGTTATTAGTGCTAACGACCCCGCAATCGCTGCGACGGTGGCAATCGGGACGCCGGCGCCTCGGATCGCCGGAACCTTCACGAAAGTGGATACGTGGAGGAGGGCAAGGGCGGTAAACAGTACGGCCAGTGTCGTCTCGAACGTCCCTTCGGACATTAGCGGTCGAAGCAGCAACATCACGGCAAGTGATGGAGTGTCATACGAAACCGGTATCCCGATGAAACGAGCGTCGGCAGTTAGTCCGACGTTTTCGAAATAGCTCAGCCTAATCGCACCCGACAAAACCAAGAGTACACTGACGAACAGCGAAAGTATCGAACCTTGACCAACAAGCATGATAATAGTCGCCGGGAACAAGACACCATGGATGAAGTCGGCAAAGCCATCGAAGCTTCTGCCGAATTCAGGCACACCTGGACGGCGACGATGGCTTGTCTTGCGCGCAACAAGTCCGTCCCAATGATCCAGAAACCAGGTCCAGAGCATTGCCGCAACGCCGAGTTCTATCTTGGCATTGATGGCCAAGAACAGCCCGGTGACGGCAAACAGATAGGCGAGGGCCGTGATCGCATTTGCATAGTCACGGAGATACCCGATCATCACGTCGCTCCTGCTGTCAGCGAATGAGACGTTGTGGAGGCGAAGCGCACGGCCCATCGGCAATACGCACTCTCCCGCCAGGCGCAGATCTTCGCTATCGGTCCCGAACCAGAAGGTGTCGCTGTAATCCGCATTTCAAGATATCCTGGTGAGGGTCAGGCCGCTGTTTGTCTGGTCTTCAGGTTGTTCAGGGTCTCCACTACCCGTCTCAGCCCCACCTCCATCAGGTCTGGCGGGGCACCGAAGGAGAGACGCAGGCCGTTCACGTCACCAAAGATAGCGCCGGCAACGCATGCCACATCAGCTTCGTCTAGGAGCAGTCGTACAATATCGTCAGCAGATCCAACGGGACTTCTAACCGGCAGATCCGCGACAAGTCTGCTCAGATCGAGATAGAAGAAGAATGAGCCGGCTCCTCGCGGCGGGATTACGTCGTGGAGACTAGACAGGATGCGAAGGCCTACGCTGCGAGCGTCAGACAAGCGTTGATGCATCACGCGTTCGAAGCTGCCGTCACCGACTTGAAGGTGGTGCAGGATCGCGTGCTGCGCGATCACGTTGGCATTGGAAGTCGTATGGCTTTGCAGCTTCTTGGCCGCGGAGATGATTTCCGGCGGGGCTGCGAAATAGCCCAGGCGCCACCCGGTGATCGCCAACTCCTTGGAGAAGGCGTTGACTACGATCGTCCGTGAACGCACACTTGGATGTGCCGTGACGATCGACTCATGGCGCCCACCGGTGAATACGAAGCTGGAGTAGCATTCGTCGGAGACGATCCAGAACTGGTAGTTGATCGCGAGATCACCGATGGCCTGAAGGATCGTTCGATCGTAAACTGCGCCGGTAGGATTGTTCGGTGAGTTGATGATAATGGCCTTCGTGTGCGGTGTGACTGCAGCGCGGATTCTGGTGATGTCGGGGATATATGTCGGAGGGCGGGCCTCAACGAACACAGGCTTTGCGCCAGCGAGAAGAACCTGGGACGGGAATGTCGGCCAGCAGGGGCGAATGATAATGACTTCATCCCCCGGATCGAGCACGGCCAAGACGGCGTCGAGCAGGCCCTGCTTTGCGCCGGCAGTGATGACTATATCGTCCGCCCTCCAGTCAGTGCCTGTTTCCGCAGACACCTTTTTGGCGACAGCCTTGCGAAGTGGCGGAAGGCCGATGGAATCTGTATAGCGGTTCCTTCCGGCATTGATCGCGGCAATGGCTCCTTCGCGTACCGATGATGGTGGCTCGATGAAGACTTCGCCGGCCGCCAGATCGACAATCTGACGGCCGGCCGCGATGGCTAGCGTGGCTGCCTCACGAGCGGCCGCAGTTCCTGAATCTGAAAGCAAAGATATCCGTTGCGCCAACAAGTGCGCTCCTCCCGAGTTGACTGTCGAGTTTGTGACAATGATCCGTACCGCATGGCCTCGACTAACAGAGTCGGATCCCCATGGGGGCCAAAGGCTGTGCGCGACACTGTCGTGCCACCAGCACTCAGCAGCAATGCGTTGACGGCATCATCGGTGTTTTATCCCATGCGCGCACCGGAGCAATTGGCCACTTGCACGCTCAGTGATTGCGCGGGCCAGCTGATCATGCGCTTCCATGAGGAAGGAAAGGTCGCGGTTGGAGCCGACCTAGCGTACAACGCTTCTGCAGGCGACGAGTCAGCGCATCGATCGCGGCTATCAGCGAATACAAATCGTGGTGGAGGTTGCATGCCGCACCCCTTGTGACGTTTAACCAGCCGGACGCTCGTCAGCCAACAATTGACCGGCTTATCCCATTAGATCAATTGCTAACGTTGGTAGTTGACTGGGGCATGCTGCATCTCGCTTTTGGATTGAGCCAGGACCTCGCAGTTCATCCTCCATGCCCGCTTAAGCATTTCGGATATCAGCCATTGAAGGAAACATTCGGTGAGCGGCTAAAGCCGTAACTGGCTGACGACCGGTACGCTGCGTACACGCGCTCTCAAATGAGTCCGGGTGGATGCCAGGCCAACGCTATTGACTTTCCCCCGCACTATGACGCCTCCAAGCGAGCTCGTGCTGCTTGAGGTCAACTCATGTCTTGAACTGCTCCCAATCCTTCCTGTTGGTACGACGAGACGTTGTCTGTCGCGCCGGCTGGCGACGCCATTTTCGGCATTGCCGTCAGCATCGACGGGAGCGAGGGGCGCAATGAGCGGGACCAGTTTGCCGCTGCAGTCGATCGATCAGAACGGGACATGGCATGTCGCTGGTTGCGGAACGCACTGCTATGCACCCGGTCTTCAGCGTCGATATGGAAGGGCTGGGCTCATCGGCGCATAGGGTCTATCGGCGCTCCCACGACTGCGGCAACAACAATGGATCAACCGCATGTCCGCCAAGCGCGGCCGAATGAGTAATTAAAAACGCGCATAAGACCGACTCCGGTTGTCAACCAGTAGTCCCTTATCGTCGGCCCCTTCCGGTCCCCGACTGACGGATCTCGTCATTGCAGCGCAAGCAGCAATATCCCACGAACGATTTCATCGTCACTGACTACGAACATGCGCCACTGGTTGACGGTCTGGGCTCTTTCGACTCCGATCTGCATCGACACCGTCTGACTTGGAGAGAAATCAGTAAGTTCCGTTCGGTGCCTTGCAAGGCCACGCCACGCTGTTCTGCCGGCGCGACGCGAGCGCTCCTCGTCCGGTTTCTGACGGCGGCACAAATCCTGTCACGTTCACGACACCAGCCACCAGTGTCGGGGCGCCGCGTTTCGACGTATAATCAGGCGGTTAAGAGCGAGA
This sequence comes from Bradyrhizobium sp. LA2.1, assembly GCF_040547725.1. Taxonomy (NCBI): domain Bacteria; kingdom Pseudomonadati; phylum Pseudomonadota; class Alphaproteobacteria; order Hyphomicrobiales; family Nitrobacteraceae; genus Bradyrhizobium; species Bradyrhizobium sp. LA2.1. The sequence continues at coordinate 13,535 of NZ_JBEPQI010000037.1, forward strand.
ACAGCGCTGGCACAGCCATTGCTGTTCCGATGAACCAATGCTGAGTGGAGTGCTGAGTGCACCAGACGTGCAAGACGAGCGACACTCTCCTTCGTGGCTCCGCTGCCCCGTTTCTGAGCGAGAACGGAGCTCGCTCATACGGAGATTGCCCATGAAGCCGCGCAACGTTTGGTAATAGCATCGGAGAGCAACATGGTTCTGCGCATCGAGCCCCCGGCTCCTCCAATCAAGGCGGAGGGCTGGTTGTGTGGCCAGCCCATCGCGCATTTCCTAGCGGGGAACGCGTTCGTCGTCGCACTTTTGGTAACGTTGTGTGCACCACGCATGAGCTGTGACGCCTCATCTGGAGCAGCTACAAATCGACAGCGGATCTGATGTCGCCGGAGTCACAGCTCACGCTCCAAAGGCGGAGGAGGTGCGAACCGGGGTCGGCCTCGTGGTTGACTGACAACTGATGCGTGTTTAGTCGTGAGTCAGAGTTAAAGTTTGCGGAGTGGATGGGCTATTATGCGTATCTCGAATCTTGATCGCGAGAGCGGTGCTTCGATTGAACACTTGCATGTCTTGATCGACGGTGTGAATGAGGACGCAGTGGCTCTGGCACGGTATCTTTCCCACCGCGCCAGGCGCGTAACCGTTCTTGATATCGAAAACGATGAACCGGGACGAGTGCGGGACGCCTGGTGTGCTGATGGCGGGAATGTCGATTTTCGATCTCGAACCGAGATCGCCGAAATTGAAGATGCAAGAGCGCTTTTCGTTTCCCTTTCGACGTCGCCGCGTGACCTCATCATCGATCATGCCCGGAGCAAGAGCCTCATACTCTCCAATCTCGCGGATACCATTTTGCGCGATACGCTCGGTCGGACGGTCGGAGTGACAGGCTCGGCTGGGAAGACGACGACGACATATCTGCTGACGGCAATCCTGCGGAATGCGGGGATGGACGTCATTGGTTCGACGGATTATCGCCTCACACCGTCCGGACCGGGAAAGGCGATGCTGGAAGCGGTCGCGTCACGCAACGATATGTCGTGGTCGGTGCTCGAATTGACCAGCCATCACCTGAACTACGTCACGACCGGTCCTTCAATCGGGATCGTCACCAACCTTTTTCCGGATCATCAGGACTGGCATGGTTCTTTTGAAGCCTATAGAGGTGCCAAACAGAATCTGCTGCGCTTTCAGGAGTGTGGTGACCTGGCCGTGCTTAATTTCGATGATCCTGAAGTGCGCGGACATTTCCGCGGGGTTGGGCAGGCGCGTGAAATCTATTTTAGCCCGCTGGACAACATTACTAATGGGGTTGTGGTTGCGGACGGCTACATTACGCACCGGTCGAGAGCAGGATACGATAGAATTTGCGGCATTTCGGAATTGAGAATGCCGAGCCATCATATTCCGAATGCTCTGGCTGCTGCGGCAGTAGCGATCGAACTTGGAGTGAACCGCAATGCAATGCGCGACGAGCTGGTCAGCTTCCGGGGCCTGCCGCAACGATGTCAATTTCTCGGCGCGGTAGACGGCGTCGAGATATATGATGACACGATCGGGATGAACCCTCGCAAGGCCTTGAAAGGGTTGGAAACGTTTCCTGATCATTCGCTGATTGTCGTTTCCGGAGGCGCAGTCCAATCAGTTGGCGGGGAAAGACGGGTCAGCAGCGCGCTGGAGAAAGCTGACTTGCGATTGTTTTGCGAGGCGCTTCTAAGAAAGGCGAACGGCATCGTACTCTTCGACGATGGCGGGGACGTCATAGAGCGGACGTTGGTCGAAATAGGCAAAGGAATGCCGTCAGTTATTCACGCAGAGAACTTCGAGGCCGCGGTTCTTGAAGCCGCGCGAGCAGCGCGTCCTGATGCACGGCTACTAATTTCTCCCGTCTTCTACAATCCGCCTGGGGATATGCGTTGCTTTCTTGAGAGGCTAGTCGGCAAGTCCGACTGAAAAGATGCCTATGGAGATTGACGTCCTTCTTTAATGCGATCCAAGGAATGACCTATGCATCAAAATGATAAAGCCGCAGGCTTGGGCGGCATCGTGCCGATGCGTTTCATCTACCAAAGTGGGGAATGGTATGAGCGGGCTTACCCCCAAGCGGCTGAATGGGCCGAGGACTGTTTCCGGCTGGTGCATCGGTTTGCGGCCAGGCCTCCGAGTTCGATCCTGGATATCGGATGTGGCACCGGTTTAGCGCTTGCCCGTTTCGCTGGTCCCGATGTTGAGCGGTGGGGCATAGACGCCCTGCCGGTAATGGTAGAAGCTGCCCGCCAGAGAAATCCGGATGCGACCATTGTGATCGGAGATATGCGCGATCTGCACCTTGGGCGTCGTTTCGATGCGGTGGTCATGCTTGGCGGCGTCTTCACTCATGCAAGGACGAACGAGGACGTCAACAGGACGATGCAGGTCCTCGCGGAGCACACAGAAAAGGGCGCCGTCCTCGTTATCGAGGGAATGAATGCCTGCGCCCTCATCTCTGGTGCAGCTGGTGGACGCAACTGGTCGATTCATGTCGAACTCGACGGCAATTCGTATCGGGGGGAGGCCGAGATAACGATCGATTTGCTGAATTCCCTGTTCCGCCTCGAAAGAACCTGGTCGGTGGGTGACGAGGTGATTGAGGTCGAGAAGAGCGAGCATCGATTCATGCTGCCGCTCGAGATGGAGGCCCATCTCCACCATCACGGTTTCAGGCTGGCTGGATTTGCCGACAATGCGCAGTTGCGGCCGAGCGCTATGAATAGTTCACGCTCCTGGCTGGTTGCCATCCGCAATGCCGGTTAATCCGGAAAGTCCAGAAAGGCGAGTACGGCTCGCCTTCAGTCTTAGCGCAATCAGGTACTTGGGATGGCAAGCATGCTGCAGTGGGGCGCGAGCATCGCGGACCATGTCATCGATCGCAATGTCACGACAGATTGAACATGATCCAGGATTGGATCGGTAATCATGATCGCATTTTCGCCGGGGACGCCTGGCCAAGCGGGCGGAAATGGGAGCTGGTGACCAATCGCATTCACCGCGGAGAATAGCGGCGTCTTCACGGCAAGATCGTTCGCTGGAATATCTCCCAGGGCGTTGACGAGTTTTGTCTGAGCCTCCACCCTCATGAATTTGACGAAATCCCAGGCGGCCTTCTGAGCGAAATCGCGAATGGCGGCCTCAAGGATTCGGTGTTGGACTTAGCCCGAGAAGCGACGGCGGAACCAAAGAACAAGGCCGTCGTAGAGCTCCTACTGAGTGCTCCTTGACGATACGGGCGTGATCGGTGTCAACTGACGCAAGGTTGGCGGGGCCCATACGGCGCCGACTGCCAAATGGGCACTTCCGCGAAGAGGAGCCGTCTGCTAATGTCGGCGACGGTCCCCGTTGGACCGTCTTTGCGCTAGACGTTCAACAGCCACTCCGAACGATATCCGACCTTCCTGCTTATCTCCTCACCGCCAAGATCGCCGCGCCAGCGTAAAGCCGTACCGCGCGCGGATGGTACAGCAACCACGCCGTAAAGAAAAGTGGAAGAGTCTGTGACTCATAACTGTGCCTTCCATCTTTACCGTCCTGTAGATAAGGACACCTCGAGATAATACCAATGGAGATCGAGCCAGAAGAAGGCGACGATAGGGCGCTACGTCGCAAGGGTTCCTTGCATCTATGGCAGGAAGTCAGTCTTGCCATCGAGAGGGATATACGTCAGCGGCGACTTTTTCCGGGAGAGCGCCTGGCCAAGGAGGAGGAACTTGCCCGACGTTTCAACGTCCACCGCAACACGGTACGGCGGGCGCTCGATCTGCTTGAGGAAAAGGGGCTAATCCGCATAGAGCACGGCTTGGGCAGCTTCGTTCGGGAACGCGTGATTTCCCATCCCATGGCGCGCCGGAAGACTCTGCCTATCATCCTGAAGGGATTGGATCGGGCTGGACGCGAGGAGATATTAGGGAGCACGACGGTGCGCCCGTCGATAGAGATTTCTGCGGCGCTGCGGTTGTCGAAGTCGCAATACGTGCGGCGTGTTAACATGCTGACGCTGGTCGACGAAAATCCAACGATGATCAGCTCGGCTTATTTTCCGCTGCCGCGCTTTCACGGCATTGACAAGGCAATTGAGGAAACGGGGTCAGTACCCGAAGGTCTGAAGCAACTCGGCACCGATGAGATCATCCGGTACGAGTCGAGGATCACCACTAGTCACCCGACCCGCACGGATGCCGAGTTGCTGCGGCAATCCCGTACCCAGCCGGTGCTCAAGGTGAAGAACATCATTATCGATGGCGCTAACCGGCCGATTCTGTTCACCCAGATCAGAATGTCGGCCCGGTGGATCGAGCTGATCATCCAATATAACGAATTATGAGACTTTTTGTTTGAGCTTCCGGCAAGCCGTCATTTTAAGCCGCCGGATGTCAGACCCTCGATGAACCAGCGCTGGGCGAATACGAAAACGATCACCAGCGGAGCGACCACGATGGTGCTGCCGGCCATCAATGGACCGTAATCTATTCCTGTATCTTCATTCCTGAATGCCATAAGGCCGAGCGGAGGAGGCATAAGCTCCTGAGAGCGAACCGCGATGAGCGGCCAGAAGAGATCGTTCCAATGTCCGACGACTGAAAATACCGAAAACGCGATCAGGGCGGGTATCGCCATGGGGAGCATGATCCGCCAGACGATAGTGAGTTCCGACATTCCGTCGAGCCGGGCCGCATGCACGATGTCGTCCGGGATAGTGTTGAAGAACTGGCGAAACAGGAAGATGCCAAATGGGGAGACGATGAACGGGAAAACGAGTGCGGCGTAGGTATTCAGCAGACCAAGCTGGTAGGCCAAGATGAAGAGCGGCAATGCGAGCACTTGGCTCGGAATGAGCAGACTGACGAGCACTAGGGTGAAAAGGACATGCCGGCCCGGAAATTTGAGTTTGGCGAGCGCATACGCGATTGGTGCGCAGACCAAAATTTGGAGCGCCAGGATGATAGTGCAGATCAGAACACCATTCAACATGAAGCGGGGAAGGGGCGAAGCTGTCATGGCTCGGGAGTAATTCTGCGTTGCGTGCCAGCTTTGCGGCAGCAGCGAGAATGATCCCTGAAAAATCTCCTCGGGCGGCTTTAACGACAAGCTGACCATCCAGATGAAGGGGGCGACGACAAACGCGGTGGTGATGGCCAGGAAACCGTGCCGACTCACGGTGCGGAGTGAAAACCGGAAGCGTTTCATTGATAGTGCACCTTTCGATCCATCATCCGGGCTTGGATCAGCGTCAGCGCTATGACGATAACGAGGAATACGATGGTGACCGCCGCACCATATCCTGTCCGCAGATACTGAAAGCTTTCGCGATAGAGCGTGTAGAGCAGTACGTCAGACGCATGATTGGGGCCGCCCTGGGTGAGGACTTGCACCGTGTCAAAAATCTGCAAGGCATGGAGGGCAACGACGATGACGACGAACATCAGCACCGGTCCGAGCATTGGCAGGGTAATCAGGCGGAGTCGGTCGAACCAGATGTCGACTCCGTCTACGTCTGCGGCGTCGTAGAGGTCGCGCGGAATGGCCGCAAGGCCGGCGAGGAAGAGCACCATCGCGAAGCCGAGGTTCTGCCAAATGCCGATTACAGCGAGGACGGGCAGGACAGTCGTCTCGTCGCGAAGCCAGTTTGCGGTCGGCAATCCAGCCGCCGTCAGGATCTGATTGAGCAGGCCGATTGTCGGGTGAAGAAGCGCTTCCCACGTGATCGCCATGGCCGCTAGGGTTGCCATGTAAGGAAGGAAGTGGACGGCGCGGTAGAAGGCACGCATCGTTTCGACGCTTTGGATCACCAGCGCGACGGCGAGGCCGAGAACAACGGTCCCCGGAACGACGATGAGCGTATAGATCGTCGTGTTGGTGAGCACTTTGCGAAATCCCGGGTCCGCAAAGACCTCGGCGAAATTCTTGAGGCCGACGAAATTCAGGGTCGCTGAACCGAATTGCCAATCCGTGAAGGCGATGACCAGCACGCCCGCGACCGGCAGGATAAAGAGAGCAAGCAAAAGTACCAGGCCGGGACCGGCGAGCGCATAGGCGGCGAGGCTCTCCGCAAGGCGCAAGCGACGCAATACGGCGTCCCTAGATCGATGGAGCAGCGGAGCTTGATCGTTCTGCGCCAGTGGTTGGTGTCTCTCAATCAAGTTCATCACGCATATTCTCGGAGAGGTGTCACCGAGGCCTGCTGCGTCAGCCGTCGACCATCCATGGAGAATAGAAGCATCTGTTCTGTTCTGATCCGCAAATGCAGTTTGCTGCCCGGTGCAATATGGCTGCTCGCGGCGGGTAGGCGGGCGATGACCGGGTCGGGAACGCCCGTCAAATCCAGGTGAAGGAACAGCTCGGATCCCAAGTGCTCAACGAGCCGAACCGCGGCTGAGATCGAATTCGGATCACCGCTGTTGGCTAGGTAAAGGGCTTCCGGACGAATTCCTATGGTCAGCGTGCTCTGGTCTGTGACAAGTTCAAGCGGCAGAACCTGCCCGCCGATTTCGGCGAGCCTGCCGTCGCGCACGTTTGCCTTGATCATATTGATCTTAGGGGAACCGACAAATTCTGCCACCCGCCGAGTGTGGGGATTGGCGTAGATCTCCTGTGGAGGAGCGACCTGGATAAGCTCGCCGTCGAGCATGACCGCCACCCGATCGGAGAGCGTCATCGCCTCCACCTGATCGTGGGTGACATAGACAAAGGTGGTGCCCAGCCGTTGGTGGAGTTCCTTGATTTCCGCTCGCATCTGGACACGCAGCTTGGCATCCAAGTTGGAGAGCGGCTCGTCCATCAAGAACACCGCCGGACGGCGCACCATCGCGCGGCCCACGGCGACGCGCTGGCGCTGGCCACCGGAAAGTTGACTCGGCTTACGGTCCAGTAGGTGGTTGATGCCTATAGACTTCGCAACCCTTGCAACCTCCTCGGCAATTTCCGATTTCCTGCTCGCACTTCCGGGAAGGAACTCACCGAAGACCGGAATGCGCTGCCAGGCATTCAGGCGTCGCATCAGCAGCGGCATGGCGAGATTTTTGGCGACGCTCATGTGGGGATAAAGCGCGTAGGACTGAAATACCATCGCGACGTCACGCTGCTTCGGACGCAATCCGTCCACCGCACGCCCGCCGATCGCAATTGACCCTTCATCCTGAAGTTCAAGGCCCGCGATGATGCGCATAAGCGTCGATTTTCCGCAGCCCGAAGGGCCGAGCAGGGTCAGGAACTCCCCGGAAATGATATCCAACGAAAGGTTCCGAATGACGTTCGTGGATTCGAAATTCTTGCTGATGTTACGCAGTTCAAGTCCTGCCATCGCGGCCTCTTCATTCCTGATTGCCGGACCGAAAGCCAGCGGTGGGCGAGAGTGGCTGCAGGCTCGTATCAGATCGGTGACAAACAGATGACGTTTTGACGAACAAGCGCGTGACTCTCAAGTCGTCGCACGTGGTCCGGAGGGCATACGTAAATTGGCCTTGCTGTCGGACGGGAAGGACCGGGCCGGCGCATGTGTCACCAACCAGGTTGTCCATCTTTCGTCATCCAGGGTTCACGACCACCGCAGAGGCAATGATGTAGTGACTGCAACAGCCCCGCAGACCAGCGAAGGCATTGCACGTTATCTGGATCTATGACGTCTCAATCTTCTCTGCTCTCCGATCGCAGTCGTTGGATGTCCGTTCTCGCAACGGCACCAGCGGCGGCTCTTTCGGATAGCTGGCAGGCTCTCCTGGCCCAGCCGGATTTTACCTGGATCAGGCCTCCGCAGTTCGAGACGATCATGCTGCGGGCCCGTGCAGATGGCAGCGGAATGGCCTTCAATCTCGGTGAAATGACGGTCACGCGCTGTTCTCTTGCGTTGGGCAATGAAATGGCTGGCTTCGCGTGCATTGGTAGGCGGGACAAACGGCACGCCGCGATTGCCGCAGTCTTCGACGCGATGATGTTATGTCCGAAGGGCACGGCATGGCATGAACAGGCGCGCGAGGCGGTGCTTGCGGCCGAGGAGGCAACCAGAAGGCTTTCCGCGGCAAAGGCTGCGAAAGCGCGTGCGACCGAAGTGACGTTCTCGATGTCGATTGCGGGCCAGCCAAAATGACGTTCCCGCACCCGACAGCGCAATTTTCGATCGACACTAAATCCGATGCGGTCCAGCACGCGCAAGCAAGCTTCAGGGTGATTTTGCGTGCCTTCAGCCATCCCGGCAAAGTCATTGCAATGCCCCCAATATCCCACGCACCCCGACCAATGAGCCAAAGTATGTTGTCTGCCGCGCTTTGTCTCCTGGACGGCGAGGTTTCCACTTGGCTCGATCCGGCCTTCAGAACCAAGGATATTGAGGAGTTCCTCCGGCTGCGAACGGGGGTCTCAATTAGTTCTCATCCGATGGACGTCGATTTCGCTCTGATCGGCGATGCGAACGAAATGCCGGACCTCGAACGATTTCGTGCAGGGACACTATTGGCGCCAAATCGCTCGGCGACGCTTCTTATCCAGTTGCCCAGCCTCGTTGGCGGCGTGCCGATATCACTGTATGGGCCTGGTATCGAAGCGATGAAATCGGTTTCACCGTCCGGGTTGCCTTCCTGGTTCTGGTCCTCGTGGGAGACCAATGCCGCGCAATTCCCGCTGGGTGTCGACGTTCTTTTCGTTGATGGCGGAAGCGTTTTGGGCCTACCCCGCTCGGTTCGCCGGGGTACCCCATGCTCGTAGCAATCCGCGGTGGCGAACAGGCGCTCGAAAATGCGGAGCTGCTTCTCAGCGCCCAGCGTAGGGGCGATGCGGCGATCCCCGAACTATCCGTCGAACAGATCGGTGAACAATTGTCCTTGGCCGTCGATCGCGCCATGAACGAGGGCGCTATCTATGACAGACATGCGGCGAGCCTGGCACTCAAGCAAGCACAGGGGGACGCGGTGGAAGCGGCCTTCCTGCTTCGCACATTCCGGGCCACATTGCCGCGAGCGGGTTACTCCGAGCTCCTCGATACCGGCTCGATGCAGATCGCACGCCGGATTTCGCCTATTCTGAAGCTGGCCCCCGGCGGTCAGTTCTTGGGAGCGACTTACGATTACGTTCATAGGCTTCTCAACGAAAACTCGAGTAGCTTTGACTTTCCGATATCGGCTGGCGCTGAGAGCAGTCCCATTACCGCCCCGCATGTCGCCGATCAGCTCGCTCGTGATGGGATTGCTGAGAGACTGCCATCCGCAGAGTCAGATGGCTGTGTTTTCGATATCACGCGCGATCCGGTCATCGCTCCGGCCAACCGAGACGCCAGGCTGCAGTCATTGGCAAGGGCCGACGAAGGTTTTCTGACCGGCCTCGCTAACTCCGCTCTTCAGGGATACGGACAGAACTTTCCGCTTGTGACCGAAATCCGCGTCGGTGATGTGGCGGTGGATTTCACGATCCCTGAGCTGGGCCTTGCCGTTACGATCGGACGAGTGATCCTCAGCGAATGCGAAATTCTCAACAAGAAGCTGGACGCGCAAAGCCCTGAACCTCGTTTCACCCGTGGTTACGGGCTTGCCTTCGGGTACAGCGAAAGGCGGGCGATGGCGATGGCCGTCAATGATCGGGCGTTGAGAGGGCGCGAATTGGGTGAGGTTGTCCGGGACCCCATCGAGGACGAGCAGTTTGTATTGTCGAACGCAGACGGTGTCGACTCCGCCGGTCTCCTGCAGAGTCTTAAATTGCCGCACTATGTCAGCTATCAGGCAGAACTGAAGCGCCTGCGGGATCTCCAGGCTGCGGGCGCGCGGCCAGAGGAGGATGCGCAGTGATCCCCTCGGACGCAGGCCTTAATGAGCAAAGCCCCTACAACCTTGGTTATTTGAATGAAGTCACGAAGCGCCTGCTCCGCCGCGCTATTTTGAAAGCGATATCGATTCCCGGCTTTCAGGTCCCGATTGCGGGCCACGAGATGCCGCTTCCTCCTGGTTGGGGTACCGGCGGTATGCAGATCACCGCGGCGCTGATCGGGCACTCCGATGTACTAAAGGTAATAGATCAAGGCGCCGACGATTCCATCAACGCCACCAGCATCCGGAGATTCTTTACGCGCGTCGCCGAGAGCTCCACGACGATGTCGACGCGCGAAGCGACCATTATCCAGACCCGGCACCGCATTCCCGAGGAGCCGCTTTCTGATGGCCAGATTATCGTGCTTCAGGTGCCGCTACCGGAGCCAATGCGATCGCTCGAACCCTCGGAGACCGTGACCAGGCGCCTCCATGCATTTCAAGACTACGGAATGCTCTATGTCAGGCTCTATGAAGACATAGTGAAATTCGGTGAGGCCGGTAGCGGAACAAATCATCCCGTGCTCGTCAATGGTCGGTATTTCGCTGCCCCATCGCCGATCCCGGCATTCGACAATCACAAACTAAATCGCAGTCCTGCACTGATGCTGTTCGGGGCCGGTCGTCAGCGGCGCATCTATGCCATTCCGCCACATACGTCCGTCGAAAATCTGTCCTTCGATGATCGCCCCTTTGTCGCGCGGAAACTTGAGGGCCGATGCAGTCTTTGCGGATCGAACGAGAGCTACCTGGATGTGGTCTCTGAGGATGCAGGGATGAGCAGCTTCGTCTGCTCCGATACTTCCTTCTGTATCGTCCGGCGAGGTGGCGTCCCCGCGGGAGACCGTTCATGACCGGCCCCGTCAGAAATCACTCCGTGCTCCGCACACAAGCGGTAGGGAAACGCTTTGGCGGCGGGCGACTCGCCTGCCACAACATTTCTCTGGAGATCGCATCGGGTGAAATCGTTGCCATAGTCGGTGAAAGCGGCTCGGGAAAGACGACTTTGCTCCGCTGCCTGGCCGGCCATCTGCGACCCGACGATGGGATCGTGGAAATACAGGGCAAAGACCGCCGCCTACGTTCAATATGGTCGCTCCAGGAAGAGCAACGCGTCGGACTCCTGCGATCGCATGTCGGCTTTATCCATCAGCGTCCCCAGGACGGATTGCGGATGAATATCAGCGCAGGCGCCAACATCGTCGAAACTCTGGCGGTTGCAGGCCTTCGGGACTTTTCGCAGATGCGCCGTATCGCGAAAGATTGGCTTGAGTGCGTCGAGATCCATCCCTGCCGCATCGACGATCTTCCCGGCTCGTTTTCTGGCGGGATGCAGCAGCGCCTGCAGATCGCCCGCGGCTTGGTCAAGCGCCCCCGGCTGCTCCTTATGGACGAGCCGACCGGCGGCCTCGATGTCTCGGTTCAGGCGCGCATTCTCGATCTCCTGCGCAGGCTGGTGCACGATCTTCCCGTCGCCGTTGTGCTCGTCACCCACGATCTCGGGGTCGCGCGCATGCTTGCCGACCGGCTGTACGTTTTGAAGTCGGGAACGATCGTCGAGCATGGCCTTGCCGATCAGGTCCTCGATGACCCCCATCACCCCTACACCCAATTGCTCGTATCGTCGGTGCTGCGAGCATGAGCGCCCGGCGACTCGGAGAGCAGAAATGACGCGGATGACCCTTGGCAATGCGCAAGTTTTATTGCCGAACGAGGTAGTGCAGGGCCATCTGAAAGTTGAAGACGGCTGGATCATAGGCATTGAGGCCGGCGGCGAATTGCCCACCGGAGCGATCGACCTTGAGGGCGACTTCCTTATGCCGGGTCTAGTCGATCTTCACAGCGATCATCTGGAGAAGCACATTATGCCGAGGCCTGGCGTCTACTGGCCTGCGGTGTCGGCGGCTGTCTCCTACGATGCGCAGGTAATCAGTTCAGGCATCACCACGATGTTCGACAGTTTTGGACTGGTAGGAGAGGAGTTCGACAGCGATCGCAACGCCTCTCTTGGGCGTATGCTGCAGGGCATGGAGGAGGCCGCGAATGAAGGCCTGCTGCGCGCCGATCATTTCATACATCTACGTTGCGAGATCATCGAGCCCGACATTGTGCCGCGTTTTGCTGCTTTGCAGGAGCTGCCCCGGCTGAAGCTGGTTTCACTCATGGACCACACGCCTGGACAGCGGACCTTCCCCGACGAGCGGAAATGGAAGGTGCATCAGAAGCGCAGGACCGGTGCATCTGATGCGGCACTTGACGCCATCCTAGCGGCCCGACAGGAAGCCCGAGATCAATACGCTACCATAAATCGCAGAGCCATCGCTGAAATCTGCCGAGAGACGGGCATCGTGGTGGCAAGCCATGACGATACGACACTCGATCATGTTCTCGAGGCAGACGAACTCGGCAACACGATTTCCGAGTTTCCGACGACTCATCTCGCTGCAGCCGAAGCGCGCAAGCGAGATATTAGGGTGGTGATGGGAGCCCCTAATCTGGTACGCGGAGGATCGCATATCGGCAATCTCTCAGCCGGTGAATGTGCGCGATCGGGCCTACTCAATATCTTGGCTTCGGATTATGTCCCGGCGAGCCTCCTGCATGCTGCGTTTTTGCTGACCGGGGAGACGGTCGGCTGGTCGCTGCCGAGGGCGATCGCCACAGTAACGGCATCTCCCGCTGCATGCGTTGGCCTCGACGATCGAGGAGAAATAAGCGCGGGTAAACGCGCTGATCTCGTGCGGGTGCGCGTTCACAACGACCTACCGGTCATCCGATCAGTATGGCGCGCCGGCCGCATCGTCTATTAACTTCAAACCCCAGAAACATCATGACCGCCTCCTCGTTCATTGCTTTCGTCTCCGATCCACATCTTTCTGAAGAGCGGCCTTTCTTTCAGTTCAACTGGGAAGTCCTGCTCGATGAACTATCCCGGCAACAACCAGATCTTGTTCTTGTCGGTGGGGATCTTGCTCTTGATGGGGCAAACAATCCGTCAGACCTTCGGTTTGCGCGGCGGCAACTCGATCGATTGCCATGCCCATGGCTGGCAGTTCCTGGCAATCATGACATCGGCGATATCGCCAAGTCAGCTAGTGCCGAAGCGGCCGTCACCGAGGAACGGCGCAATCGCTATCTAGAAACGATAGGTCGGGATTTCTGGTCATTCGACATAGGCGACTGGCGAATCATCGGGCTAAACAGCATGATTCTCACATCGGGGCTCGCAGCAGAAGCAGAACAGGAGAGGTTCCTGGAGGACTCGATAACGCAAGCCGGCTCGCGACGGGTCGTTATCCTATCGCACATGGCCGTCTGTGACACCGCGCTATCCGAATTCGATGTGACCGGCTGGTTCATGCCTGCCGAAAGCCGCGCCATGCTGAGTCCCCATCTCGTCGCGGGAAGAATCCAGCTTCTGTTGAGCGGCGACATGCACCAGAGCCGGGATCGTCTGATCGATGGTATCCGGCATGTCTGGGCACCAAGCACAGCTTTCGTTACGGATATGGCCGGCGAGTGGCGTCCGCACTTTGGCGGGCGCAAACGTGTCGGATGGACCGAGGTCAGGCTCGGCAATGAAATCGATGTCCGAACGCATGAACCGCGTCGTATGGTAGATTTCGACATCGGTAATTGGGTTCATGATGGAGCCGGGCTTTATTATGAGTTCGCCCGCGGCGGCCGCTTTGCCGGTTTTGGGATCGGTTCAAAAACGATCTCTTCGTGATGACGGATGCTCGATTGCGCAATACCACAGAAACTCGCCCCCCCCGTACGGTCATGCATGCCAAGGGCCTGTCCAAGACCTTTACGCTCCACACCCAGGCCGGCATCGTGCTCCCTGTATTTGAGGATGTCGAACTTACGGTTAGGGCCGGCGAATGCGTCCGCCTCCATGGCCCATCCGGCGCCGGCAAGTCGACGCTTTTGCGCTCGCTCTATGTGAATTACAAGCCGACTGCCGGCCACCTTTTTGTCGAACACCTTGGCGAGATCGTCGACGTGCTCGCCGCCGAGCCCTGGCAAGTTGTGGAGATCCGCCGTCGCACGATCGGCTATGTCAGCCAGTTCCTGCGTGTTATTCCGCGCGTGGCTGCCGTCGACGTCGTCGCCGAACCCGCCATCGCCAACGGCATGCCGCCCGAAGACGCCAAGGCGCTCGCGAAAACCCTGCTTGCACGGCTGCGCATACCCGAACGGCTCTGGTTGCTTGCACCGGCCACCTTCTCAGGTGGCGAGCAGCAGCGCGTCAACATCGCCCGAGGATTCGTTGTCAATTACCCGATCCTGCTGCTGGATGAGCCGACAGCCTCTCTCGACGCGGAGAACCGACAAACCGTCATCGACCTGATCAACGAGGCGAAGTCTCGCGGTTCGGCAATCGTCGGAATCTTTCACGATGAGGAGGTCGGCACTGCTGTTGCCGACCGCATATTCGAGATCGGCCAATCAACTCTGGCAGTCTCGGAAATGAGCAAGGTGGACGACGAAACAGAGCGCTCAAGAATGTTGGCATGATTGGAACCTCTATCAGGGGAGCCCCAGATGCGGATCCATTTTGGGCCGCCGACCGAACACCCGCTGACGGTTGCTGCTAGACCGTGGTTCGGGCGGGATGCGTTCGCTCGCGGCTCGCCCGGATCGCAATCCAATCCGCGCTTTAACTTGCATTTCACGCCACGTCGTCATCCCGCATTTCGATGTCGTCGAAGGCTTCCTCGCCAGTACTTTCCAAACGGAGCTTCAAGCGCGGCGCCTTCCAATCGGTCCGCGAACTCAAGACTGAGATGGTCCGCTTCCTTGACGAGGCCAACAATAATCCGAAACTCTTCACTTGCCCGGCTCAGACAAAACATCCCCGCCGTAAAATGAGGGCAGAATAGTGCGCGCGATCCATGACGATGCTCAACACCGCTGTCGGTCGCATTGATGCTTGTGCCCCATAGACTCCTCATTATCGAGTTCGATGTGGTGACGAATTGCGAAATGTAGCTGGGGTAGTTCAGACATGCGGCTGCGCAAATCAGAACTTGCGCAAGATGCGCAAGTTGTAGACGTAGGCGTCGGCTTTGCGGAACGTCGCATTGCCGGCCGCAACCGTAGCAGCCGAGACATCGATGTGGCGGTATTCGACTTCTGGGTAGATCACTAACTCGGGACCCAAGGGCGTCCACCTTAGCTGGCCGCTGATTTCGAGACCTTTGAAATCTAAGGCGCCGGCGGTATTCCTGTTGCTGAACGAGTAGTAGGCTGGCGACATGTCGAACCCTACCGTCGGCGTAAGTTGTGTCTCAAGCACCGCTCCAACTGTCCACTCGCGGGCCTGTTTGAGGACCCCATTGGCGACGGCAGCGTCAGCACCAAGATCCGCACTGGAAATACCAGCAGTGCCACCTTGATAGCCCCAACTGTAGGCTAAAGCGGTAGCGCCAACGGAGTAGGCGCCCTGGAAGCTCACCCTGGACCCGGCGCCTAATGTAGGAATGTTGAAGCTGACGGCCGCCTGTCCTCCGTAACCATTCGCGGTGTATGGGGTGGCTGCGGAGCCGTAGTTCTGATGGTAGCCGACCGAGAGCTGAGCGGCGCCCCACGGTTGCGAGATCCTCAGGTTGCCAATCACGTCCGGAAGATCCATAGAACCGTAGACGAATGAAGCACCGCTTCTGCGAGTTCTGGTGGCCGAGGGAGGAGTATTTGACCTCATGGAGCCACCGGTGGTCGGATCTTCCACGGAGATCGCGGCTGTGAGGCCATTGCCTAAATTCGCGGTATAAGCCGCTTGATTGACCTTGTATTCAGAGAAGGGCTCAAATATCCGGAAGATGTTGTTATAGACGAGAAAATTATAATTTGTTTCGTCGCGACCGATCTTAAAGCCATTCATCTCCACGTAGCCCCAATCGAGCGCGATCGACGGCATACCGGATGTAGTCGCGGCTTGGCTCGCGGCGGTTGCGTAGTCAAGGCGGTAGTTGACGAACGAATTCACCACACCCCAATCAGTGGCTGTTTTTGCCTTGAAGTTCACGGACGCTTCGAAGTTTTCAGCGTCTTTGTAAGTCCCGCGATCGCTCGCACCCGGCAGAATTCCGCTTCGAAACGAGCCGATGTCCGACCCACGGGTTGTGTTGCCCGTAGTTAAGTCTGTGCGAACATAGCCGCCGATGTTCATACAGGTGCGGGTGCCTGGAATATAAAAGTAGCCCGGGCCGTACACATCGCATACGTTGACGTAGCCGACTCCGGTCTTTGCGACGGGCACATCGGCGGCCTTAGATTGGGCACGTGCCGCGTCGGCGTGCGCTTGAGCCGCCGCCTCTTTCGGCGTCAGTTTCGTCATCTTGGACGGAGAAGGATCGTTGCGGGCTCCCGTTCGCTCGGCAGTTTCAAGTGAGCGAACGCGACTCTGGAGACGTTTCAGCTCTTGCTTTAGCTGCTTTAGCTCGTCCAGCGACTCAGCATACGCGCCGGATGATGAATACGAAACTGCGCAACCGATCATGGCGGTAGTCGCGATCCATCGCGATGCCGTCGACCTGCCAGATGATCGCCGCGCAAGATTCGATTCGTCTCGAAGATTTGCTCTCAACACTAAAGCCCCCAAATGAGCACGCAAACATAGACCCCCTATGCTTTCTGCGTAGGATGATAAAAGAGAGATCGTAGATGTCGGTGTTAGCTCGTAGCGCGCCGTGCCCAGCTGACGAGGGAGAGACGCACTCCCATCAGGTCAACTCAGGGATCGGTGTAACCGACGCGACGCTGCTTCTCGCCGTCGCCCCAGCCCTTAGAACGCGAGGTCCGACCCAATGGTGAGGCGAATCGTTTCAACGGCAACGACGTGAGGTCAGCGCGTGAAATAACGGTGGGACTTACACCCAACGGCCCCGCACGACGAGGTGCCAATGTGCTCGCCGCCCGTTGACCGCGAATAAGATTGGCGATCGACTTAGGACGCTTAAAGCCACAACGATGCATACCAACGCACTTAGTTGGAAACCGCATATCCAAACCCTTGGGTTGCAAAACCCCGATACCGTCGGGGATCACTGATTCAGCGAGACATCAGGAAGTCTATTCAGGCCCGCGGAAGGAGGGCTCGAACATCGCGGACCATGTCATCCAGTGCCGCCTTCGGTTCACGGCGCAATGTCACGACGGACTGGATGCGATCCCGGATAAGATCAGTGATCTTGATCGCATTCTCACCTGGGAAGCCAGGCCACTTGGTTAGGATCGGAAGCTGTTCGACGCCCACTCTCGCATTGGCGTTCTCAGCGAAAAACCTGCCAAGCAATTCTGGCTTCTTCACCGCGATATCATTTGCAGGGATATAACCGGTGGTATTGACGAGTTTCGTTTGGGCCTCCGGACCAGTCATGAACTTGACAAAACCCCACGCGACCTTCTGGCGGTCAGGGTCCTTAGTCAGGATCGTCGCAGCGTTTCCGCCAACTGGTAACTTGCCATTCGGCTTGAGCGGCAGGTTCGCCGTGCGAACCCGGAAGCGGCCCGCTGCGGCCTTTTCGGCGGAGCGTAGATAGCTGTTGGCGGTGCCGAGGATTCCCATTGACCCGCCCGAGAATGCCTGTCGGGTCTGATCTAGCGACATCTCGATTTGGCCAGCTTGACCAAACTGTCTAAATAGCTCCAAGGCCTCTAGGCCTTCTGGGCTGTCGAAGGCAATATCCCTCCCATCCGGCGTCAGGATTCTGCCGCCCTGACTCATGATGAGAGCCATCCAGGTCCAGACGCCCGAGTGGCCGATATAGGCGTAATGCAGGCCCATTGTGCCGCCGCCGAGCCCTCGGATCTTTCTACCCAAATCAATAATTTCGGGCCAGTCAGCTGGTAGCTTGTCCGGATTTCCGCCTGCCTTCTCTACCAGATCGAGATTGTAGAACAGCGTCGGAGAGGAAATCGCAAATGGCAGACCAAAGACCTTTCCGTTAGACTTGGTCATGTCGAGAAGCGGCGGTTGATAGCCCAGCGTGGCGAGATCGCCCTCGGCGTCAATAAGGGAGTCCAAGGACATCGCAAGACCGCGTTGGGCCAGCAGATCGATTCGATTGAATCCCTGGAACGCGATGTCTGGAATGTCACCGCTAATCGAAGCCCGGAGAACCCGTAAGGAGAGATCGTCATAATCCGGCGAAGGCGTGTCTACGGTAATGCGGATGGCCGGTTGCTTCTGCGTGAAATCGGCGCAGAGGCCGTCGTAGAGCTCTTTCGGCGTGCTCGTCATGATGCGCAGCGTGATCGGCCTCGATTGCGCTAGAGCTGGCCCGGATAGTGCTGCACCGGCGGCCGCGGCGGCAGTTCCGCGAAGAAAATCGCGCCTGTTAAGTTCGGAAGTCATATCCAGCGTTTCCAGCAATTATGTCGGCCATGCAGCCGGTATCGGCCGCGCCAGCATAAAAGCATCGCCTCGCGTTACAGGATTAATGTAGCAATGAACACCTCGTGACGAATAATGGAAGACTCAGTCACTCCTACCTGCCTTCGTCTTTACCCCTATCAGCGAATAGTGCGTGGTGCTCGCGGTGCAAGCCAACCGGGAAGGGGGCTTCGCGGGCAACGATGCCCCTGTTCTGGCGGTCGTGCCGACAGCAATCGTGACGCGGGCTAAGCTAATCAGGAACGCGAACGACTGGGGCGAACCGCCTGTAGGAATTGCGCATTCGCCAGCATCGTGGATCTTCCGCGAGGATACGTTCGATCCCGTGTCCATGCGCGGAAGGCTTTATGAACCCGAGAGCCTACTCAGCCGAAGCCGTATCGGGTAATACGTGGCCACGTGGATCCAGCGGGTCGACGAACGCTAGTGGCGCGGCTCTTCACATGTCTCTGGTCCAACCAGAAGCGATAGTAGCTGTCCGCTGCTGATTCTGATTCGCATAATCTTCGTTATGGAATATTCGTTAGCCTTGGTCGGGAGTTGTGCTGGGTACTTCACTATACATCCATTCTGGATTTCTTTCCAGCCAGATGGCGCGCCGCTTCCATCTACTCAACGAACGTCCATACGACTCTCAACAGCCCAGCGGAGTTTGAGATAGCGCTTCGGCCGGCGGCAAGCAAGGTCCTGCACTCCCCTCCTGCCGTCTCGTGGCTGGACCGAAAATGTTGGGTTATATCCAGTGGTTTGATATCGGCGCGAACGGCATGCTTTGGTATGAAAACTCGTGCGCTTGTGGCTTGGAACGTCCGTCGTATCCGCTTGATCCGAGGTATTTCGCAAGAACAATTGGCTTGCGAGGCCGGCATTAATCGCTCGTACATGGCTAGCCTTGAGCGGCAATCGAAAAACCCGTCGATTGATGTTCTGGACCGCATCGCCGAAGCGCTCGACGTTCATTTGTCTGAATTGTTTGTTCGGCCATCCGAACGTGCGGGGCCTCGTAATACATTGCTTAGAGGTCGCAATAATACATTGCTTAAAGGTCGCAAGCTGCGTTCACATCGTGGGAAGGAATAGCTACTATACTTCGCTGGAGATCATACTTCGAAATTGATATCGTGACGATTTTGAGAGCCCCCTTTTCGCCATCGCCAACGTGACTCCTGGTTAGGGCCGAGTTGCACGAGTTTGGCATTCTTTGCGAGCACCTCCTCTATCTTGCTGGACGCATTATGCTTTGGACACGGAGCTTTTTTGAATCCCGTGGCGTGGCCATTGAAACTCAATCGCCTGGGACACGGGAATCGGTGCCCCGTCAGCGGCACGGTAAGCGCAACCGGACTCCTCGCGCAACTCACGTCGAATCTGCAAGCACGCCTCCTGACTGGCGCTGCTGCCGTGAGGGCGTGAGGGCGCACATCTACTCGCGCGCAACCTTGTGGCTCGCTAGCCCTAATCCATAGATGCCAACGCTGCCGGCGGCAGTCCCGCCTGGATAAACGCAGGACGGCCAGAAACAAATGACGCCGAGGAGCATCTATCAACTAATATGATAAATCGTTCTACTTCTGCGATTCATTGCCTGGGACTGGCCAATCAAACAGGTTATGTTCAGGGTGCAGCGTCACGCAGACGGCCTAGGCTTCGTTCCAAACAGAACTTGGTCGAACCTGCATCAATGGGTCCGCGATGTGCGGACGCTAGCCGAAGACGATTACGCCCACAGCAAAGAGCCAGCGCGTCGGCGCGCCGATCAGAGGCCGAGTATTCAAATGCGCCTACGAAGCTCGAGGCGATCATCCACCAGAGGTTGGCGATCCTCTGCTCGATTCAAAGGCAATGTGGGCCAACGACGAACAATTCTCTACGCAACCCAAATGCCTGGCCGCTTGGGCTTAGGAGCGCGCAGTCTAATTGACGCGTTTTGCCCGTTACCTGCGGGCAACTACAACATCTGTCCCACACTTGCCAACACCATTCTGGATCGCTCGGTCCGTAAAGTATGGCGCTGTGCGGCGCGGCGATCAGAATGAGGGCGCTGCCGCCCGGCGCATCGTGGATGAAACGGATGGCAATAGCCGTCGCTTCAAGGGCCGTCGACGAGGCGAAAGCGATCGAGCGACCATCTACGTGCACGCGTCACTCGTGGCCGGCAATCTTCGAGCCACTCTCCTTGACCACCGGCAAGGCGTCCCCGAATTCGATGAGAATGTGAAGCGACGTGCCGGATCGCCTTACCGCGAGTCGCAGTCGCATCGATCGATCATCTGAATCGAAGAACGGGATCGATTCACCAGGCAAATGACGTGCGCATAGCACGATCGGACGAGTCAATAGACTAAGCAACGAAGGGAGGTTGAATTTCATCGAGACGCTCGAAGTGATCGTCGGATCGGAAAAACAAGAAAATGGTGGTCGACCCACGGGTCAAGATTGCCAAAGGAGGAACTTACGTGGATCTACAAGGGTTGATTGACGCCGTCGACGTGACACACGACGAGCGCTCCATACGCAATGCGATCAAGAATTTTACCGTCGCGTCCGGTTTCGACCGTTATGCCTACGTTCATGTTCACGCCGATGATGTCGTTGCGCTAAGTGACTATCCTGCGGAATGGCGAAATCTGTATTTGGAAAAGCACTATACGGTCATCGATCCCGTTGTGACGACTGCCAAGCGCAACATGCGGATGTTCGCCTGGTCGGCCGAGGACCGCGACGTGCGCAGGAGCTCGCGCGAGATCAAGCAATTCTATTCCGAGGCGACGGACTTCGGCATCCGCTGCGGCGTCTCCATCCCGATCAGGACAAGTTTTGGCCGTACAGCAATGATCACCCTCGCGTCCAACCGGCGGCGTGTCGAGCTCCCGCCGTGGGATCCGATGCAGGCGGCGTTGGCGCTTGCCCACATTCACGTTCATCTCAGCCTGCTGCCCATTTCTTCGTTCAGAACCGGCGAAGTGACATTGTCGTCGCAGGAAGCGACCTCGCTCAGCTGGTCCTCGCACGGCAAGTCGATGAACGTGATTGCCGACCTGCTTGGCATCAGGTCACGAACCGTCCAGTTCTATCTGGACAATGCGCGCGACAAACTCGGGGCCAGTAATCTCCAACAGGCCGTCCGTATCGCCATGGAAAAAACGCTCATCTAGCCGAGTCATTCAGGATGAGCGGCAATGGAATCCTCGCGCTCACCTTGTGTAGGCGACTGAGGCGGAAAATGCGTGAGCTACGACGTCGGCCCCGATTTCGCTCAGTAGGTGAAGCGTGCGGTGCGTTGGCTCGCAGCCTATCGGGTCGGGACGTTCGGAACGTAGCCGAGCCGATCGACGAGGTTGTTCAGAACGAGTTGGCGAGCCCGGTGTTCCGTTTCCGCGTGCTGGTGGATGCGTTGAAGCTCGGCCCGGCGTTCCGGACAACAATTCTTGTCGGACTCTGCGGCGAGCCGCTCCAGTCGCGCTGTCTCGGCGAGCGCGACGCTCGCCCGATACTCGCGAATGGCGTCGATGGTCAGACGCTCAAGCTCAGGCTGTGCCAATCCGCCAAAGATTTCCTCAAGATCGCAGTTGAGCCCCGCGCCGGGCGATACATCATCATTATTCGATGCCACAATTCTCACACACGCTTGGTCCGCGGTGCGCCCCCGCCGACGATAATCCCTTGAGCCCAAGCCGGGGGTTAGAAAACCGCGATTAGACGGTCCCTGTGACCTTTAGCACCGAGGCGCCTGGACATACGTCACAGGCCCCCGGCCAATTGGTCAGAGGATCCCGGTGCCGTCACGGCCGGCACCAACCGCTAATCGAGGGGTTTCTAAGCCCCGAGGCAGCGCGTACTGCCCTAGGATTCCTTATAGATCGAAGACGGTTCCGTCGCTAGCCGTGTTGCGTCACGCCCTCGTCAGCGATCCACAATGAGATTTTCGCCGAAATGGGTGCAGTTTTGGTGACAAAAGGCGCAATCGGGACAAAAGGCCCCGCACGTAATCGACGAGACCCTGCAGTCCTGCCGATGGAGATTGAAGAGCAGAACGAGCGGCTCGAGAGCGATCTTGCAGCGCCGAGCTTTATGCCCCCGCATGCGGGCTATTTCGGCTTGTCGACGCCGATGACGGTCAAATCGATCCGGATGCCTGCCTTGTTCGGATCGTCCGGCTCCTTCACCTGTCGGGCGCCGTTGTCCGTGACGGTCGCAGACTTCGCCGCGTCATCGCCCTTCAAAGGCTTGTCACCAATATCGAGCTCGTCCTTGTGGGCTGGGAGGCTGCCGGGATCGGGCTGGTCGAACACGTATTTCCCATCGAAATACCCCGTCTTCCAGGCATCGATCGCATCGCCGAATGCTTCATCGACCGGCGCGCCATACCATTTCACAACGATGCGGTAGACCTTGCCGAACAGCGCGGTGCCCATCCTGATATTGGCGCAGACGTCGACCAGATCAGGCTTGAGTTCGGCGACGTCGGTGACGCCGAGCCCGGCCGGATACTGCGTCACGCCGACACGGACCATGGCCTGGCCGACATAGCGGCGGACGAGCTCCATGGCGTCATCCGGCGTCTTGGGAGGCATCACGAGGATGACGCGGTTTCCCGCGCGAATGGTGACGGCGAGCGGATCGGGCGATCCGGCTACCCGGATAAATTTCTCGACGACCCCGGGCTTCAGACCGGGATCGGCGCATTGGTGGATGGTCGCGGCATCGATCATGATGACCCCCTTCGGGTGTTGAACGCGAGCACGAGCGGCAGGCCGAAGAGTCGAGCCCAGGCCTCCGTGCTGGCTCTTTGAATCGCGATGATGCTGGTGCCGGAGGTCCACCAATCGTTGCCGATGGCGACAAGCACGTCGGGCGAATGGAGCATCGACTGCAGGATGGGCCAGACGAGTAGCTGCTCGTAACAGATAAGGGGTGCGACGCGCCGGCCGGCGGACTCGACGACCGGATTGCCGAAGAAAGTCGCGCTAGCCCCGCCGCCCTGCCCGGTCCAGGCAAGCCAGGGTTGCCACATCGAGATTGGAACCGGCATCCGTTCGCCATAGAGCTCGCGCGCCCAGCCGGCGCCGATCTCGATCATGGCGTTGTCATAGCCTTCGCGATCGACGATCGCGGCGCCGGCGATCACCGTGGTGCCGGTGCCGCGCAGACCATCCATCCAGAAGCCGCTCGTGGTCGATGTCCACAGCCCGGCCGCACTTTCGGGGAGCACGATCACGCGCGCGCCACCCCCGGCAGCCTCGCGCACGCGCTGGAGGAGCACGCGGGATTGTTCGAGATCGGGGGCGCGGCCGAGCGCGCTCCCGAGCCAGGTGTCGAGGCCGACCCAGCCGTCCGGTTGCGAGGGTGCGATCCACTGCGACGCCGACCAGGTCCAAAGGCCGGTCGCGACGATCGCGGCGAGCGGCCATTTGCGCGTCGTCATCGTGAGGAGCGCGGCCGCGGTCGCCGCCAGTCCCCACCAGCCCCAGCCTGGAAACAGAACGCCGGCCGCCGTGACCGGCTGCGCCCATCCGACGATCCCGAACGGCGGCACGCTCATCAACATCGCGGCAAAGGCAAACGAAAGCGCCCTCGCCCATCCCGGCTGCCTTTGCCAGACGACGGCATGGACGAGGACGAAGGCCGCCGCGGCGCCGATCCACAAGGCGAAGCCGACGCCAAAATCGGCGCCATAGAAATTGACCGCTCCTTGCGGAAGCCCGCGCGAGGCGGCCAGGAAATAGGCTGCAGAGACCATGGCCGCGGCGATCCGCGATGGGGCAAACGCCCATAGCGTCGGGAAGGCGCAGGCGAGCGGCAAGGTGAGCGCCTCGCCGCTCCAGGCCACAGTGCCAACCACGGCGGCCGCGACGACCATTGCCGCTGCGCGCCAGACCCTATGGGCTGAGGGTGAGAATGGGCCGTGCGAGGCCGAGGACGCCCGATGACGGGAGCGGCCCAAAATATCGGGAATCATAGGAACCTCGGAAATCGGAGTGGAGATAGAGCTCGCCGGCAGGAATAACGCCGCCGACAAACGGTGAGAGAGAACGGCCGGCGGCATCCCTGTGCCGGACATCGGAATCGGGCAGCGGCTTTCCGTCGATTGACACCCGTTCGGCGATATCGACCCGCTGACCACTGAGCGCGGCGACGGTCTTAATGAGCGGGCTTAAGCCCCCGGCGCACAGTCCCCGCCGGATGTAGCCGCGGTCGAAGGCGCGTTCGAACTCCACTGTGTCCGGCGGGCAGATGAATACGAGATCGCCCACCGCGACCGCACGATCGAGCGGCGCGATGCGCCACAGGCCGCGAGGATAGCTCGGCGTCATGTTGATGCGCAGTCCGGCGCCCCACGCTGCGAACGCCAGGGCAACAACGAGGCCGGCGCCGGTCGCCAGGATCATCACAGGCAAGCGTCGAGACCTCATTTCAGGGTCTGTCCCTGGCGCTGGGTCACGCGCTGCGCCTCGGCCTGCTTGAGAGCCTGCGCGGTGCGCTCCCCGCTTGCGAGTTGCTGCGCGGTGCGCATCGCGGGCCAGGCCTCCTTGAGTTGGTCGCGACGCACCGGATCCATGCCGGCCGCTGCCTTCTCGAAGGCCTGACCGCTCGGCCCTCTGGCGGCGTGCGACAAGAAGGTCCGATCCCCGAACCGTTCGGCGACCGCCTTGTTGAAGCCTTCGATTTCCGCTTTCACCATCCGGTCGGCGAGAGCGAATTCCAGCGCGCTCGGCAGGTCGTTCCGGTCGATGGCGTCGCGCACGCGCTCGAGCACACGACGGGCATCGCGAGACAGCGCAGGGATGTCGACGGCGACGCGGTGCCGGATAGCGCGCTCCTCAGCCTCATGCTTGTGCTCGGCCTCGGCGCGAAGACGCAAGTAGCGCTCGATATCCTTCTTCAACGCCGGCACATTGGCCTCGGCCCGTTGGCGTTCTTGGCTTTTGGCCTTGCCCGCCAGCAGACCGACCTTCCCGCGGAGCGCCCCAAAGGATTCGGGGTCGGAGCCAAGACGCTGGAGCGTCGACGTCGCCGCAGCGGAATCCTTCAGGAGGGCGTCGAAGTTCGCCGCCCTGAAGGCCCGTTCGGGATCGGCAAAGACAAGGCGGAAGCGCGTCGAGACATCCTCCCATTGCTTCTTGATGGCGGGGTCGGCGAGGATCTTGTCCTCGACCGTATCGATCAGGGATTTGGGGAATGTGGTGACGCCGGCGACCATGGGTGAGGCCTCCTTATTCGTGGCGGTGACGGTTGATGTGCGCGCTTTAGCGAGCCCAAGCTTTTCGCCGACGGCGCGCAGGCGCCGTGCGAGCCGAGCCACCTCGTCCTTCTGGCGGATGGTCCAGCGGACACGGTCGCGGACGAGCGTGCGGACGACCTGAACGATGTGCAGGCCGCGGTTGGAGGCGAAGCGCAGCGCGTCGGAATAAAAGCGGCCATTGGCATAATCGAGGGTGGTTTCCTTGAGATTTAGCCGCGACAGGACCGCGATCAGCCCGCCGTTGAAGCTGAACGATCGGCGGCCGTAATAGAGCGCCACGTCCTGGCGATGCCGGGTCATCGCGACATAGGTCAGGTGACGGTCGAGCGAGAGGCTCGCCAGCACTTTCACCCGGTCGACGGTCGTACCTTGCGATTTGTGAATGGTGGTGGCGTAGCCGTGATCGACGTGGGCATAGAACCGCTGATCGACCTCGACCCGCTGACGATGCTCGCCCTCGCCAATCTCGGCGATGAAGCGCCTGGGCTGGGCTTCCACGACCTTGCCGATCATGCCGTTCTTGACACCGAGCGAGCCCTCGTTCTGCAGGAACACGATCTGGTCGCCGACAGCAAAGCGGCGCTCGCCATCCTCCGTCCGGAACGCATGGCCTTCCTCGAGGAGGCCGCGCTCGATCAGCTTGCCGCGCGCGAGGTCATTGAGGGAGCGCACATCGCGGCGCAGATGGGCGAGGATCAGCGAGGTCTTGGCCGGATCGTAATCGCGGTTCCAGTCCGCGATCAGGTTCTCGATCGCCTGGGCCTTGAGCTCGGAACCGAGAATGCGGCCCTGGGCGCGATAGGTAGAGAGCGCCTCGGCGATGCGTCCGCGCGCGAGATCGAGCGAAGCGTCCCGCATCCATTGCTCGCGCTGGCGGTAGATGGTCTCGAGCTCGGCATAGCCGATGCGCTCGGCGATCGACCGGAAGGCGGCGCCCGCCTCGATCGGCTGAAGCTGGTCGGGATCGCCGACCAGGACGAGTTTTGCGCCGGAGCGCGATGCGGCTTCCACAAAGGTCGCCATCTGCCGCGAGGCGATCATGCCGGCCTCGTCGATCACCATGACGGTCCGCCCATCGAGGGCGTCACGGCCGTTCTGCCAGCGCAGCTCCCACGACGACAGCGTATGCGAGGCGATCCCCGCTTCGCGCGACAGGCCCTCAGTGGCCTTGCCGGCAAGCGCCGCGCCGACGACACGATACCCCGCCGCTTCCCACACCTCGCGCGCCGCCCGCATCATCGTCGTCTTGCCGGCGCCAGCGCGCCCAATCACGGCCGCGATCCGCGCGGGCGCCATGACATGCTCGAGCGCCGCGCGCTGCTCCGCCGACAGCTGCGCATGCCGCGCCAGCACCTCGCTTGCGACCTTCTCCCGGACGCCGAAGCTGGTGGTCCTGGCAAGGCCGATCGCACGTCGTGCCATGTCGGCTTCCAGGTGGATCAGCTCGCGCGTCGTAAGCCGAGCCGGCATCCGCGCGCCGGTCGCATAGTCGATGCCCTCGGCCTGCAACCGCACGACATCCGGGCCTTGGAGGATGCGGTTCAGGAGAGCCTGGAAGGTGCCGGGGTCATCGACATAGCGATGCAGCGCCTTGGCGATATCGCGCTCGTCGAAGACGCTCTTCTCGCGGCTGACAAGCTCGAGCACGATCTCCGGCCGGCGCTCGATGCGACGGGCATTCTCGGCCCGGCTCTCTTCGAAGACCGCCAGCCGATCGAGGCCGTGCGCCGCGCCTTCCCGCTTCGCTTTCCGGTCGATCGCTCTTGCCGCGACACCGATATGGGTGGTTCGGACGAGGTCGATGCCGCGCTCGGCATAGGAGCGGCCGTCGACCCGAATGTCGAGGCCGGCGAGCGCGAGATGGTGGTTCTGCAGATCGATCCACCGCGCCCGTTGCGCCAAAAATTCCTGCTTGTCACCGGCCCAGAGCGCATAGCGGATTTTGCCGGCGTTGGTGCGGTGCGGCTCGCCGTCTTCGCCTAGCAGAGCGACCTTCTTGCCGCCGAAACCGCCCTCCGTCAGGGGCCGCAGCGTCGTCATCAGGTGGACATGCGGATTGCCGGGTTCGTCGTGATAGACCCAATCCGCGACCTGCCCACGCGACAAGATCTCCTGCGCCACGAACTGGCGCATGAGTGCGATATTCTGATCAGTCGTGAGCTCCACCGGCAGGGCGATGATGGCTTCGCGCGCGAACTGCGCATCGGAGCGTTTCTCGAACGCCTCGACCTTGTTCCAGAACGCCTCAGTCGCGCCCGCCACGGAACGGTCGGCAATCAGCGCGCGCGCCCAGGCCGGTGCGCTCGCCGGCAGGAGGAATTCCTCATGCGCGAGGCCGCGCTTGTTCGAGTAGTCGACGGCCCTCCCCTCCGCCTCGTGCTCCATGCGGGCGCAATGGCGGTACGCGGCCGACAGAACGGCGCTGCGTCCACTGGCGCGGCCGATGATCTGGACGGTGAAATGCGTAATGGCCACGAAAGGCGTTCCCGAAACGAACGAACATGCTGTTCGTCGGGATCGGCCCGCCCATTCGGGGCGGGAAGCAGGACGTCGCGTCAGCGACGTATAACTGCGCCCTTGGACCGCTCCTTCGGAACGGCGGGATGATCTTCCAAAGCGTCGGCTTCGCCGACCCCGTTAATTACCCGGGTCGCGCTTCGCGCTTACCCCGGCTTTCCTTGTCGGGCGCTTCGCGCAAGTCGACAGGAAAGGTCTTTCGGAATGAAAAAGCCCTCGCGGCAGATCAGGGACGAAATCGCTCGGCTCCAGGACCAGCTGAAGCAGGCCGAAACGCGAGAGGCCGAGCGCATCGGCCGGATCGCACTGAAGGCCGGCATCGGGGAGTTCGAGATTGACGAGGGGGCGCTGCTGTCGGCCTTCGAGGAGATCGCTGGCCGCTTTCGCAAGGATGGTTCCCGAACCACCAAGGTGCTTCCGACGGTCACGATTGGCGCGTCTTCGGGCGTGGCTGAACAGGGCTGAGCGCATGCGCAAGCTTGAGGCCAGTGATATCAGAAAGAAGGATACGCGGGAGAAGATCGAGCTTGGCGGCCTGATCGCCAAGGCCGGGCTTCGTTACGAGAAGCGGGCGCTGCTACTGGGCCTCTTGATCGACGCCAAGGACCGTCTTGATGGCAACGAGTCGGAACGCGAGCGCCTGATGGCGATCGGCGCGAAGGCGTTCGGCCATGAAGGCAAATAAGATCGCGCTGGTGATCGCGCCGGCCGTGCTGATGGCGGGCCTATGCCTTGCCGTCACCGGCGTCGAGTCGTGGTTTGCGAAGTTCGGAGCGACGCCCAACGCGCGCCTGGTGCTCGGCCGGATTGGCATCGCCATGCCCTATGCGTTGGCGGCGGCAAGCGGGGTAGTCCTCCTCTTCGCGGCCGCTGGCATAACCGCGATCCGCTCCGCCGGCTGGGGCGTCACGTCCGGCGGCGTGGCTGTCGTCGCGATCGCGACTTCGCGGGAGATCGCGCGACTGCATTCCTTCGCCGGCGCGGTGCCGGCCGGCGACCGGCTTCTCGCCTATGCCGATCCGTCGACCATCATCGGGGCAACCATGGCGGCGCTCGTGGCCGTGTTCGCCCTGCGCGTCGCGCTGAAGGGCAACGCCGCTTTCGCGGCTGCCGTTCCGCGCCGCGTCCGAGGCCGGCGAGCCATCCACGGCGAGTCCGACTGGATGGCGATGCCGGAGGCCGGCCGGCTGTTTCTGGAGACGGGCGGCGTCGTGGTCGGTGAGCGCTATCGTGTCGATCGGGATGCGGTCGCGGAGCAGTCCTTCCGCACTGAGGACGCCGAGACATGGGGCGCGGGCGGCAGGTTTCCCCTGCTCTGCTTCGATGCCTCCTTCGGCTCGTCGCATGGCATCGTGTTCGCGGGATCGGGCGGCTTCAAGACAACATCCATCACGGTGCCGACCGCCCTCAAATGGGGCGGCGGCCTCGTCGTCCTCGATCCCTCCAACGAGGTCGCGCCAATGGTGAGCGCGCACCGGCGGGACGCAGGCCGGCAGGTCTTCGTGCTCGACCCGCGCGCCTGGGCGATCGGCTTTAACGTGCTCGACTGGATCGGCCAGCACGGCGCGACCAAGGAAGAGGACATTGGAGCCGTCGCGTCATGGATCATGACCGACAATCCACGCCAGGGCTCGGCCCGCGACGACTTCTTCCGCGCCTCGGCCTTGCAGCTTCTGACGGCACTGATTGGCGACGTCTGCCTGTCCGGTCATATGGAACGGAAGGACCAGCATCTGCGCCAGGTCCGCGCCAACCTGTCCGAGCCGGAACCAAAGCTGCGCCAGCGGCTTCAGGCGATCTACGACAATTCGGAATCGGAGTTCGTGAAGGAGAACGTCGCACCCTTCATCGCCATGACGCCGGAAACATTCAGCGGCGTCTACGCCAACGCGGTGAAGGAGACGCACTGGCTCTCATACGCCAACTATGCGGCGCTGGTGTCGGGGTCGAGTTTCGCGACAGGGGAGCTCGCCGAAGGTCGAACCGACATCTTCATCAACCTCGACCTCAAGACGCTGGAGAATCATGCCGGCCTCGCCCGCGTCATCATCGGCGCCCTCCTCAACGCGATCTACAACCGCAATGGCGAGGTCGGCGACCGCACCCTGTTCCTGCTCGATGAGGTCGCCCGTCTCGGCTATCTGCGCATCCTCGAGACCGCCCGCGACGCCGGTCGTAAGTACGGCATCACCCTCTTGATGCTCTATCAGTCGATCGGGCAGATGCGCGAGGCATATGGCGGCCGCGACGCGACCAGCAAATGGTTCGAGAGCGCGTCATGGATCTCCTTCGCCGCGATCAATGATCCGGAGACCGCCGACTACATTTCGAAGCGCTGCGGCGACACGACGGTCGAGATCGACCAGCTAAGCCGCTCGTCGCAAATGTCGGGCTCGTCGCGGACACGTTCCAAACAGCTGACGCGCCGGCCGCTGATCCTGCCGCATGAGGTGCTGCGCATGCGCACCGACGAACAGATCATCTTTACGGCCGGCAATCCACCACTGCGCTGCGGACGAGCGATCTGGTTCCGGCGCGCCGACATGCGGGCTTGTGTCGGCGAGAACAGGTTCCACCGGAAGGTAGCGAATGAGGTGCGCTGATCGTGCGAAAGGCGGCGGAGCGTTCGCCGTGGATAGTGGCGGGTCAGCGGATGGTCCGGGACCGCGAGAGGATCGTTACGCGAATGCGCGGAGACCGCTCGCGGGCTCCGTGAGCGCCGTCCTTCGGGCCCGAGTAGAGCTGTCCCCGCAGGGGCTCGCCCAACCCTTCACTACCGGTCGGCGAAGGCAACTACGCAAACACGGAGATCGGAACTCAACATCTCCGGTTAATCGTAAGCTCAGGACAGTTGCTCGTGACGGACGCTCGATCGGCGTCCTCGCGGAGCAAGGGCTTGCTCGAGGATGGGATGGGTCAGGGCATCCCTGGTGCAGCTGATGCATCGGTAAAATGAATCGATCCACCCGGTCGATTCATAAAACTCATTGGACGCCGCTTCCGAAGGAAGCGAGAATCCATCCATGTCGAACCCCGAGCATGAGCCGCTTCATCTTCGCCGCATTGATGCCGGCCGCAATATGCGGCGGTTCTACGTCCTGTCGATCCAGCCGACCTTGTTCGGCGGGGTGTCACTGGTCCGCAATTGGGGCCGCATCGGCACGAACGGCCAGATGATGGTGCAGACCTTCGATAACAGCACTGAGGCCGGCGAGGCTTTCGGACGGCTGGAGTGCGCCAAGCGCAGGCGCGGATAAATCGGTGCGGAGGAGAAAGCGCGATAATTCGGCAGTTTTCCGGGGATAAGGCTCAGCTTGCGATCTCGGCCCTACCTATGCGGCAATCATGGTGTCAGACGGACGGAAATCACAGCAAGAAGGAACCGTTCCATGACGACCGCGAATGAGATCGCCGACAAGATCGCAGACGAGTACAGCATGACAAAAGCGCAGGCGAAGGCCATCGTCGACGGCGTGTTCAAGGCGATCGGAGACGCGGCCGTGAGCGGGGCCGAAACGAGCTTGGCCGGGTTCGGCAAGTTCAAGGTCAAGGAATCGCCTGCCCGCGAGGGTCGCAATCCGGGGACCGGCGCGACAATCACGATCGCGGCCTCCCGGAAACTGACCTTCACGCCAGCCAAGGCTATCAAGGACGCCCTCAACGGGACGAACGCGGCCGGTACCGCACCGTAAGACGAGCAAAGAGAAGGGACTTACGTCCCCTCCTCCGCGGCGAGCGCCGCATCGCGCTGGCGAATGAGCTCGGTGAGTTCGGCCTCGAGTGCTTTGCGCTCCGCGGGCGTGAACAGACAGTTGCGCAGCTCGGCTCGCAGCTCTTCGATCGTGTCGACGACGGTCATGAGCGTGTCTCCGCATGACGTGGAGAAGGCCCCGCCTCGCGGCGGAGCCTTCTAGCGGGAGCCTCAGTCCCGGTTCGGTCGCGACCAAATCAGCTGCAAGCCTTCCGCGCCCTCGACTTCGATCAGGGTGGCGTAGATCGGGGCGGGGAAGCTCGGGTCGTCCAGCTTGACCGAGAGGTAGTCGCGGCCCTCGTTGGAGACCTTCTGCCAGGCCGCGCCCAGCTCCACATTGCCCGAGTAGACGCGGAAGTGCGGTCCCTTGTCGGAGGGGTTCTCGACGCGGATTAGCTTGGCCTTTACGTTGAGGTTCAGGGTCTTGATGGCGCCGGAGAAGCCAGCGTTGCCATTGGAGGTGAAGGTGCCGATGGTAGCCATTTGTCTCATCCTTTGTTTTCTCGGGTCGCGCCAATCGCGACCTCGATGGCGGTCGAAAGACCGGAGGCGATCGACCTGCACCCGAAGGGCCGAAATGAAATGGAGGACGGACGTTGCGGGGACGAGATCGAGAGCGCGCGAAGCGGGATCGACCTTCGGTCAGACCAGCCTTTATCGAGGACGCGGATGGTGCGCCCGTCGCGAAAACACCGGGGGATGACGACTGGCGTTCCCGGTCCTTCCGATCAGGCAGCAACGGATCCGGCCATCGCAACACCGATTTTCCTCGACCAGGCCGCCGTGCGACCGCGTATCCGCTCACGAGAAGTGTCCCGATCAGCAATTGCGGGGGGAACATGAGGTGATGGCCGTCGCAGGAGAGACCGAGGCCCGATGTCCACGTCATGTCGACGCGATAGCTTCCGTGCGGAAATGATGCCGCTGATGATCCTCGCACGCGCGGGCTTCAGCAATGTGGCGCTGACGGAACCGGAAATGGCATCCGCTGCGAATCCGCCGCGAGGCGGGCCTTGGGCTTTGCACTCGAATACGACATAGGCTGAACACACGAAAGCGGATCGGGGAGGACGGAACGCCCTCCCTTCAACAAACGGTGCATTAAAGATCAGGCCGCCTCCCGCTCGGCTTCGGCCTGTGGCTGAAGGCTGTGCAGATAGGCGACGGCGCGCTGCGCATGGGCGGCGGCCGAGAAGATGGCGCGGCGGTCGTTGGCGAGAACGGTCAACCAGCTCGCCAAATACGCGGCATGATCCGGTCGCGGTTCGAGCTCGGGGACGATGCCGAGATCCGCACATACCAGCGCAGATCCAATTTCCGCAATTAATTCTTCCCGCGCACGCTCGCTGCGATCCTTCGCGTAGCGGCTGAGATCACGACCGACACGACGCGCATCCGCTGTCCAGTGAATGTGCTCATGGCTCAACACCGCCGTGTAAGAGGCTGCGTCGCGGAACGTCTCGAACGGCGGCATCTGGATGCTGTCGGTTGACGGCGAAAAGAAGGCACGCGAGCCGCCATGCCGGATCACGGAGCCGGTGTTGGCGAAGAAGCGATCGGCATGCGCGATGCGTTCGACCGGATCGAGGATAGGCTGCGGCCGGTGATAAAAATGCTCAGGCAGGCCATGGATCTGTTCGACATTGAAGACGTTGTACGTTTTCAGGAACGGGATATCCCGCTCGACCTCGCCGCCGTGTTCGTCGGTCTCGGTCTTGGTGAAGCGGGTGGCATAGATGACGGTCGAACCTGACTCGCCCTTACGGACATGAGCGCCGAGCTCTGCCGACTGCTTGAACGTCATCCAGATCGGCGAGGTGAAGCCGCGGGCCATGCCCTCCGACCACAACAACAGCACATTCATGCCGGTGTACGGTTCACCATTGTGGCGCAACGGACGGGTGATCCGACCCATTGCATTGCCGGCGCTCCAGGGCTGCACCCAAGGCCGCACGCCCTTTTCGAGATCGGCGATGATGCGTTCTGTGATGCGCGCATAGACATCACGGCGCGACGTTTCGCTCTTATCTTTCCTGCTCATTTTCCTGAACATCCGTTTCGAGGGCCGCGCCCATCGCGGCCCGTCACGGCGGTCCGTCGCCAGGGAATTCAGGGGGCTGGCGCACCCTTAGGCCGCAACGAAGTGGAGGGCGGCGCAGCCGCTGCGCCGGCCGCCGGCCCTGGCAGGACCAACAGCCGGGACGGCCGCGTGGTGCGGCGCTTTGGCCTGCCTCGCCTTCCCTCTTCCGTCTTCCAGGCATCGAGATCAGGAGGTCGACGACCAAGCCCGCCGCGGGCTGCGACATGACAAAGGGCCGGACCCACGCGGGACCGGCCCTGAGATGCAGGCGACGAGAAATGGGCGAGGCCGAAGCCTCGCCCGATGCGGCTCAACCGAACGCTGCCATCTGGAGTTCGGCCGCCTTATGGTCGACGGTCTGGCCCGGATTGTCGAACGGACGCTCGAAGGGCTTCCAGGCCTCACCAACGACCTGCTCGTAGGCTGCGACAGCGCCTTCGGCCGCCATGCGGAGCGCGTGGCACTGGAGCGCCATGTCGGCGGCAAACTCGCGCTTGCGCTGCGCGGCGCTGTCGAAGCCGACCGGACCGTCGAGGTCCTCGTCACGAGCGTCGTTGGCGGTCTTGGCCGTGGCGTTGCGGGCTTCCGTCACCGCGCGGCTGTAGAACTGGCCAGCCCCGTGGGCGGAGCCGACATAGGCGCCGACGATCCGCTGCAGATGGATCTGCATCGCTCGCTGGCTCAGGCCTTCGCTGAGTGCGCCGGCTGTCTCGATGATCAGGCGCTCATGGAGATCGCGGATGCCGTCGCTGTCGAGGACAGGGAGGCCGAAGCTTTCGGAGATGCGGGTGGCCTGGGCGGCGTCGGGGCAGGCGAGCCCGACCATTTCGAGGGTGGTGCCCTTGCGGAGCTGAACGACCTTGGCAGGTTGGCGAGGAGCGCGAGCGGTCTTGGTCATGGGAACATCCTTTCGGTTTCTCCCGGAAGGCTCGGGCCGGCACCTGCCGGTCCTCCCTTCGGGTGCGATCGGGAAAAACCGGCGGAAAGACGGGGCTTCCCAAGGTCCGGGGCTGCCGGATCGAGCGAAGCGGGTTTGCGGACAAGCAGGGCTTTTTCAGCCCTCGCGCGGGGACGCGGACCCGCTTTGCCGAGATCGGCGACCCCGGCCGCAACGCGGCGCGACAGCGGCCTTGGAAAGCGCCCGGCCGCCGGTTTACGAGCGCGACAAACCCGAGGGGAGATCCGGCGACCCGGAACGATGATGGAGAAACCAGCAGGCAAGGACCGCCATGACCTGCCGCGCATTCGTGTGTCGCTCCATGTCGATCGCAACGAAGGCAATCCCCGCCACGTCAGGCGGTTTCGACCGAGTGCACCCAGACCTCCGGCCGCCAGAGCATGATGAATTCCTCGATCTCGACGCGGCAAGCCTTGGGATTTCCGCGACTGGAGATTCGGCGAGGTCCGCGACGATCATGGCTATGGCACGCGCGATCGTGCGATCCGCAGCGAAGATGTCGGACAAGTCGAATCCGCAGAGGGCTCAGCGTTCGACCAGACGAAAATGAAGTTCGCGGCGCGACTGGCCGATGTCGTGCCTCGTGATGTCGAGCAACCGTTCGCATCCCGCGCGCGGCGTCATCCGTGGTCGTACTCCTTCTGGCTGCGCGGTGGTAGCGCGGCCCGATCGACCGGACCGGGAGCCGATTGGTGAGGGGCAGCGGCACGGTCGCGCGCAAACCCATGGCGCAGGCAGTGGGCCTCGATGAGCGCATCCTGCCGCGCGAGCTTTCGCGAAAGCGCGTCAATCTCAGGCTGGCGCTCGGCCGTGATTGCCGCGAGGTGCGAGCGATATCGCTCGAGGAAGGCGCTCGGGTCCGGAACCTTACCGCGCCGGTAGCCGGTGCGTTTTGGCTTGAGCTGCGGGATCATCGCTGTCATCCGCCGCGTGATCTGCCTGTCGATCAGGTCGAGCTGGCGCTGGATTTGTCGCCGCGCTTCCTCCATCCGCGCGAGTTGAACGAGGCAATCGGAAGCGGGCGTCATGATGCCACTCTCCGCTGCCAGCCGACGAAGTCCGATGGTCCGCCGTAGACGTGGCGCCGCTCCGGATCGACCACGAAGCCGAAACGCCCGACCTTGTATTCGCAAGACGGCACGAGAAAGCGCCGCTCCTCCGTGCCGGCTCCGCGCCTGCCACCGGGCGTGGCCACGCACTCGACGAACCCCTTCTGGTGGCTGGAGGTGATCGCCGAGATGACGATCCAGTCATCGGCATGCGCCTGCTCGAAGGCGCGGCGATCTTTCTCGTAGGATTCGCCGGGGGCGAGGATCGTGCCGAAGATCGCTTCCCACGCGTCCGGCCAGCTTGCCTTGATCGTGCGCTCAGCGCAGCGCCGCTCGTAGCTCGTCAACAGATGCGGAAAGGTGATGGCGACGATCGCCCAGGCGCAATCCTCTTCGTAGTAGCCGTCATCGCTGCGCAGTATCGGATGAACCTGCGCGTTGCGCTCGGGTGTGAGATGAAAGCCGCCGTGGCCCGCCGTCGAATGACAGATGACGCCCTCAGCATAGACCGTCGTACCCTGCGACGTGCCCCACGGGGTGTAGCAGGGGATTCGCGTGACGCGACGACAGAGCGTCTTCAGTTCGCGGCTATGTTCGGCCTGCTCGACCATGCGAGCCCGAAACGCCGCTTCATCAGCGAGTTCGCCGAAATGGCCATAGAAATCACCCCGCGTCCATTCGTTCATCGGACGCGGGATGCGCCAGGCTGTTACGAGATAATGCTTGCCGTCACGAGCGGGCGCCATTGCGAAGGCGGTCTCATCGACAAGCGCGACGGCAAGGCCATCTGCACTGTGGCCGAAGGAAACCGCCGGAAATCCGGCGGCGTCTTTATTCTGGGGGAAAGGGTCGGACATCGCGTCCTCCATGGGTGCGCAAATGTGGTAACAGAACCGCCGCCAGCGATGCCGGCGGCGGACGTCATTCGGAGGAAGAAGGCGGCGGCGTTTATTCGGCCGCCTCCCTGAAGGCCTCGACGTCGTCGGGCGGGTCATCGCCGTCTCCCGTGGTATCCTCATCCACGTCATCGGCTTCATTCGCGGCGGTCGTGCTCGACAACAGCCATCTGGCAAGCTTCGCCGCATCGGGCGCGAAGAGGGCAGCAGGATGGATGAAGCGTCCTTCCTTGAAGTGCTCGACGAGCGCGGCGCGGGTGTCCTTTACGCGCTGGCGCGGAAGGAGCGGCGTGTCCTTGCACGAAGCCTCGAGCGCAGCACGCGACAAGCAGGAGAGGAACTCCTCGCTGCCCGTGTTCGGCAGAAACTCGTCCGCTCCGATCGTCTCGCCGACGATGCCGCTGTTGGTCGCGTTTTCGCGGCACGAGAACACCTCGATCAGCATGGCCCGCGCCGCGATGCGCAGCGCGTCCCTGTCAAAAGCGAGCTTGCCGTCTCCGTCGAACAGGGCCGCCGCGTGTTTGGCCAAGCGGCTATGACCATGGTAGACACCGCCGCTTCCGGTCGTAACGGAGACGTTCTGACCGGCGAACGCGATAATCAGCAGCGCCATCAGCGTGTCGTCCTTGATCGGCGCGCGTCCGAGTGCTTCGCGCAGCGCATCGGTGCGATAATCGCCGATCATCTCGACGCCCTTTCGCGTCACATCCGGACGCGGCTTTGTAACCTCGCCGACATCATCCGGGGCGCTGCCCGAACCCGAAGCGGCCTTGCCCTTCGGCTTCTTCGCTGCGGGCATGCGGTAATGCACGATCTGCACGCGGCCTTCGCGGTCGAGATACATGGCGGCGCAATCCGACCTCGAGGGCTTGCCATGAACCCGCTCGGCCTTCGCCGGCAGCTTCACCTCGCCCCAGCTCGTGGTCTCGGCGATGATGCCCTTCTTCGGCAGGTTGTTCGCCATCCACTCATGCTGCGCGCCGAGAAAAGCCTCGACATTCGTGGTGTAGCGGCTGTCCTCGTCGGCGGGGGCGAACAGGTCCTCGACCCACTGGATGCCGTAGGCCTGCGCGAGTTCGTCGCCGAAGCGGGCGTGACGCGCATGCCTCCGCGTCTTCTGCAGGGCCTGGGCTACGCTCAACCACGCAACCTGCGGGTCGGCCTTCGACGGCTTATACTTCTTCCAGACCTCCTTCTGTTCGTCGGGCGAAGCCCCAGCGATGGTGCGAAGCTGTTGCTCGTTCGGCATGTCGCCCTTGGCCATGTGGTCGAGCATGGCGGGCAGCACATTTGCGAGCAGACGCAGCTTCCTGATCTGGCGCACGGGCAGCGCCAGCGCGACGCCGATCGCTTCCTCGGTCCAGCCGAGTGCAACGAGGCGCTCGATCGCGCGCCACTGGTCGACCGGGTTCATCGGCTCGAAGGCGATATTCTCGACCATCGAGCGCATGGCGCCGTTATCATTCGCTGCCTCGTCGACGAGCACGTCAATTTCCATGAGGCCGGCCGCGATCGCCTGCTTCACGCGGCGGTGCCCGGCGCTAATGATGTAGGCGTTGCCCCCACCGGAATCCGGCGTGATGACGGGCGGCTGCACGATGCCAACGGCCTTGATCGTCGCCAGCAGCAGCGCGTCGCCCTGCGGGGTGGACTTGGTCTGGCGCAGGCGGTCAGGATTGTCCTTCAGCGCACGCGGATCGACCTTGATGAGATGCATGGGAATGCTCCTTTTGGGGTTTGCGGACCGGCCTGGCCGGGGCCCTTTCTCGTCTTCTTCCCGAAGACTTCCCCTGGCCCCGCAGAGCGGACGGGCCGGTGCAACTGCGACCGAGCATCCCTGCCCGGCAGGACCAGCAGGGGCTTACAGCCCTGCGCAGGACGACGGGCCGGGATCGCACAGGCGGCGGTTGAGCGTCAGCGACGGCGGTCCGCCCGATCTGCGAGCGGGCTGATTTCCTGCTTTTCTTCGTCCCCCTCTTCCTCCTCCTGCTTCCTTGAAGCCAAGGTGACATGGTGAGGTATCGAGTAGAGGCGTCCGACTTTCGAATGGTCAGGCCAGGCGATGGTGGCGTACCCAAAGCCATGGCCGCAATGGATGCCGCCGGACTCTGCCCGCTAGCCGGAGCTCAAACGGCTACGCTGCTGCGCCAAGTCGTGAACTGCGGCTGGCCGCGGTCCGGCGGCGGATCAGAGGTTACGCCAGAGTGGGCGTATCGGCGCGTCCGGCATTCACGAGAACGCCGTCGAATTTTTCTAAGCAAGAACCATCCGGGGCTATGGTACGGTTGCAACCTGAGATTGTTTCATCGGAGAAATTGCGATGGCGCCGAGAAATTTGCTTCTGATCCACGCGTGTTGCATTTTCCTAGCGGCGTGTGACGACAAGGTGCTGTTCACGCCACCTGAGCGCGGGGCATCGAACGTTCCGGCGCCCGCCGTGGCCGACAGCGTCGTCACGCTGGTCGCGTCACTGCCCTACTCCACTTTGGCTCGTATGGCGGAAGAGAAGCTGCCGAAGTCATCCCCGATCGGCGGCGATGGTCATATCGCCTGCCTCGGCGTGCCTTACGTGAACCCGGGCCACACCGAATGGGGTCAGCAGTGTCTGCTGGGAGTCTGTACCGATGTGCCCCAATTTTACGGCCCAAGTTCGGCACACACGATCAGTGTGCCGATTATCATTGGCACGCAGACATCAACAAAGATGGCTCCCCTCAGATCTCCCGCGACGGAAACGCTCTACGTCTATCCCAAGGCATCCATGTCACGGGGCAAGCCGGCGTGGGCGGTGACTTGGCCGGCCTGCTCTCATTGCACGGTAAGAACATTGACGTCCATGCGACGCCGCGAGTGAGTTTGAGTGCAATCTTGGACAAGCAATGGTGCCCCATCATTACCGCCCAACCGATCGGCTCCTGGGTCGACGATGCTTCGGTCGAGGTCGTCGGAAAGAACAGTCTGGGGATAGATCTAGGACCTTTGGGGCACCCCGAAATTTGCGCAGGGCCGATCAACCTCGGAATCGCCAACGAGTTGAACCACGAATTCGACAAGCATCGCGACGATCTCAAAAAAGGAGCGCAAAGCGCCGTTCCTTGCGACAGCGTCAAACCCGAGATCGAGAGCCAGTGGCGTCCATTCTCGATCAAGGTCGAACGGGACAAACGTCCGCCGCTCTACCTGAACATCGTTCCGAAATCGGCAGCGTTTTCCGGTCTCATCCCGGAGGATGATCGTTTACGCGTCGCCGTTCGTGTCGGCGCGCAGACTGTGCTCAAGACCGCTCCCATCGATACAGCCGTGTTGCCCTTGCCGGCCCTCGATCCCTTGACGGCGGACAAGGGCAGCCTACGGATCAACCTACGAGCCGTTGCCCCTTACGACTTGCTCAAGCAGCAACTTCGGCAGGCGCTTGCGGATAAGATCTTCCGAAAGGACCTCCCCACGGAAAAGTCGAAGTCCGCGTTCTCGACCTCGACGTCTACTCAAGCGGGGATTCGCTGGCTCTCGGGCTCAAGATCGACGCAAAAACGCCCGCAAGCTGGTTCGACACGGGCGGCTGGGTCTATCTGTCCGGCAAGCCGATCGTGGTCAAAGACGGCAAGGCCATCAAAGTAGAGGACATTCGTTTCGCGAGCGTCGTCGACAGCGCCTTCTGGTCAGCCGCCGAACTCGTATTTCGGGACGAGATCCTGAAGATTGTCGACGCGCATGCGACGTTCGATCTCAGCGCGGAGATCGATGAAGCCGTGAGCGAGATCACGCGGGCGATCGCGAAGGCCGACCTGCCGGGCCTACAGATCAAAGCAGGCACCCCGGATATCGCTTTGGATGGCGTCTACGTGGCCTCCTCTGACCTCGTCGTGGTCGCCAACCTTACGATGCCGGTCGACGCCGAAGTTACCGAGGCTATCCTGAAGTAGCTAGATCATCCGCTTCGGAATTCCCTCCGGAGGCCGGCGCTGTTTTGCGGAAAGGTCCGAGCAAGATCGTCCCAATGGCCGCGAATGCCATGCAGAAGCTCAAAGACGGCAAGCCGTACACGAGGAACGGGCTCCAAAATGTCGGGAGGATCTCGATGCCGGTCTTCTTGCACTCTTCACTTCCGGAACCCTCGCGCCTGAGCCTCATCTGGTTCCTGGGGTCGATCGCCTTGGGAGGCAACAGAAGCGTCGTATCCGAACCTTTGTAAAAATGAGCCGCATCCTGCTCGCAGATATCTCCGCGTTCGGCTTCCATTGTACAAAGGACGATGCCAGCCGCTGGAAGTCCGAGAAACAACGTCAGAACAATAATCTGAAAGCACTTTCCGTCCCAGACATCTGTGTTAAGGCCTTCGAGCCAGACGGTCGGAACGCGGCTGTGCCATCGAGTGCCGTGGCGGTAGGCGTGCAAATAGAGCACGAAGGAGGCGATTAGGAACAGAACGCCTCCGATAATGGCACCGAAGTATCCGATCGCAGGTTTGTTGTCGGGGAGAGAACCGGCTTTGTCCCCGAAAAGCCTTCCGATGAACTCTGATCCGCCCTGTATCGAGATCACACTCGTAACGAGAAACAGCACGCACACGACCGACATCCATTGCCAGACCTGCGTCAGATGCTTCTGGTACATTGTCCCACCACGAACGGAGCAAAAGCTTCGACGAATACCTCTAGCACGACCTCTCCTCATCTGGCGATCACTGCCGAGTCTCGCTGAGAGACGCCGAAGTGGATCATTTTGAGCTTGAATCAGAGTTCGGCACGAAATAAAGCCACCAACCTGCAAACAGCCTCGTTTCGCCGTTCATCTATAAACTGGGCGTGCCCGTAAACAGTCCTTGGCGATGTTCTGCGATCCGTGACAAAGTCGAAGGTCGGTCGGGAGCGTCATGTCTGCCTGCGCTTAGCTGGTGCTGCCTGCAGTATTTCTGCAATCTTGCTGTGCAGAGTGCACGTTGGCTAAACTTGCAAGCCACTTCCGCCGGATTGCTGCATCAGGTCGGGCGGCGGCGGCGATAATGACTGAGCTGGGTCGATCGAGTCAGTCGGGAGACGAACAACTACGCTTAGCCAGGCTGACGTCGAAACGACCGTCTCATCATGACCTACAGGACAAGAGCATCACGATCGAACTGCCGGGCTATTGCCCGGAAAACAGCGACGAGGGCATCCATGTCGGTGATGACATGGCCGTGACCGATGCGGGGCTGCGGGACTTCCTCGCCCTCGACGGTAAGAATGGTGCGCGAGAAGCTACAGCTGTCGCGCTTTGGGGGCCGCTCAAGGTGGGCGAGAATACCTCGACAAATACGAAGGGGGCCCCGGTCGAGCCGAGCGGCCCGACCAGCCAGTTATTACGGCTCCTCGACCAGCATCCCCGAGCTGATCGAGGAATTGCGCGAGAGCGCCTATGCGGCGATCGCCGTCCTCTCGCCCGCCCCCTCGATGTCCGCGGCGAGCGCCTGCCCGATCTCGGCGAGTTGCTTCCGCTTATCGGCAAGCTCGCCGGCGAAGGTGAAGTCGCCGCCCTCGCGCGACTAGTATGCCGCGAGACGTCGGCGTGCATCGGCGAGACGCTGGCGAAAGCGCTCTCGCTCCCCCTCGAAATCATCAAGCGCGTGCTCGAGGCGGGAGACCGCGCCGAGCGGCGTCACTGTGACCGCCAGATCGATCTCGCACTCGGCGCCGGTCCGCATCAGCATGGTGGCGTAGCGATAGCCATCGCGTCCGAAGCGCTCGCCGGCATATTCGAGGTCGAAGCCGTCGATCGAGGCGATGACGGCCTCGCCTTCCTTCTGAAGCTGGACTAGCGTCAGGATCTCCTTCATCAGCGCGCGGCCGGCGTCCTTGCGCTCGGCATAGCGCTGGCGCTTCACGCTCATCGCGAACGCCTCGCCTGCCGTTGGCACCAGCCGCGCGATATCCTGTCCGATCTCCGCGATGCGCCGGGCCGAGAACTCGAGCTCGCGCTCGGCATCGCGGACCTGCCGGCGCACGGCGTGCTGGTCGTCGATATGGGCGGCGCGCAGACGCTCCAGCCGTGCGATGTCGGCCTCGAGCCCCGCCTTCTGCATGAGGCGCGGATCACCCGACGCGATCGCCTTGGCAAAAGCAAACTGGTTCGCCTGGCCTTCGCCGAGGTCCTCGAGCCTACGGATCGAGGTGTCGCCGGAGAGCGCGGCCGCGATGAAGCGGGCCTTGCGCTCGTTGTTCTGCCACATTGTGGCATCGGGCGAGCCCTTGGTCGCGTAGGCGAAGATGTCGATCTCGTCATGCTGGTTGCCCTGTCGCACGATGCGGCCCTCACGCTGCTCGATCTGTGAGGGCAGGGTACATCGAGATGATGCAGCGCCTTCAGCCGAAGCTGGGCGTTGACACCGGTGCCCATCGTATCGGACGAACCGATCAGGAAACGCACCGTGCCGGCGCGCACGTCGCCGAACAGGCGCTGCTTCGCCTCGGACTTCTTGTAATCCTGCATGAAAGCGATTTCCGATGCCGGCACACCCATGCGGATGAGCTCATCGCGAATCCAGCGGTAGGCGGAGAAGCCCCTGGTTTTCTCGACGCTGATCGTGCCGAGATCGGAGAAGATCATCTGGGCGGCGCCGGGAAGCTCAAACGACTTGCCGTCCGGACGCATGTAATTGTTCTCCGCCGTCTCCTTCCAGATGCGGAAGGCGTTCGCGATGAGATTGTTGAGCTTGTTCTCCAGCTCATTGTCATTGTGGCATCGACCAGACGCAGGTCGATGCCGCATGGCGGCCGTCAGTGATGACGGAGAGCAGGATGTCATCGCCGGGCTGCGGCGGGCGGTCCCGCATCTCGATCGCCTTGATGCGCTCGTCGAGCAAGATCTGGTAATGCCTGAAGGCCGATGTCGTCTTGGAGGTCAAAATCTGGCGCCTGCCGGTCGAGATCGCCGACACCTTCACGTATTCGCGCAAGTCTTCCGGCAGCACCACGTCGGCGAAGGAGCGGAACATGGCGATCAGTTCCGGCACGTTGACGAAGGTCGCAAATCGCGTCACCGGCTTGTATTTGCCCGAAGGCTGAAGCTCGAGCTCGGTCGAGACGTCGCCGAATGTACTCCCCCAGGCATCGAACTCGTGCAGACCACGCTGCGCCAGCGCCTCGTAGCCGAGATAGCGCTGGACCGAGAACATCTCGCCAAGGGTGTTGGTGATCGGCGTGCCGGAGGCGAGCACCAGCGCCCGGCCCGGGTTCTTCGTCTCGACGAAGCGCGACTTCACATAGAGGTCCCAGGCGCGCTGCGAGCCGTTCGGATCGACGCCCTTCAGTGTCGACATGTTGGTGGCGAAGGAGAGCTTCCTGAACTCCTGCGCCTCGTCGACGATGATCTGGTCGACGCCGATTTCCGAGATGGTCAAAAGATCGTCCTTTCGGGTCGACAGTGATTCCAGCCGTTCCTTCAGGCCTTCTTTCAGCCGCTCAAGGCGCTTGCGCGAGACGCGATCGTCGCTTTCGACCTTGATCAGCAGCGACTCATAGAGCTCCAGCT
This sequence comes from Bradyrhizobium sp. LA2.1, assembly GCF_040547725.1. Taxonomy (NCBI): domain Bacteria; kingdom Pseudomonadati; phylum Pseudomonadota; class Alphaproteobacteria; order Hyphomicrobiales; family Nitrobacteraceae; genus Bradyrhizobium; species Bradyrhizobium sp. LA2.1. The sequence continues at coordinate 57,751 of NZ_JBEPQI010000037.1, forward strand.
CGTTCTGGATCATCTGCTGCTCGAAGGCCGACGGCACGGCGATGAACCGGAAGGCGGTATGGGTGATGATGATGGCGTCCCAGGTTGCGGTCGCGGCACCCGACAGGAAGCGATGCCGCTTGTCCTTGCTGAAATTATTCTCGTCGGCGACGAGAATGCGCGCCCCCGGGTAGAGCGCCAGGTATTCGCGCGCGGCCTGCGCCAGGCAGTGGCCGGGCACGACCAGCATCGCCTTGGCGATCAGGCCGAGCCGGCGCTGCTCCATGATGGCCGCTGCCATGGTCATGGTCTTGCCAGCCCCGACGGCATGAGCGAGATAGGTCGAGCCGGCCGAGACGATGCGCCAGATGCCGCGCTTCTGGTGCCCATAAAGAGCGAAGGCGCCAGAGGCGCCCGGAAGCTTCAGATCCGCCGTCGAAGACCCGGGGCGCAATGTTATTGAAGCGATCATTATAGATCCGGGCCAGGCGATCGGTGCGATCAGGGTCGGACCAGATCCAGCGCTGGAACGCGTCCTTGATCCTCGAGAGCTTCGCCTTCGCCGCTTCGCTGTCGACGACATTGAGCACGCGCCGCTCGCTGTCGCCATCCTTGATGATGTCGAAGATCTGCGGAACCCGGCTGTTGAGCGCATCGGCCAGCAACTCGCCGGCATGCCGGCGGTCCGTGCCCCATTCAGACGTGCCCGCCGCCACCCATGCCAGCTGGCGCGCCTCCACCGTCCAGGAGGCAAGTTCCGGCATGTGATGGATCTTGATCTCGGCCTCCATCGTCTCCTTGACGAAGGCCACGATATCGGCGGCCGGAATCCAGGGCGCGCCGAGGCGCGCTGTGATGTCGGACGGGCTCAGATCGGCCGGCTGAACGCCCTGCAGCGCGGTGACGTTTCGCTCATAGGATGGGTCGAGCGCGGCCGCCGCTTCCGCGGCTTTTAGCTTGGCGCGGACCTGACCCGACAGATAGGCGTCGGCCATCTGCCACGATCCCTCGGCCGGATCGCGGAAGATGGCGCTGTTCGGCGATATGGTCGATGTCGACGCGGCCGCGTTCGTTGAGCACGACGGCGAGCGCATCGGCGGCGCTGGTGATCACTGGCGGGGCCGGCGGCGAGATCACGCGCTCGGTGAAGATCGGGCCGGGCTTCGCCGTATTGGTCACGAGGTCATAGTCTTCGATGGAGGCGACCAGCCAGCAATCGGCATCGTCGAGGAAGGGCTGGATATTGGGACGGCGATGCGTCTCGCGCACCTCGCCGGCTTCTTCATCCTCCAGCAAAGAGACGGTGGTGAAGTTGATCGGGCCGAAGTCGCGAACGAAGGCACCCCAGGCGATACGCAGCCTGATCTGCGCCTCCTTCCAGGGGCGGTCGAGCTCCTGGCATTTAAGCACTTCGCGCACCGCATCGCGGATCGGGATCAACTTCTTGATGATCCGGACGTGTTTTTCCGGGACGCCGTCGGCGCTGCGACCCTTGCGCACTTTCACGGCGACGGGTTCGCCGTCGAGGACCTGCATCAGGCCTCTGCCCTTGTCGAAGAGATAGCTGCCCTCGCGCACATGTCGATCGGCAGGCCGATCGAGGATGCCCCGATCGTCCGCATCCTCCAAAGTGGGATCAATTATGTCGGGCTCGCCGTCGTAGATCGCCTCCGGAAGGCGAGCGATGGCGGCGACAACCGCTGCATCGAGGTCCTCGCCGACACGGGCTTGGCATGTGTAGGTCTCACCGAAGGCGCCGGAGGCGAGCGCATGGGTGCCGAGCACATACTCTGGATGTTCCGCGAACCAACGGTTCACCCGGATGCCACCCTCATCCTCGCTCGCGCGGCGCACCTCATCGACCTCGAGCCAGGACCGATCGCCTTGCGGATCGCCAATCTTCCTCTTCCGGAAAAAGAGGATGTCGACGACGACGTCCGTGCCGGCACTGGCGCGGAAGCTGCCTTCCGGCAGCCGAACCGCGGCGATCAAATCGGCGGTTTTGGCGATATGCTCGCGCGCCGAGACGTCCGCCTTGTCCATCGCGCCCGAGCTGGTCACAAAGGCCGCGAACGCGCCGGGCTTCAACAGGTCGATCGCCCGCGCGATGAAGTAATCGTGCAGGCGAAGGCCGAGCACGCGATAGGCGCGATCCGAGCGCACCGTGCGATCCGAAAACGGCGGATTTCCGATGGCGAGGTTGAAACTCGCCGGCAGCTCCGTGCGGGAGAAATCGCCCCCGATGATCCGCGCCCGCGGCTGCAACAGACGCACGATGCGCGCCGTGACCGGATCGAGCTCGATGCCGGTGACGTGCGAGACGTCGCGAAGTCTCTCAGGCATCAGCGCCGGAAACAGGCCGGTGCCGATGCCAGGTTCGAGCACACGGCCGCCGCGCCATCCAAGGCGCTGAAGGCCCGCCCAGATCGCGCGCACGATGAACTCCGGCGTGAAGTGCGCGTACTGCGTGCAACGCGCAAGCGAGGCATGGTCGAGATCGCCGACCGCATCCTGCAGATCCTCGCCGATCGTCTCCCAGCCCTTGCGAAACCCGGCCTCGCCAGGACGCCGGAACACGAAGTTGGCGAGCTCGGAGGCGCCGAATCCGGAGAAGCGGATCAATTGCTCCTGCTCCTCGCGCGTGGCGCGCAGATGCGTGTATCGAAAATCACGATTGATGAGAGGGATGAGCCGCTCGGCCGCGATGAACTCGATCCCGTCATCGCCGCCGAAATGGCGGCGCTTGTAATCGAACCAGTCCGGATTAGCGATCGGATGGCATTCCTCGGAATAGACCACAAGCGGGCGATCGCCGCCGCTGAGCTTGCCGTTCGACATGATGTAGACGCCGTTGTCACCCACAAGCCAGAGGCCGGGCTTCTCGCCCTCACCCGGCTTTTGGCCGTAATAGGGATTGCGGAACCCGCCATCGGCGGCGGCGTCGGATTTTCCGCGTTTCGATAACCCTGCGGACGGCAGGGATGGGGAATGTGAACATCACCACCTCCCTCACGCCGCGATCACATCAGGCAGGTCGCGCAGATGCAGCGGCAGTTTCACGGCGATCTCCGCCTCGGTCAGCCGGTCGAGCAGCTTCAGCACGCTGCCCTGACGCCCGTCATAGAACAGCACCGTGCGCGAGCCGCGCAGATGCTCAGCCCAGCGCTCGCCGGCATAGCCGCGATAATCGTCATGCGTGCTCGACCAGATGTGCTCGAGCCGCTCTTCGCGCGTCATCGCTTGCGCGGGTCGCGATTCCCGCTCGATGATCGCAGCACGCATCCGATCGGGCGAGCCCTTGGCAGAGAGATCGCAGTAACCGTGGAAGGTGCGCGGATGGCCGTCGATCGTGAGCGCGGAGAAGACGCTGGTGATGCTGCGGGTGCGGAATTCGCACAGCGCGAACATGTCGCCGCGCATCCACAATGGCGGCAGGATCTCGAACATATAGTCGTGCTCGGCCTGGCCGATCTCGAACCATTCGCCGCAGTAGAGAGCGCCGTCGTCCGGTGAGCGGTTCGGACGCTGCGCATGGCGGTCGAACATGCGGAACATCTGCCGGCGGTCGGCGATGCCCTGATAGACCTTGCGGATCGGAGAGAGGGTCATGAGCGGGCTCCTTTAAGCCTCGTCGGACCGGAGCGCGGCTCATCCTCTCGATGTCGCCATCGTCTTCAGCCCTTCCTGACCCCTCCCCCGCGGCCGCCTCTCCGCCCGGCCGGGTCAAGGGCCGCGGAACGCGGGCGAAGCTTCACCCTTGACGCGGCCGGCGGGCATGCGGCAGCCGGGTTTTCCTTTCCTCCCTCCTCTCCATTCTTCATCTTGCTGCCCGCATGCAGCTGTTCGTTCCAATCCTCGGTCGCGGGCCGCAGCCGTTCATAGTCGGAGCCCACCTCCCGCGCGACGACGGCGAGGCGGTCGGCATAGACCTCTCCCTGCCGGTTGTTATCGGTCGCCGCGACGAGCCGCGCGTCCGGCCGCGCGCTCAGTGCTCGAATGGCAGCGACCGTGGCCGGCGCCCAGCCGCCGCCGGTGCTGAGATAGAGACTGTCCGGCCGCTGGTCTTCGATCGCGGCCAAGCTCATGGCGTCGATCGCAGCCTCGGTGATGCAGAGCCGGCTCGCATTTGCCGGCCCGAAACCGAAGAGCACCTTGCCGCCGCCAGCTGGTGAAGCCGCGCCATTGCGGACCGCGCTCCTCCCAGCCTGTGACCACGCCGTCAATGTCGAGATGGGCTGCCCACATGCTGCCGTGGGGGCCTTCGCGCAACCGGTCATGCCGGATCGCAGCACGGATGATAGCTTCCGGGATGCCACGCTCCGCGCACAGATAGCGCCAGGTCAGTGAACCTGGCCAAGGCTTGCGCCGCACGCGCCAGCGATCCGCAGCAGTGAGATCCGGATCGCGCGCGCGGGATTCTCGTGTCCAGACGGGCTGCGTCGGCACAAAGCCGACGAGGTCCGAGACCCGCTGCTGCACCTCCGCGAATGCGAGGCCGTCGAGATGTTCCACCAGCGAAAACACATCGCCTTTGGCATCGGACAGGGCATCGAACCAGCCCTTCCCGTTATGGATGACGATGATGATGTCGCCGCCGCGGCGAAATTTGATGGCCTTGCGCGTGCTTTCCTTCAGATCGATCGCAAATCCGGCCTTCTCGAGCACCGCGGCGCAGGCCACGCGATTCTTCAGCTCTTCGATATCCTTCTTCTCCATCTCCGAATCCCGGCGATGCCGCGCCAGACCTTTCCCGTTTGAACTTCCTTCTCCCGCAGCTTGCGGGACCACTCCCCCTTGCCGCGAAGAGCGAAGGGGGCAAGGGCGCGGCTGGCAATTGCTGAATTATCGGGGCATTCGACGCCCCGCTTCGGCCAGGCGCGGCGTAGCCCCTTGCGGCCGCCCGCTCGCAAGCCGCACAAGGGGAAAACCCGGCTCAATGAGCCGGGACGAGTTCGAGCGGATCGTATTCGTGGACGAGGATCACGTCGGCATCGTCGAGTTCGTCGCTTGGCATCACGCCATATGCGCCGTCGACCTGGAAGAGCGTGACCGGAACCATCAGACTGCGGGCAAGCTCGAAGGCGTTGGACTGGGCGAGAGAAAGATCGTGCGACATTTGAGGGCTCCATCCTGAGCGAGGCCGATCCCCGCTCGATGGCGTCCGTCAGTGTCCTCAAGCGGCAGCGATCACCGCGCAGCCGAAGGCGCAGCGGCGGCATGCTCGCATAGCCGACCCCTTGCGGGTTGATCGTGGAAGGCCGGGCGGAGGACCAGGAAAGCCATCCATGGAGAGCGGGGTCGTGCCTGCTCAGAGATGGTCGATGCCCTAATGCACGTCGTTTTCGATGGCAGATTCATTGCGTCGCCCGCAGATAGACGGTGCCGGCTACAGATCAGGTCGCATTGCGGAGTACAGTGTTATCGGCAGAAGCGATCTCGCCGCGTTCACTCACCTGCTTGCGAACATTCAGTCCGCGCCGACTCTGCCGACAGCGCCTCAGCCATTTTCGCAGCAAGGCAAGGGTCAAGGTACGGTCTCTGCGTCGAAGCGAAGCTCAAGCGACCGGGTAGAAACGTCGTCCGGACGGCGCTGGCAGAGTGATCGTCACCCGCACGGGCCGAAACCGCCGCAAGCGGGTTCGGTCGAAGGCTGTCGCACGGTCGGAGATAGAGCACGGTCGCGCGCAAGCGCGGCTGCCGCTTACGGGGTCTCGTGGCACTTCAGTGACAACATCATACTTGGCAGGCCTCTCGCCACATTGTCGGGGCTTTAGAAAGAGCATCGTGACCGATCTGTTTGAGATGGTCAGGTCTGATCTCACCTGCGGTCGCGGCTTCCAGAATTTTCGAGGCGACATGGGTGCGAGCACCGATATCGTACCGGAAAAACTCTTGCAGACGTCGTCGAGAACCACCCGTAGGAGCGCAGTGGTGGAGGCATCCAACATTTGGCGATCTCCCTCGTTCTCTGGCAGGTAACGTGACGTAGATTTCGCGTTAGAAGCGCCACGTGAGAACTACCCAAAGTAGAACATTCGTGAGGTCACCATGGAAGAAGAAGCTGACAAAAACGCAACACGCAGATGTCTGTTTGATGCTTTCGTCTTGTTTTTCCTTTAAAGATCGACGCCTGACTGCGCGTGACGCCGATGGGCCACTGCGTCCCAGTCGTTGTTGCTTCGCGACTTGATGCACCCAGGAGATTGCATCGCGAGCGCACTCGAACGGGGGACGTCCGATCAGGCGGAAGTCCAGCGTCACATCAGTGCAATTGTCCTCCTTGTCGCTGGAACGCGTAGATCGGGTACTGGATGCAGTGGCCATGCACTGGTCATAGGTCGAGAACGGGCAGGATATCTCCAGGTACGTCCCTGCAGGCAATAAATGTCCTGCCGAGGCGGGGGATGTACGAACGACCCCGCGGAGCGCCGGTCGAAAGCGATCCAAAGCCGACGGAGATGGGAAGTGCAAGCACACTGATAAACAGAAGGTTGCGCATGAGACCTCCAGCCTCCGTTAAGTCTTGCTGAAGGATAGCGGATCCGGATTTGATGTTTTGATCTTAATCAATTCCAAATAGCCGGTCCCAGAGCCTGCGAAAGGCCCGCGCCTGACGGCGTTCCTGGTTCATAGCAGCATTCTTGGCGTTTGTAGAACGGAACGCATCTTCCCGGCGCGATGAGTTCCATGCGCGACGAAAACAACTGCCATAGTCGGGCCCACTGAGGTCACCCCGCTCGTCGATTTCTGTTGGCCGAGGACGCTCAATCTCTACCTTCAGCGATTTGGCGAACGCCATCATTTCAGCGACGAGCGCATCGAACTCGCTCTCCCAATCATGCATTTTGTTGATCCGATCTAATTTGGCATTGCCGAGATGCCGGCAAGCCGGTAGACGGCTCACGCACCGTTGCCAGTCATCTTTCAGCGGTCGCCCGCAGCGGGGCCTGTAGCTCAACGGTTAGAGCCGGCCGCTCATAACGGTCTGGTTCCTGGTTCGAATCCAGGCGGGCCCACCAACTACTGCTGGTGTGGTCACTGCTTGTGCAGACACGGCTCGATTTCGTCTTGAGAGCGCCACGATTTCAGATCTGACGAATTGCGGCCGCCGGTTAGTCGTCCGTTAAGAAGCCGAATTGAGCGGGGCCGGACAGGCGCGCGTGCGCCAGAGCTGGATCAGGAACAGGCACAAGAGTTCTCTGAGCCAGGCGAGGATGCGGCGGAAGTTGTGGCCGACGGCAGAGAGGATGACGTTGGCCGCATCGCCGGCGCGGCCTTTGAGGTAGCAGCGGCCGAGGTGGCCATCGGTCTTCAGTGTCCGATGATGGGTTCGATGGCGGAGCGGCGGCGCAGCTCGCGCTTGATGACACCGAAGACGCCGCGCTTCTGGCCAGAGATGAAGATTCGGCGGGGATTTTGTGCGTCGTGGCCGCGGTATCCCTTGTCGACATAGGCCCGCTCGATCGCACAGCCGGTGAGCGTCTCGGTGCGGTCGATGACGTCCCGCAAGGTGTGACCGTCGTACGGGTTACCGGGCAGCGCCCTGGCGTGCAGCACGAACAGGCCACCGGGAGCACGGCGGTTGTTGGTGACGATAGCCGTCACTCATCACAATGCCACGGTAATCGCCGAGGAAGGCTTGCGGGTGGATTTGGCCGCGGCCTGGCTGATAATCCAGAAGAACGATCGGCTCGTGGCTGCCCTTGCCGCTGCGATAAGCCCACATGTACGATGTGCTGGTGGCCTTTTTGTCCTTCTCCTTGAGGACCTGAACCGTCGTCTCGTCGCCATGGATGAGAGGTTGTGATCTGAGCCGCAGCTTCAGGGCGTCGTAGATGCGACGCAGATGCTTCTCGCTCGAGCCAATCACCCAGTGGCCCAAAGCGCCACGGCTGACAGGAACACCTGCACGTTCGAAGGCCTGCGCCAGGCGGTAGAGCGGCGTGCCATCGACATATTTGTGAACCAGCGCGAACGCCAGCGTCGAGGGTGTGGCAACGCTGCCCGGCAACGGTTGCGTCGGCATCGGCGCGGTCACAACAGGGGCGTGGATCCCGGTGCGATCGCAATGGCGGCACGCATATTTGAAGCGCATTCTGTAAAACCTTCGCCTTCACCTCGATATGAAGTTGCTCGGTGACAGCCTCGCCCATGCGATGCATCTGGCCACGGCAGCAAGGACACGCCTTCTGATCGTCGGACAGGTCATACTCGACGCGCTCACGAGGTAGGTTCCCCGGCAGCGGCCTCCGGCCGCGCTTCTTTCCCGTTGTGTTTTCGACGGGCGGCAAGCCCGTGTCCGGAAGTTCGGCGATATTGTTCGTTTCACTGCCGGCGTCATCCTCATCGGAGGCATGCTCGGCTTCATTGAAGAGACGATCAACATGCTTTTCGCTGCGCGGCGCAAAACGATGCAGGCGTGCCAGCGCCAGTTCTTCCTCGAGCTTGGCGACGCGGTCGGCGAGTTGATGGTTCTCCGCCTGCAGCGCAGCAATGCGTGCCAACAGCAGCGTCGGTACGGTTCAGATTCAAGAATCCGATGAATCGAACCGGCGATCCGAGTGTCGAAGTGGCGTTGACCCCATGTTCGAGTGCAAGCCTCGATACCGAAACCCCAGGCTCGAGGCAGGCCGTGACAAGACGCTCTTTCGATGCCGCCTCGTAGCGCCGGCGACCGTTCCGACGAACCTCCTTCGGAAGTGGATCAAGAAGCGCTGACGACGGAGCAATTGCACTGGATCCTTGACGGCATCGATATCGATGCGATGGTCCGCCATCCGGTGCGGCAATATCAGGTTGCCGGCTGAGCTCTCGAGTTGAGCGGTTGACGCAAGCCGGCAAATCAACCGTCGCCACGCTGTCTTTTCGCGACAGCTCGCGCTCGGCCTTCCCCTCAAGCTGAACCGGGATGAACGCCGGGCGTGAGGACGGCGGCAGCGACCTGGTCGCGCTGTGGCCGCCGCCGCCGCCCTCAACGAGGCGATCCGCGCGCTCGTTGTCGAGCTGAACAATCGACCGCCGCGCAGCTGCGGACGAAATCGCCGCGACCTGTTCGGAGAGCTCGATTATCCGCCGCTCACCCCCTTTGCGAGGAGTCATCCGGGCAAATCCGTCAAGACCGCGATCAGCGACTGTATAGCTGTTGAATGGCTCATCGGCGCCCCCGCCGGCATGAGCCGAACCCGGAAAATTCCAGCTCTGGCTGGCCTAGTTTTGGGGAGCGTTTCACCAGAGGTGACGGACTCTACCCATTCTTGGAGGAGCTTGCGGGGCTCAGACCAGTCAGGCAGGACGTGGAGTTGGGATCACGACGGGCGGTCCAAACCAGGGAATTCCGCAGGCTGCACTGCGGACCTCAGGATGCATTGAGCAGGGCGGCGATCAATTCCTGATCGTAAATGAGCCCAAATCACACGGTGCTCTTCGAAACCCCTGAGCAGCATTTTCGTAGAACGGGAAAGCGGCTGGCCAGGGGGAGTACGACCTAATCTTACTGAGTCAGAAAGTCGCGATCTTTGATCCTGGAATTGCTGGTATTTTCGGGAGATTCGTTTTTCGGCATGGAGAGCTGGGATGGGTCACC